>NZAK01000116.1 GCA_002687515.1 Rhodospirillaceae bacterium
CATCGCGCCGCGCACCGCGCCTACCCGGAAAACCGATTTGTTCCCATCAAATTGATTCATATCTATCCGGAACCGCTCTAGCCCTTCGGCGACGCCGTCATCCAGGCGCGGGCCGTCCGCACCCATGAGCCCGACTTGTCGCCCTGGGCAAGATTGACCCGATAGTGATCCATGCCTCCGAACACCTCATGCGTGACAGCGGACCCCGCCGCCTTCAAGGCTTCCACCATATCGGCGCTGGACGCCATGACATGGGCGAAATCGTTTTCGCCGTGGGAGATGTGGAAGGGCGTCCGGTTGCCCGCCACGTAGCGTAGCGGCTCGGCCAGAGCTTCGTCTTCCGGGCGCTGGTACATGAGCTCGCCATAGGTGACGCCGCTGTTGCCCGGGGCCGGCACGTCCGCCGGATAGCGGTAACCGCTGGAAGCCGCGAGGCACGCCTTCACCACGTCGTCAGGCAGGCCGTAACCGCCATAGAGGTCGCGGCGCAAGGTGACCAGCGAAGCCAGCGTGCCGCCCACCGACCAGCCGGCGGCGAAGATGCGATCCGGGTCGCCGCCATGCTCCGCGACGTTCCGCCATACCCATTGCAGGGCCATGAAGGCGTCCTCCAGCGGCGCCGGGAACTTGGCCTCGGGCACCTTCCGGTAGGACGCGGCGACGAAGACCGCCGGCAGGTCGATAAAGGCCGGCGCCATGTGGCCGCACCATTCCTTGTAGCCGTGCTGCCATGCCCCGCCGTGGAAGAACAAAAGAACCGGCGCGTCCCGGACATCGTCGTCGGGGAGGTACAGATCGAGCTTCTGGTAGTAGTCGGGACCGAAGGCGATGTCGGTGCGCGTGCGGCAGACGGCTTGGGCATCGCGCGTCGCCGCCAACGCGCGTTCGCCGTAGGCGTTCGCCGGTCCAGGGAGGCGCGTATTGGCCGCCGTTCTAGGGCTCTGCGGCTTGAGATCATCGAGGCTCATGGGGTCCCCGGCTGAATTTCGAGTTGGCGCATGGCGGCGGAAAGCACGCTAAGCCTCCGTTGTGTCACCCGCATCGCCGATCGTTCCCTTGCGGCGATGTCCTCGGCATTCATTCTAGAGCCGGAATATCATCTATCCACTAGATATTCGCAAGCGCCCGATTTCGAGGATCCGGCCGTATGGAGTTGATGCCGGAAATCCCTTCCGCGCGGGGACAAGCTTCTATTCCCGTGAACCGCCGCGTCCGCCGAGAGTCAACGAAAAACCCGGTTTTCGCACCTGGATAAAGCTGCGATCCCGGCGCCGGGTCAGCGCCTCGATCAGCTCGATCAAGGGCTGACTTTTGCCGCTGTAGGCCCGGGGGGCGGCGGCGGCATTCATGGTGTCGACGTCTTCCCTGCTCGTCAGCCAGCGGAGAAGCATCTCCTTGTCGGAGACGCCCACACCGCCATGGATACGCCGCATTTCCGCGAGGGACGGTTCGGGCGGTTCGACACGCGTCAGTTCCCTGGCACGGTGGGTGCCCAGGATCCTGTCCTTTAGGTCGGGGTCCATCGCCGCCGCGCCTTCCTCGCCCCAATAGCCGAGCGCGTATTCGATGACCTGGTCCGTGACCTGGCGGTAGCGCTCGCCGAGTATCACGTTGATCGCCGCCTGGCTGCCGACGAACTGGGAAAGCGGCGTGACCATGATCGGGTAGCCCAGCTCGGCGCGCACGCGGGCGGTTTCCTCCAGGGTCTGGGCCATGCGGTCCTCCAACCCCACCAGGCGGAGCTGGTGCTCCAGGTTGGAGATCATGCCGCCGGGCACCTGATGAAGGTATTGCGTATAATCGAATTCCACCGGCGCGCCGATCGGGAAACCCTCGCGCCCGGCGATGTCAGTGAAATGCGCCGATACCGGCCGCAGCGCTTCTTCGTCGATCATCGGGCTGAAGCCCAAGGCGCGGGCGTTGGCCGCCAGGTTGAAGATCGACGGGTTGGAGGCTCCATCGGCCAGCGGCGGGATCGCCGTGTTGATCGTCTCGATGCCCAGTTTCAACGCCTCCAGACAGCAGAGCGGTCCCAGGCCCGTCGTGCAGTGGGTATGAAACTCGACGGGAATGCCATCAGCGTTGGCGAGAACCGCGGGCACCAGGCTGCGCGTCCGTTCGGGCGTCAATAGCCCGCCCGGGTCCTTGATGCACAAGCCGGTAATCGGCAGCGTCGTCGCGTTTCGCGTCCGCTCGGCATAGTATTCGTCGGTGTGCCGGGGAGAGATCGAAAAGGTCAGGTTCAACACCGCGTCCATGCCGACCTCGCGGGCGACCGCGATCCGGAAGGACCAGCCGTCCAGGGCATTCCATGGATCCGATATCCGGGCTTGGCGCATCCCGTTGGAGGCGGCGAGCTCCATGAACAGCCGGAACATGGACAAAGGATCGAATCCGAACACGTTGATCTTGCCGACGATCATGCGCATGGGCGTCCCGGGCATCCGTTCGGCGATGAGCCGGATGCGCTCGAAGGGATCCTCCTTCAGCTCGCGGACGGCCTTCTTGAAATGGGCCCCGGACATCAGCTCGAACGCCTCGAATCCCGCCCCGTCCAGGCGCGCCGCGATGGGCAGCATCATGCCGGTAGTCATGTTGGAGGCCCAAAGGCTCATATGTCCGTCGCGCAGCGTGGTGTCTACGAAGCGTATCTCGTTCATCGCCTATCCTCGCGCCGGCGCATGTTCGGAGATCCCTCGGGGAGCGGAGCGACGGGATCTTTTCCAGTGTGCCGTTTCGCCCCGGGAACCGGTGGTCACGACTTGTCGAGCCGCAATTGCGCGCGCCTCGGGATCTCGAACTCGGGCAATCCGGCCTCCTTCCAGACTTCCAGCGCCCTCATCATGGTATCCTTGGACGACAGCGAGAAATCGCCCTCGGGGAAGCGGCGGGTCGCGTCGATGATGATCTTGCTGCCCATCTTCACCCCGTCCTCGTCGGCGGCCACCGACGGGTCCATGGCGAAGCGCATATAGATCTGGTCGAGGATGACGGTGTCGGTTTCCGGGTTGTAGCGGGTGTTCATCACCCAATCCATGTGCACCGGATCGCGGATGTCGATGTCCTCGTCGACCACCGTGATGCGCTTGAACGAACTCATCTCGGCGGCCGCCCGGCCCACCTTCCGCCCGTGGCCGGGAAGCTGCGGCGTCATCGAGATAATGGCATGCGCCATCTGGCCACCATAGGTGTAGTCGACGAAAACATCGTGGACGCTGGTCTCGCCCAGATCGTGGCGCAGCAGCTTGCGCACCAATGCCCCGTTGGCGTGACTTTGCAGGACCGTGCTCTCGCTCGGCGGCATCTGGCTGGTCAGGCCGTAATAGATGGCGTCCTGGCGGTGGGTGATGGCGGTAACGTGGGCGACACACCTTTGGTTCATGGTCGCCATGAAACCAAGGTTTTCGCCGAACGGGCCTTCGTCGTCCCGCTCGTCCGGCAACACCTCGCCCTCGATGATGATCTCCGCGTTGGCCGGTACCCGAAGATCGTTAGTAACGCATTGGATCAGCTCGATAGGCGCCCCCTTGAGGCCGCCGGCGACCGCCATCTCTTCCGCCCCGGAGACCAGCGAGGCGACCGAAGCGCATTGGAAGGCGGGTTCGGCGCCGATCACCCAGGCGATGGGCGCCGGTTTACCCTCGGCCCACCAGGTGGCCGCCTGGTCGTAGGCGTGGCGGCGCGGGTTGAGATTGATCATCACATGGCGGTCATCACGCACCTGGGTGCGGTAGACGCCGGTGTTCTGGTTGGGCGAGCTTGCTTCGCGGGTCACCGTCGTCGTGGTGATGTAAGGCCCGGCGTCCTTGCCCGGCGTCCAGATCGGGATGGGCAAGTCGCTCAGGCGCACCTGGTCGCCGGTCTTGACCACCTCTTGGCAGGGCGCCGTCTTGACGCTAACCGGCTGGATGGGATTGACCAGCGCCTTTTCCCATTGTGCGCTGATCTCGTCCGGCGCCACGCCCAGGCCAAGCGCATAGGCCCGGCGCGAAGCGCCCAGGATGCCCGTGCCGAGGGCGAATTCCGAGCCCTCCACATTGTCGAACAGGAGCCCGAAGCGTTCCTCCTCGGGGAGCCCCTGGAAGGCCCATTTGATCAGGCAGCCGGGCTCCCAACTCCTATCGACGGTCCGCGTTACGCGCCGCAGCAGCCCCTGCTGCTCGGCGACGGCGATGAATTCCCGAAAATCACGATGGCTCATGGCACCCTTCCTAAATCTTATGTCGAGGCGCCCTGGCGGCGCCCATTTCCAATTGTGCTTGACGGTCCGCTTCACCCGGCGGCGCGGCCGCCCCTGGGTTGCTCGGTGCGTTCTATCTCTTTTCGTCGGCCGCGTCTTCTTTCAGGCGGAACGGCTCGAAGGTCGGCTTGCAGCCCTTTTCCCCGATGAACCGGGCCGCTTCCTTCCTCAGCCGTAGTCTCTGGAAACCTTTCGAGCAAGCGCCAACTTGAGGATCTCCGTCGGCCCCTCGGCGATGACGAAGCTCCTTGGCTTGCGCAACGTTTCCACGCAGCGCTCCCGACGGCGAGCGCCAAGCAGGCAGGCAGGCGCGGCTTGACCCCAATCTTGGCGGCAATCTGTTGCACGGTCATTGGAGCCTCACCAAGGACGGTAAAGACTTCCAATTCCAATGCCGAGGATAGCGCCATCGGCAGAAATACCATCGTGCCGATTTGTTCGATGGGATCGCTTGATGGCGGTTCCATTTGGTCCGACATAGGTTCCCTCCCCGTTGTTGTCTTTTTGGCGGCATTCTAGAAGAAGTTGAGGGACTGGCAATCCGTCAAATGAAGGCTCGTTGATAAGTTAAAAATGTCCGCTCCGGGTCCAGGCTGTGTGAAAACGTGAGGCATGCTAGAATCGCATCCTGATGCTGGCGAGGAGTTGTGATGAAGCGATTTATCGAATGTGCGGATCGTAGCCAGAGCACGCTGTTTCCGGAACGACTTGAGGATTGGGTTTGCGAAGATCATCCGGTTCGTGTGATTGATGTCTTCGTCGATGAGCTTGATCTTGGTGATCTGGGCTTTCGCCGTGTTGTTCCGGAAGTGACCGGCAGACCCGGATATCATCCGGCGGCGATGCTGAAGATATACGTTTATGGATATTTGAACAGGATCCAGTCGAGCCGCCGTCTTGAGGTTGAGAGCCAACGCAATGTGGAATTGATGTGGCTGACGCGCCGCCTGGCTCCGGACTTCAAGACGATTGCCGACTTCCGCAAGGACAATGGTAAAGCGATCCGCAGCGTCTGCACCCAGTTTGTTGCGCTGTGCCGCCAGCTTGATCTGTTTGCCGGATCAATTGTGGCCATCGACGGCTCCAAGTTCAAAGCGGTCAACCGGCGCGACAAAAACTTTACGAGCGCCAAGATGAAGCGGCGCATGGAGCAGATTGACGAAAGTATTGGTCGCTATCTGAGCCAGCTGGATAGCGCTGACCGCCAGGAACCATCGGTGCGTGAATCCAAGACGGTCCGGCTTGGAGATAAGATATCCAAACTGAAAGAGGAGATGCAGCGTCTCAAGGAGCTCGAAAGCGAGCGGCTTGAGGCTCCGGATAAACAGATATCAGAGACCGATCCGGATGCGCGCTCCATGGCGACGAGCGGGCGTGGCAGTGGGATTGTCGGCTACAACGTCCAGGCAGCGGTGGATAGTGAATACCATCTGATTGTCGCCCACGAGGTTACCAATGTGGGCAGCGACCGGGAGCAGCTTTCGGCCATGGCGGAGATGGCACTTGAGGGCACCGGAGCCGACAAGCTCGAAGTAGTTGCCGACCGTGGTTATTATAAGGGCGAGGAGATACTGGCCTGTGATGGAACCGACGCCACCGTTTATGTTCCCAAGCCTTTGACGTCGGGCAGCAAGGCGGAGGGCCGTTACGGCAAACAGGACTTTCGCTATTTAGCCGAGACCGATGAATATCTCTGCCCCGGCGGCGAGCAGCTGGTGCGCCATTCCATGGGCAAGGAGGATGGACGGACCTTGCATGGCTATTGGAACACAGCCGCCTGCAAGCGATGCTCCATAAAGCCGCTTTGCACACCAGCCAAGGAGCGCCGGATCAAGCGCTGGGAGCATGAGGCGGTGCTCGATGCCATGCAACGGAGGCTGGATCAGAACCCGGACATCATGGCCGTGCGCCGGGAAACGGTCGAGCATCCCTTCGGCACCATCAAGGCGTGGATGGGGGCGACGCACTTTCTCACCAAAACACTGGATCGGGTTGGCACCGAGATGGCGTTGCATGTGCTCGCCTATAATCTCAAACGGGTTATCAACATCATCGGCGTCAGGCCATTGATCCAGGCCATGCAGGCGGCATAGGTACGCGCCACCGCCAGTTTGCGCCCGCGCATGACCAAATCAATGCCGAGAACGGCTATATCCGGCCCATAAACGCTCGCCAGTAGTCAAATCCTGAAAACCCAGCAAACCCGCACCGAAATATCAATTGAACCTACAAGCGCCCCATCCTGAAAGCTCGGAAAGCGTTTCCACACAGCCTGGACCCGAAGCGGACATCAGTACCTTAAGAGAACTCCAAATTTGGGCAATATAACCCTATTCGGATAGGATCATTGGAAAGGCTAATAATGATGGCCATATTAAGAAAGATGAATAATTGCATCAGGTAGGTGAACCAGTAGCGATACAGGCTCACAGCAAAAAATGTCAGATGCCACCTATAAAAATACCGGGGCTCAAAAATCCGAACTTTTAAATTCAAGTTTGGACAGCATGTATCTGATCGACCGCGACGGCACCATTCTCGAAGCCAATGAAATTGGCGCAATAAGATTTGGACCCGGATTGCCCAGATGGATTACTAAATTGATGACCTGTTTGGGTGATTCTGCTATAAGAATCAATGCTATAC
>NZAK01000117.1 GCA_002687515.1 Rhodospirillaceae bacterium
ACCTTCAGGTTATGAGCCTGACGGTCATATCAAAATCAGGACCCAATTATAAGCAATTGCTAAACTGGTATACAGCTGATTTCTGATAAATATTAGCGAGCCAATACTATCATCAGATCAAGCCCCCCACTGGCCCCTCTAGGCCCCCTGGGGTGGACCGGTGGGATGGAATTAGCCCTCGATCAATATATGCGTTAGGGGCGAGGAAGCGATGTTGGAGGACAATTGGGCAAACAATCGCATCGATGCTGATTGACCGGTCGTTGATCAAATTGAGCACAATTGCCGATATTCGGTGAATTTAGCTTGTTATTTTGTGGGGATACAGTGGGGTAATGAAATTGAGCGGAGACGAAAATTCCGCTAAGTCATTGAAAATAATGGTGCCGCCGGAGTGAATTGAACACTCGACCTCGCCCTTACCAAGGGCGCGCTCTACCCCTGAGCTACGGCGGCTCCGGATGGAAGGCGCGCAACATGCCATAGGGCAGTGTTGAGGGCAAGCGTACTTGGTGGACGAAAACCGCCACAATTCGAATTTACGCCTTGACCGGGCGGGCAACCGGTTGCGACAAGTTGACGCCGCCCGGGAGAACATTGATGAGCGAACGTAAATCCAAAAATCCGCCGGCCCTATCTGAAAAAATCACCGCCACGCGCCAGGCGCGCGAGGCAAGGCTGGCCGGTGCCCTGCGCGCCAATCTGAAGCGGCGCAAGGCCAATCTGAAGCGGCGCAAGGACTGCGCTCGCCCGGTCACGGCAGCCGATGCGGAGGCCGCCGGCAGCGGCGAAAAAGGCGAAGCCTGATGGACCGAATCCGCATCCGTGGTGGCGCGCCGCTCAATGGGCGGATCCCCATCGGCGGCTCCAAGAACGCCGCCCTGCCGTTGATGGCGGCATGCTTGCTGACCGGCGACACCTTGTCGCTGGCCAATCTTCCGCATCTTGCCGACATCTCGACCATGGCGCACCTGTTGGCCGAGCTTGGCGCCGAGGTGGAGATGAACGGCGATGCGCCGGGCGGCCACTCGGGACGGGTGTTCGATTTGACCGCCGGCGAGCCGGCCGAAAAGACGGCGCCCTATGATCTGGTGCGCCGCATGCGTGCCTCGGTCCTGGTGCTGGGGCCGCTGTTGGCGCGCTGGGGCGAAGCGCGGGTGTCGCTGCCGGGCGGCTGCGCCATCGGCACGCGGCCGGTGGACTTGCATCTGGACGGCCTCCGCAGCCTCGGCGCCGAGATCGAATTGCAGGAAGGCTATATCCATGCCCGTGCTCCCGGCGGACTGAGCGGCGGCCATATCCTGTTTCCGTCGGTGTCGGTCGGTGCCACCGAGAACCTGTTGATGGCGGCGGTTCTGGCGCGCGGCGAAACCGAGATTGCCAATGCCGCGCGCGAGCCCGAGGTGGCCGACCTTGCCCGCTGCCTGGTGGCCATGGGCGCCGCGATCGAGGGCATCGGCACCGATACCCTGCGCATCCAGGGAACCGATGCCCTGCATGGCGCCAGTTATCGCGTCATCCCGGACCGCATCGAGGCCGGCACCTACGCCGTCGCCGCCGCCATCACCGGCGGCGATCTCAGCCTCGAGGGCGCCGATTTCGAAAGCATGGAAGCGCTCGCCGATATCCTTACGCGGGCCGGCGCCGAAATCGGTAAAATCGAAGGCGGCGTTCATGTCAAACGCGGCGCCGGCGCGATCTGCGGCGTCGATGTGATGACCGAGCCGTTTCCCGGCTTCCCCACCGACATGCAGGCCCAGATCATGACCCTGATGGCGGTATCCGAGGGCGCTTCGATGATCACCGAATCTATCTTCGAGAACCGCTTCATGCATGTGCCGGAGCTTTGCCGCATGGGCGCCGACATCAATGTGCACGGGGCTTCGGCAATTGTCCGCGGCGTTGCCAAACTATCCGGCGCCGAACTGATGGCGACCGATCTCAGGGCCTCGGTCTCGTTGATCCTGGCCGGGCTCGCCGCCGAGGGCGAAACCATCGTCAACCGGGTCTATCATCTGGACCGGGGCTACGAGCGGATCGAGGAAAAGCTGTCCAACTGCGGCGCCGAGGTCGAACGGCTACAGGACTAGACATGGGGTCTAGCCAGATTCGGAGATCGAGTGAGCGGAGCAGGGAGAAAAGTATGATTGCCGCCGACGCCATCGCGGAAATTCTCAAACGGGAAAACACGGATTTCATCGCCTGTTATCCGCGCAATGGCCTCATCGAAGCATGTGCGCGGATCGGTATCCGGCCTATCCTGTGCCGCCAGGAACGGGTTGGCGTCAGCATGGCCGAAGGTTATTCCCGCGTGCACCGGGGGGCGCGCATCGGCGTCTTCGCGCCGCAAGCCGGCCCAGGTATCGAGAACAGCTTTGCCGGTGTCGCCCAGGCCTATGCCGACGGCATGCCGGTGCTGATCGTGACCGGTGCCGCCGCCGCCGGCCGGGAACATGTGCCGCCGGTGTTCAACGCCGTCGATAATTTTCATCATATCACCAAATGGGCCACCAAGATCAGCGATGCATCGCAGATACCTTCGGTGTTCCGCCGGGCCTACCATTTGATGCGCAACGGCCGGCCTGGCCCGGTCCTGATCGAAGTGCCCAACGATGTCTGGAACCAGGAAATCGAGAACGACTTTATCTACACACCCCGGGCGCGCCTAATCTCGGCGCCGGACCCCAAATCCATTGCCGAAGCTGTTACGGCGCTCAGATCAGCCGAGGCGCCCATAATCTACGCCGGGCAGGGCATCCTGCGCGCCGACGCCACCGAGGAACTTGTTGAATTCGCAGAGTGGCTCAACCTGCCGGTGATGACCACGAATCCCGGCAAAAGCGGTTTTCCCGAAACTCATCCATTGTCGCTCGGCGGCTCGGTGGTCTCGGCGCCCAAACCCCTGAAAGATTATCTGGGCGCCGCCGACTGGGTTTTCGCCATCGGCTCCAGCCTCAGCCTATCGCCGTTCAATCCGAATGTACCGCCGGGGAAATCGGTTATTCATGCGACCAACCATGCCGACGATATCAACAAGGATGTGCCGTCGGAGCTTGGCATCGTCGGCGATGCCAAGCCGGTCCTCCGCGCGATGATCGACGAGGTCCGGAAATCGGTTCCGGAAAAACCGGCCATGCGCGAAGACGTGCGCGCCGCCAAGGACGCTTGGCTGCAAGAATGGGCGTATCAATTGAATTCGGACGAAGTGCCGATCAATCAATACCGCATCATCCGCGATCTGATGCAGACCGTGGACCGGGACAACACAATTATTACCCATGATTCCGGCTCGCCCCGGGAACAGCTTTTTCCGTTCTGGGAGTGCACGCTGCCCGGCGGTTACCTGGGCTGGGGCAAATCGACGCAGCTTGGGCACGGTCTCGGCCTCAATATGGGCGCCAAGCTGGCGGCGCCGGCCAAGCTGTGCATCAATGTCATGGGCGATGCCGCCATCGGCATGGTTGGCATGGATATCGAAACCGCGGCGCGCAACGATATCGCCATTCTGACGATTGTCCTCAACAACGGGGTGATGGCCGCCGAGCGCGATACCTTGATCACCTCGACCGAGAAATACGGTGCCTATCTGGTCGGCGGTCAATATAAGGAACTGGCCAATGCCTTGGGCGTTGAGGCCTTCCGCGCCGAGACCGCCGATGATTTCATTCCAGCTTTGAAAAATGCGATCAAGGTGACCGACGCCGGCGCCCCGGCGCTGGTCGAATGTATGGTCAAGGAAGGCTATGACTTTTCGCGCTAGGCCGGAATTGGCCGAGCGAAAAGCTGTTCACAGATGGCTTGTCAATGTGTTAGGCAATGGGGGTAAATATAAAAGGGATATCAATGTCCCGGGCCAGGGTGGCAGATTGTCCGTCAAGTACCGATACCATATCGAGAGACTCAATCCGCCGATGAGTGGAATGGGCTCATGTGCCTTGAATTCCGCGAAAATGCCGGGCTTCGTATATGAGATTGCGGGTTGGTCGTTCGTCGATGGGAGTATGCACGCCCATCGAAGAAAATCCTTGCGTTGGGAATCGGTTAAACCGGGGAGATTGCGTTGAATACCGATAATGGTCCCGGCGCTGCGGCCAATACCGTACTATCCGTAAAAAACCTGTCGGTGGATATCGATGTTCCGGCGGGAACGCTGCACGCGGTGGACGGGATCAGCTTTCACGTCGATGCGGGCGAGACTTTGTGCATCGTCGGTGAATCCGGATGCGGCAAATCGATCACCTCGCTGGCGGTTATGGATCTTTTGCCGCGCAGCGCGGCCTTGAAGGCCGATAGGCTGATGCTGGAAAAAGAAAACCTTCTTGAAATCAGTAAAAAGGATTTCGCGGCATTACGCGGCAACCGGATGGGAATGATTTTTCAGGACCCGATGACCTCCCTGAACCCGGTTTACCGGATCGGCGATCAGATGGAGGAAGTCTATATCCATCATGGCAAGGGCGGCCGCCGGGAGGCCCGCGACCGGGCCGAATATCTTCTCGATAAGGTCGGCATAACCGCGGCAAGGAGCCGCTTGGCTCAATATCCGCACCAGCTATCGGGCGGGTTGCGCCAGCGCGTCATGATCGCGATGACGCTGATGTGCGGCCCGACGCTGGTTATTGCCGACGAGCCGACCACGGCGCTCGACGTGACCATTCAGGCACAGATATTGAACCTCCTCAAAGGGCTGCAAAAAGAATTCAACATGGCGATGATCCTGATCACCCATGATTTGGGCGTGGTTGCGCGCATCGCTGACCGGGTGGCGGTCATGTATGCCGGAAGCTTTGTCGAGACCGGCACCGCCGAGGAAATTTTCGAGAAACCGATTCATCCCTATACGCAGGGTCTGATGGCTTGCATCCCGGTGCCGGGAAGCAACAAGTCGGGCCAGCGGTTGGGGTCGATCCGAGGCCTGGTTCCAGCCTTGGTCGGCGATTTGGAAGGCTGTATGTTCCGTAACCGGTGCGACAGTGTTCATGCGGCGTGCGAGACGGGCAGCGTCGAATTGAATGAGCTTAGCGAGGGGCGCGGCTATCGCTGCCTGATGAGCGTCGAGGAATGCATCAGCGCCGGGACCGGTAATCTATTGACGACGGGGGTATGATGAACGACGTGGCTCAGGCGATGGATGCGGGAAGCAGCCAGCCCGGGCCGGATGTTCCGATGCTCGAATGCCGGGGTGTCGGCCGCAACTTCACCGTCGGCAAAGGCTTTTTTTCGGCCAAAAAAACCTTGCGCGCCGTTCAGGATGTGAATTTACAGGTTAAGCGCGGCGAGGTGCTGGCTGTCGTCGGCGAATCCGGCTGCGGCAAGACGACGTTGGCCAAGATGATGCTTGGCCTGTTGAAGCCGACGACCGGGGAAATCTTTATCGAGGGCGAGCCGGTCAGCAATGTCGGAATTCGCCAGATCGCGCGCAAGGTTCAGCCGGTGTTCCAGGACCCGTATTCGTCGCTGAACCCAAGAAAGACGCTGGAAGCCATCATCTCTCTGCCGCTCAAGGTTCACGGCATCGGCACCAAGGAAGAGCGGCGCCAGATGGTCGAAGACATCATGGCCATGGTGGAATTGCCGAAACGGCTGATCCATTCCTATCCGAACCAGTTGTCGGGCGGACAGCGCCAGCGCGTCGCCGTTGCTCGTGCCTTGATCATGAAGCCCGAGGTTATTTTGTGCGACGAGCCGACCTCGGCGCTCGACGTCTCGGTGCAGGCGCATATCCTGAACATGCTGCAGGATTTGCGCGATGAAATGAACTTGACCTACGTCTTCATCAGCCATGATCTGGCGGTGGTCGAGCATCTTGCCGACAATGTCGCGGTTATGTATCTCGGCCGGCTTATCGAGTACGCGGATTCATCGAGCCTGTTTTCCGATCCGCAGCATCCCTATTCACAGGCATTGCTGGATTCGGTGCTGACACCCGATCCGTCCAAGGGCATTCCCGAGATTGCATTGGGCCGGGCCTTCCCCAATCCGCTGGAACCGCCAAGCGGCTGCTCGTTCCATCCCAGATGTTCGCAAGTCATGGACAATTGCAGCATCGATAACCCGGCCATGCTCGACCGGGACGAGCGAAAAGTCGAATGCCACCTGTTCAACAATTAGCTAGAGCGGTTCAAGATTGATAGGAATCAATTTGATGGGAACAAATCGGTTTTCCGGGCACCTGGGATTCTTGGCGCGGTGCGCGGCGCGATGCGGATCCATCGGGCCACCTTCTTCAACGTATCTGGCGCCGCAACGCA
>NZAK01000118.1 GCA_002687515.1 Rhodospirillaceae bacterium
AACGCCCCCGGGGAGCCGATTTGACCCACCGCAGGCCGGGTGCTTTTGACCCGTGGACGTCGTCGCACATCTTTGCCGATGCGCTGCATCGCCATGCGAAGTGCTCCTAGCCCACCTGGGACCAACATGGGGGCAAAATCATCCCGGTCAAATGGTTCATATCTATCCGGAACCGCTCTAGGTCTCAGCCGCCGGGCACCCGGTTCGGGTCGATATCGGGCAAGCCGAAATCTCCCCAACGCGCCTTAACCTTCTCGACGGTCGCCGGGTCGAGCGCCACCTCCTGGGGTTTTTCGTCCCATTCGTAGGGAACACAGGCGTCGAGCACGATGCGGCCGGTGACGTGGCGGGCGCCTTCGGGCAGGCTTGGATCCAGTTTGGTCGAGCGGCCCCGGTCCAACTGCACCGAGCGGGAAGCATCGAAGCGGGTCGACAGCGCCCACCAGACGCCGGCCAGATCATCGGCGGCGATGTCGTGATCGACGACGATCACGCCCTTGGTGGCGTGATGGCCGCCCGACGAGGCGAGCACCGCGTTGGCGACCTGGTTGGAGTGGCCCGGATACATCTGGCGCACCGAGACAATGGTCCAGAACCAGCCGCAGGCTTCGGGCGGCACGTAGACGCTTTCGATGCCCGGGATGCGCATGGTCTCCAAATCATGCCAGATGCCGCCGGTGCGGCTGAGGCTCTGCAGCATGTGGATGTCGTTGACCGGCTTGCCGACCGTGCAGGCCCAGAACAGGGGATCGTCGCGGTGCAGAATCCGTTCGATCCGCAAAGCCGGCTTTTCCCAGTCGCCGAAGGTATAGTAGCCGGTATATTCGCCGAGCGGCCCCTCGTGGCAGAGATCGTCCGGATCGATATGACCCTCGAGCACGATCTCGGCGCTGGCCGGCAGCGGCAGACCGGTCAGGTCGGATTCCCAAACCTCGACGGGCCGTTGGCGCAACGCCCCGACGATGTCGTATTCGCCGATACCGGCGCCGATGAAGGTGGCCGAGGCCAGGAACAACAAGGGATCGCCGCCGAGCACCGCCGCCGCCGGCATCTTCTCGCCGCGCGCCTTGTACTCTGCGAAGATTGCGTCGGCGTCCTTGCCCTGCAGGAATTGAACGCCAACCCGATCCTTTTCCAGGACTTGCATGCGATAGGTGCCGAGATTAACCCAACCGGTGTCGGGGTCGCGGCAGACCAGGTACGCGGTGGTGCCGAAGAAACGCCCGCCGTCCTTGGGATAAAGCCTGGGCGCCGGAAACATGCCAACATCGACTTCATCACCGGTGAGGCTGTTCTCGCAAATCGGGGCCTTGGCCACTTTTGCCGGCGGCACCAGGCCGGAGATGGTGCGCTCCATCCATAGCCGGCTCAAACCCGGCATCGACGGCCCCGGCTCGACGCCGAGGGCCACCGCCATGCGCGCCGGCGTCGTAAAGGCGCTGGTCAGAACCGGGGTTTGAAATCCGCTGACGTTCTCGAACATAAGCGCCGGCCCGCCGGCCCGCTCGCCCAATACCGCCACATGGGCCAGTTCCAAATCGCGCTCGATCGGGGCTCCGATTCGGTGCAGCTGGCCCCGTTTCTCGAGGGCAGCGACAAAGGTCCGTAAATCGTCGATTTGAATCATCAAGTCCTCCTTACCCAGCGATGGATCGGTTAATCACCCCGACGCCGCCCCAGCGGCCCAATTGCCCGACGCTATCTTAGCGCATTGTCCGGGCAATTCCGATCAATTTGGCCGGTTTATGCCCTGAGGAAAAAAAGGCTTATTTCTTTCTAAAATTCATTGACAATTGGCCAAAGAAAGTTATTACATAAATCCCATTATATGGGAAATAGGTTCTTTTATTAATTTGTCAGGAAGATCAATAATGGCTGAGCAGTGGCATTTTAACCCGGAGATGGAAACCCTGTCCCGGGCCGAGCTTGATGCCCTTCAAGTTCAGCGCCTGCGGCGCTCGGTGGTTCGCTCGATGCAAGCTCCGATCTATCGAGATGGCGCTTTTGCCGGCAAACTTGATCCCGAAACCATTACCTCGATCGACGATATCAGACGCCTGCCATTTACCACCAAGGATGACTTGCGGGCGAACGGGCCGTTTGCCTATTTAACCGTTCCACTTTCTGAAATCGTGCGCATTCATTCGTCCTCGGGGACCACCGGTACCGCGGTTTCTATTTTCCATACAAGCGATGATCTGGCGAACTGGACCGAATTGGTGGCACGCTGCATGGCCGCCGTTGGTCTGTCGAAAGAAGATGTCTTTCAGAATATTGCCGGCTATGGGCTTTTCACCGGTGGGCTTGGGTTTCATTATGGTTCGGAACTGTTGGGAATGACGACCATTCCCGCCGGTCCCGGAAACAGCAACCGGCACATTCAGTTGATGCAGACATTTGGTACAACGGTGGCTCATTTAATGCCCAGTTACGCCCTATCCCTGATGCGAAATTTCGAGGCGTTGGGGGTTGACCCCAAAACCGACACCAAACTTCATACCCTATTCCTGGGCGCCGAGCCGCATTCCGAGGAAACCAGGCTGAAGATCGAGGAATTCTACGGCGCCAAGGCCTATAATTCCTATGGCCTGACCGAGATGAACGGCCCCGGGCTGTCTTTCGAATGCCCGGCCAGGGACGGCATGCATATCTGGGAAGATCAGTTCGTGGTCGAATTAATCGATCCCGACGGTGACCAACCGGTCGCCGAGGGCGAGGTTGGTGAACTGGTGTATACGACCTTGGCGCGGGTCGGGATGCCGATCTTCCGCTACCGGTCCCGCGATCTGGCGGCGTTTATCGCAGGGCCCTGTGGCTGCGGCCGGTCGCACCGGCGGATAACAAGGCTGATGGGCCGGGTCGATGATATGATCATCTACAAGGGTGTGAATATCTATCCGATCCAGATCGAGAAAGTCCTTTCCGGCTATTCCGGAATTACCGATAATTTCCTGATCGTTCTGGAAAACGATCAAAAAGGGGAGCGGATAACCGTTGAAATCGACACCGAGGACCGACAGCTGACGACCGAGTGCGCGGAATCCGACAGGCTCCGGAAATCGCTGATCGAAGCGCTCCGTTCGGAAATTCTGGTAACCGTGAGAATAGAATTCCGGCAGGTGGCTGGTGATGATGCGTTGCCCCGGATGAAACCGAAACGGATAGATGATCGAAGGCTCAAATGACCGAAAAAGACATCAAAAAAGTTACCACCTTTTGTAACCAGTGCGTGGCCGGGCCGGACCTTATAACGGTCAAGGTCGAGGATGGCGTTGCCGTCGAGATCGAACCCTGTTTCCAGGCCGCCGAGGTTCATCCGGCCGGCGGCAGGGCCTGCGTCAAGGCATTCGGCCTCTTGCAAAAGACCTATAATCCGAACCGCCTGCGAACGCCGATGAAGCGAACCAACCCGAAGAAGGGGAAAGGCGAGAATCCGGGCTTCGTTCCGATTTCGTGGGATGAGGCGCTGGACATCGTTGCCGGGCGATTGCAGGAGACCCGCGCCAAGGGGGTTCTCGATGCATCGGGCTATGCCCGGTTGGCGGTCAGTCTCGGCGGCGGCGGAACGCCGGTTGCCTATGCCGGAACATTGCCCGCATTGATGGCCGCCTGGGGGCCGGTGGATTTCAGTTTCGGCAGCGGACAGGGGGTAAAGTGTACCCATTCCGAACACCTGTACGGTGAATTCTGGCACCGGGGTTTCACCGTTTGCCCCGATACGCCGATGTGTAATTACCTAGTCTCGTTTGGGGCGGGCACCGAATCGGCAAGCGGCGTTTGCGGTGTCAGGCGCCATGCCGACGCGCGCGTCAGGGGAATAAAACGGGTTCAGATCGAGCCGCATCTGTCGGTCACCGGCGCCTGTTCGGCGGAATGGATTCCGATCAAGCCGAAAACCGACGCCGCCTTCCTGTTGGCCATGGTCCATGTCGCGCTCTACGAAAATTCACGCGACAGGCTGGACATTCCTTTTTTAAAAACACGGACCTCGTCTCCTTATCTGGTCGCCCCCAACGGATATTTCATGCGTGATCCCGAAACCAGAAAGCCGCTGGTTTGGGATAACAAGTCGGAAGCCGCGGTCGCCCATGATGTCGCCGGTATCGATCCGGCGCTGGAAGGCGCGTTTTCGGTTTCCGGTATCGAGGTTGGCGCCGATGACGACATTTGGCATCACGAGCAGCAAAGTTGCGCCACCTCGTTTACCATCCTGGTCGATAAAATGGCCTCGCAGACGCCGGAGATGGCAGGCGAAATTTGCGATCTTCCCGCCGATTCGATCCGCCGCGTGGCCAATGAATTCCTCGATCATGCTTGCATCGGAGAGACCGTCGAGATCGACGGCCACATTCTTCCCTATCGGCCGGTTTCGATCTCGCTGGGCAAAACCGTGAATAACGGATGGGGCGGATACGAATGTTGCTGGGGCCGCACCATGATGGCCTGTCTGGTCGGTGGTTTGGAAGTTCCGGGCGGCCTCTTGGGAACCATGGTGCGCATCAATAAATCGGGCCGCGACCGCCTTAAAAGCGTCGAGCCGGGGCCCGATGGCTTCATGTTTTATCCGCTGAACCCGACGGCCAGGGATGAATGGGATTCAACCCCGAACCAGCGCCATGCCGGACGCATGCTGGTGCCCCTGGTCGGCAATTCCGGCTACGCGCAGTCGCTCGGCCCGACACAGCTTGGCTGGATGACGCAAAAGGACGGCGCTTTTCCGAAGATGCCGGAGATGACGGCCCCGGATATCTGGATAACCTTTCGAACCAATCCCGTGGTTTCTTTCTGGGACACCGATGAGCTGGAAAAAAGCATCGTAAAGTTTCCCTTTGTCGCGGCGTTTTCCTACACCCACGATGAAACCAATCATTACGCCGATATCCTGTTGCCCGAATGCACCGATCTGGAAAGCACCCAGATTATCCGGATTGGCGGCACGTCCACGGTCGAGGCCTATTGGGAGCATCAGGGGTTCTGCCTGCGGCAACCGGCGGTCGAGCCGCTTGGCGATGTCCGTGACATGACCTGGATCGCCACCGAGTTGGCCAAGCGCTCGGGCATGCTGGCGGAATATAACAGGGCCATCAACAAAGGCGCGACCGGGGTTTCTCTGAGGACCCAAAATTACGATTTCTCGCTCGATGAAAACGAGCCCCATTCGGTGGAGGAGATCTGGAATGCGGCCTGCCGCTCGGCCAGCGCCGAGGTGACCGGAGGCGAACATACCGACGGCCTCGATTATTACCGGGATCACGGGTTTCGGGTCTCCGATTTCGCCAAGATCAACTGGTATTTGACTCCGGAACTGGAAAAGCAGGGCCTGCGCTATGAATTGCCCTACCAGGAGCGCCTGCTCCGCACCGGCAGGCAGCTGGGCAATCGCCTGCACGAGAAGGATATCGATTGGTGGGATAAGCAGCTCGCCGAGTACGCGGCGATCCCGGTTTGGCACGACATCCCGGGAATCTGGGAAAAGGCCCTGGAAAAGGAATATGACTGCGACATCGGTGATTATCCGTTCTGGGCAATCACGGCGCGCAGCATGCAGTATGCATGGGGCGCCAATGTCGGCATTCAGATGATCAAAGAGGTTGCCGATAATATTGCCGGTCATGGCGGCGTGATCCTGAACGCCGGACGCGCGCGGGAACTGGGCATTGAGGACGGCAGCCTGGTTGAAATCAAGGCGCCATCGGGGAATACGGTTCGTGGGTTAGCGGTGCCGCGTCAGGGAATCAGACCCGATACCATTCTGATGGTCGGACAGTTCAATCACTGGGTAACGCCGATGGCCAAGGATTTCGACGTTCCCAGCGTCAATAAATTGATACCCATGCTTTTGGACCTTACCGACAATACAGGTTCCGGGGCCGATCTCGCCAGGGCTTCGATACGGCCGCTGGATAAACGCTCATGACCCGCTGGGCGATGGTCGCCGACTTGCGCAGTTGCGTCGGCTGTCAGACCTGCACGGCGGCCTGCAAGCACACCAACGCCACCTCGCCTTCGGTCCAGTGGCGCCGCGTCCTTGATATCGAGAGCGGCGAATTTCCGGATGTCAGACGAACCTTCGTTCCGGTCGGCTGCATGCACTGCGAGGATCCGCCATGCATGCATGTCTGTCCCTCGACGGCCACCGACCGGCGTCCCGACGGCATCGTCACCATCGATTACGACCTCTGCATCGGCTGCGCCTATTGCGCCGTCGCCTGTCCCTATCAGGCCCGCTACAAGGTCGATAAGCCGGTCTTCTCCTACGGCGCCGGCGGCCAGATGAAAAACGAGGCCCAGCGGGAGGACCCGGCACGCATCGGTGTCGCGCAGAAATGCACCTTCTGTTCGGAGCGCGTTGATTACGGCCTGGAAAATGGACTGACGCCCGGCATCGATCCCGAGGCAACGCCGGCCTGTGTCAATTCCTGTATCGCCGAGGCGCTTCATTTCGGCGACCTCGAAGAAGCGAGCAGCAACGTTTCAACCCTGCTGCGCGAAAACGAAACCTTCCGCATGCACCAGGAAGTCGGCACCAATTCCGGCTTTCATTATATATGGGCGGCCAACGGGCAGGATGACGGCTCCGCCCAGGCTTACGCCGATACGGCATGCGGCAGCAATGACATCGGCGGCGCGGCTCCGTGGTTGCAGCAGCACTGGGACTGGCGCGCGGCGGGCAACTTCATTTGCGGCGGCACCGGCTCCGGTCTTTTGATCGCCGCGGCCCTGGCCTCGCTGATGGCCATCCCGGTCCAGTTGCCAATCCTTGCGGGGCTCGGGTTCGTCGGCCTCGGTCTGTTTCTCGTATGGCTGGAAACCGGCCGTCCGCTCCGCGCTCCATTGAATGTCATGAAAAACATCAACACCTCCTGGATGACCCGCGAGTCGCTTGTCGCGATACCGCTTTTTCCACTGGGACTGCTGGCCATATACAGCGGCGCGACCGGACTGTCGTTGGCGACCGGCGTTATCGCGTTGGGGTTCGTCTATTGCCAGGCCCGCATTATAAAGGCGGCCAGGGGAATACCGGCCTGGCGCGCCGATGAAATCGTGCCGCTGATAGTGTCGAGCGGGCTGGTCGAGGGGTTTGGCTTGTTCACCATATTGCTGGTGATTTTCACACCCGTTGCCGTTGCCTCCAATGCAGCCACTTGGGGTGGCGTGGTCATCGTCGTTACCACCATCCGCGCCTGGGCCTGGTCGCGATACAGGCAAAACCTTGAGCGCGATGCGCCGACCGGCACGAAGCAGGCACTGGCCGGCATTTCGAAGACGCTCGCCCTTGCCGGTCATGGCTTGCCGGTGATTTTCGCCATCGCCGTCTTATTCGATCCCGCGGGGGCTTCCTGGATCGCCCTGGCGGCGGGATTATTGATGCTCGGCAGCGGTTGGCTGATCAAGTCGGTGATCATTTTGCGGGCCGCCTATAACCAAGGTTTCGCCATCGAACGAACGCCGATGCGCGGCAATGGCGGCGCCGGTCCCGGGGCGCGGCCGGGCTATTAGAGCGGTACCGGATGGATTTAGCGCAGAATATACCGATGCAGGAACCAGATGCAGCAAAGGCGCGGCAGCCCGGCAACAGTTTGTCGAGAATGCTGAGTATTCTCGAACTCTATAATGAGCGGAATTCCGTTTGCTCGGCCGAGGATGTCGCAAAAATCATCGGAACATCGCGCAGCACGTCTTATCGCTATTTCAAAATGCTGAGCGAAGCCGGGCTGTTATGCCCGCTTGGCCGCGAGGGCTATATCCTGGGCCCGGCAATTATCGAGCTTGACCGCCTTATTCGTTTTCAAGACCCCTTGACCACCATCGCCAGTCCGATCATGAAGCAATTGGCGAAGCAAACTCAAGCGACCGTACTGCTGGCCCGGTTCTACAGGGAAAAGGTCGTCTGCACCCATAAGGAAGCGGCCGGCGTTGAGCTCGATGTGGCCTATGAACGGGGCCGCCCGATGTCGTTGTTTCTGTCGGCCACATCGAAAGCGATTCTGGCCCATTTGCCGGCGCGCCAGAAACGGCGGCTCTTCGACAACGCCGAACAGACTATTTCCGAGGCGGGACAGGGTGATGACTGGCCTTCGTTCAGGCGCAGAATGCGTGAAATCAGG
This sequence comes from Rhodospirillaceae bacterium, assembly GCA_002687515.1. GTDB lineage: Bacteria > Pseudomonadota > Alphaproteobacteria > Rhodospirillales > UBA2165. Next base: position 8,109 of record NZAK01000118.1, read on the forward strand.
AAAGCCGGTTATTGCACCTCGGTTGGCGAAGTCGACCCCGGCCTGGCCGGTATAGCGGCCCCCATATTCAATCAAAACGATGTCGTCGAGGGCAGTTTGACGATGGTATTTACGACCGAAAAAATCCAGGAATTCGATCAGTCCTATTTAATCGATCTGCTGATTGGCGGCACCCGGAAGATCATGTCGATCAGCGCCCAGAACCTCTCCGAAAGCGCCTAGTACGCCTCCACATAAATCATTTTGTCTATGGCGACAGGATCGCGCGCAGCATAATCGCGATGCCGACGATCATCAGAATCCAATTCAGCGCCAGGCGGAAATTGCGTTCGGAAACGCCGATATAGGCGCGGGCGCCGACCCAGGTAAAAACCAGGATCACCGGCAGCAACAGAGCGATTAGTTTATAGGTCGGCCAGCCGAAACCGCCGGCATAGGCGATCGCCACCGCCGACAGCGACATCTTGATAAATCCCATCACGTTTAAGCTGGCGCGGACCGCCCGCGACGCCGAATCGCTGGCCAGGAAATAAACTGCCAAAAACGGGCCGCCGACACCGGTCGCGGTACCGAGCGTGCCCGACACCGCGCCGACCGTCGCCGACAACATGGGTGTCTTCGGGCCCCGATAACGCCAGCCACTGAGCAGCACCAGCGCCGATATGATCACCATGCCGGCAATCGCCATCCTCATCGCCGGCACCGGCGCGGTAACCAAAATATAGGCGCCCAGGGGGATCACCAATATACTCGCCGTCAACAGCGGGATGATCGGCCGCCACTCGGCGTCGCGGACGGCCCTCGGCACCAGGGCCACGGTCGCCATCACGTCGATGGTGATGCCGATAAAGACCGCTTCGGCGGGCTCGATCAACAGGGCGAACAGCGGCACCATGATCAGCGTCGTGGCGAAACCGGCGAAGCCGCGCATGAAGCCGCCGATGGCGGCGGCGGCGGCCAGGAACGCCAGTTCCCAGCCATTGAAGTGCAGTCCGAAATCCATTGCGACCAGCGCTTAATGGAAAAACCACGGCCTGGCAAACCCGTCCTGTTTGCAAGCTTTTGCAGTAAAGCCGCGGTTCGTGGCGCGGCAGGTTGAGCCCTGCTTGCAGGTACCCCTGAAAATGTCCGCCTCGAGTCAAAAGCGGTCATTCAACCCCTACCCCCAAAAGCCGACATTGGAATGAGTTTTCTTGGCCCTATTCTGATTGGAATAATTTGTGGCAAGAGTTGGTTTGTAATCGGTGCAAGTCAAATTTGCCGAGATCCTCACGACATCGTCAATTACTCCTACGTTGAAAAACTTGAAAGTCTATCATTAAATAACCAATTGCTCTTCAGGTGAGTTTGTTAACTATTTGCAATGAGTGATTTGAGCGGGGGCAATTTCATATGAAATTTGCGTCTCAAATTCTTCTTCTTACGGGCCTGTTTGTGATTGGTGGAGCGGCTCAAGCCTTATCAGCGGAAAAAGTCACTCTGCAGCTCCGCTGGGACCACCAGTATGGGTTCGCCGGTTACTATGCCGCCAAGTGGCAGGGTTATTACAAAAAGGCCGGTCTAGAGGTGAAAATTCTGTCGGCTTTCGAGCCCGATGGCAAGTTTCACAAAGCCACGCGGGAGGTCGCCCAAGGCCGCGCCGATTTTAGCGTCGGCGGCGTCGACATCCTAAAAGCAAGCGACAAGGGAGCGCCGCTGGTCGTGGTGTCATCCATATTCCAGCAGAGCCCGGTCGCCTTTTACGCCAAGGTCGGAACGAAACTTAACGGTCCCGCTGATCTAACTCGGCTCCGTGTTGGAACGCTTGGCCCGGAGGGGATCGCGAGCGTTGAACTGCGAGCCATGATGCGGGCAGAAAATATCGATCCCGCGCTGGTCAAGACGACACGCTTTAAGGAGAAGTATGGGCTTTTTGATCTGGCCAAGGGAAATGTCGATGTCGCTTCGGGTTACACCATTTCGGCTGGCTGGGTGGCGAAAGAGCTGGGGCTGAAATTGGTTCGCCTACGTGCATCAACCTATGGCGTCGATTTTTACGGCAGCGCGATTTTTTCTAATCAAAATTTCGTCGAAAATAACCCTCAAGTGGTGGAAAAGTTCGTCGCTGCCAGTCTAAAAGGCTGGGAATATGCCCTGACACATGGAGAAGAGATCGCGGACCGCATCTCAACCGAGTTTAAGCGCAAAATTCCGCTCAAAGACAAAAGGGGGTTCAATCGTTTCCAGATTGAGCCGGTGAGAGAGTTGACGCTTTTCCCAATCGTCGAACTTGGCCACACCAATCCGGAACGCTGGCGGCGTATGCATGCCGCTCTAAAAGATAGTGGACTGATTAAAGGAAATTTCGACGCCAGAACATTTATTTTTGATCCTGAATTGCGCGAAAAAGAGCGCCGCGACCAACTCATTTATACTGCGCTAACAATTCTTGTCGTTGGATTATTGTTAGGTATTTTCGGCTGGATTTGGACGCTGCAGAGAAGTCTTTCTCAACGCCGCTATGCAGAAGAGGCGCTTAAAACATCCCATGCCGAATTGGAGGGCCGGGTTGAGGAACGTACGGCAGAACTAACTGAAAGCGAGGCTAAACTTAACGAAGCCCAATCAATCGCCAGTCTCGGCAGTTATTATCGGAGCGTCGTAACCGGAGAATATAAATGGAGCGCCGAAGAATACAATATTTTCGGCCTGGATCCTGATGGTCCGGCGGTGACCTTTGATGATTTTCTAAATGCCGTGCACCCTGAAGATAGGCAATCCGTACTGACCGCACAACAAGAGGCATTAAAGGGTGGCCGCGACTACAATATGGAATATCGGATTATCCGACCCGACAGTGAAATCCGGTTCATTCATGCTCAAGGGAAGGTGATCCGTGACGCCGATGGCGAACCCGAAAGTCTGGTGGGTACCGTTCACGACATCACCGAACGTAAGTTGGTTGAAGAGTCATTGATAAAGGCCAAGGAACAGGCCGAATATTCCGACCGCGCCAAGTCCGAGTTCCTGGCGAATATGAGCCATGAATTGCGAACCCCCCTGAACGCCATACTTGGCTTTTCCGATGCCCTCAAGAGCAGCGTGTTCGGTGAATTGGCCAACGACAAGCAACAGGAATATGTCCAAAACATCCATGAATCGGGAGGTCACCTGTTGGACCTTATCACCGATATCCTGGATGTATCGATGATTGAAGCTGGCAAACTCGAACTGCAAGAAGAACGGGTGCTGGTGTCCAAAATCGCGGAAGCGTCGGTCCGCCTGGTCCAACAGCGTGCCGATCATGAGAATGTGCGTCTGGTGAATAAGATAAACGGGGATGATCAGGCAATCTACATCGACGAGCGCCGGGTAAAGCAAATTCTCGTCAACTTGTTGTCGAACGCCATCAAATTTACACCAGACGATGGTGAAGTAACGCTTGGCGCACATTGCCGACGAGACGGCTGCTATGTGCTATCGGTGTCTGATACCGGCCTAGGTATGGACAAAATCGGCTTGGTCAAGGCGATGGAGAAATTCGGCCAGATTGAAAACGAACTGCTGCCGATCCAGGAAGGCGTGGGACTTGGATTACCATTATCGAAAAGATTGATTGAAGCACATGGCGGGGATATTGAGATCGAAAGCGAACCCGGCCAAGGCACAACGGTAGCCGTTTGCTTTCCGGTGGAACGGGTCATCCAGTAACCGCTACGTTTAAACTCTACGGTGATCACCCTTTTATATGTGCCCCCGAATGTCCGCTTTGGGTTGCCGCCTCAACCGGTCGACGCAACACCAGCGTTAAATCTTTCTGCCGGATTTCGGTCAAACTAGAGCATTTTCCGACCAAATGGAACCATTTGACCGGGATGATTTTGCCCCGTGGCTAGGAGCACTTCGCATGGCGATGCGGCGCATCAGCAAAGATGTGCGACGACGTCCACGGGTCAAAAGCACCCGGCCTGCGGTGGGTCAAATCGGCTCCCCGGGGGCGTTGCGGCGCTTGCCCGATGGATCCGCATCGCGCCGCG
>NZAK01000119.1 GCA_002687515.1 Rhodospirillaceae bacterium
AGAGTTCAACCGGCAGCTTCTTCGCCTGCTTGATGAGCGCCGAAACGACCGTCTGAGTCTCCTTATTGGCCACCTTCGCCAACATCACGTAACGCGTATGGCGTTCGACCAGGGTCGCGATGTGGCTGTTCTTCGATCCCGACAGGAGATCGCCTTCCCAGTGACCAGGCACCGCCCGATCTTCAACCGAGGCCGGGCGTTCACGGATCGAGATGATGTCCTTGATTTGCCCGTGGGCACCGCCTTTCTGAGTTGCTTGTTTGGAGCGGCGGATGGTGCGCTTCGATCGAAGGTGCTGAAGCAGCTCTTTCTTAAGCACACCGCGGGCTTGAACAAATAAACTGCGATAGATGGTCTCGTGTGACACCTGATAAGACTCTTCTCTCGGATGCACCCTCTTCAACCAGCCAGCTATCTGCTCGGGCGACCAATTCAATCCGAGCTTTCGCGACACTGTCTGGCGTAGCCACAGACTGTTCGCCAACTTACATCGCTTCGGGCGGCGGGCGCGGACCCAGGCCTGCGCATCGGCCGCCGCCGCCCGGTAGCCATCATAGCCGCCATTGCGGCGAACTTCACGGCTCACCGTCGACGGCGAGCGGCCCAGTAACGAAGCCATCGAGCGGATCGACCGCCGCGCCACAATGCCGCGCGATATCGCCTCACGCTCCGCCAGCGTCAACGCCAACCTTGAGCGATGCCGTGGCCGAGGACGAATCCCGCCGTACGGCGCCAGCTGGAAATATATAGACGACGACGGCTTGCCAAACGCCCGCCCAATCGCTTTCAGTGACTCCCCGCGCTGCCAGCGATCCCACAACTCCGTCTTCTCCGCAGTACTGAAACCTCGACCATATCTTCGACCCATTGCTAAACACTCCATCTTGCCGTTTAAGATAAAGTGTTGCGTCGATCAGTTGAGACCACCGCCACAAGCGGACATGCCCAAGGAGGTTGGTTGATCGATTTGGAGATAGCCTAAACACTCGGGCGCGCCCTATTGATCACCAGGTGATAGTGGTTCAAGCTGATATTACTGACCCCAGTGGCCTGATCCGGTCGGGTTTCAATGAACGGAAATTAGGCTCGCTTTGAGCGACGGGCGCGAATGGCCCATATTACATGAGCAGGATATTTCATCGCCAGATCAGCCAACCACTACCCGAAGCGGTCGGCGGCGATGGTATTTACCTGATCGATAGCACCGGCAAGCGGTATATCGACGCCTCCGGCGGGGCCGCGGTTTCATGCTTGGGCCACAACGATCCCGACATCAACGCTGCGATCAAGGATCAGGCCGACTGCCTTGCCTTCGCCCATACCTTCTTCTTCACCTCGCGCCCGGCCGAGGAACTGGCCGATCTTCTGATTCGCGACGCGCCGGAGGGGATCGAGCGGGTATATTTCGCTTCCGGCGGGTCGGAGGCCACCGAGGGCGCGGTCAAGCTGGCACGCCAATATTTCCTCGAGATCGGCGAGCCCGAACGCCACCATATCATCGCCCGTCACCAAAGCTACCATGGCAATACGCTGGGCGCCTTGGCGATCGGCGGCAATGAGGGCCGACGCCGGCAGTTCGAGCCGCTGCTGATCGATGCCCATCACATCCCGCCCTGTTACGCCTATCGCCTCCAACGCCCGGATGAATCGGCCGAGGACTACGGCCGCCGCGCCGCAGACGCGTTGGAGACGACGATCGAGGATCTGGGCCCGGCAACCGTCGCCGCCTTCATCGCCGAAACCGTCGTCGGCGCCACCACCGGCGCCGTGCCACCGGTCACCGGTTATTTCAAGCGTATCCGCGATATCTGTGACCGCCATGGCGTGCTGCTGATCCTCGACGAAGTCATGTGCGGCATCGGCCGAACGGGCACGTTGCATGCCTGCGAACAGGAAGGCATCGCGCCTGACATCCTGACGATCGCCAAGGGATTGGCGGCGGGTTATCAGCCTCTGAGCGCCGTACTCCTCGCCGGTAAGATCTATGACGCCGTGGCCCGGGGTAGCGGCGTCCTCATGCACGGCCATACCTTCATGGGCCATCCCACCGCTTGCGCAGCCGCTCTCGCGGTCCTTAGCGCCATTCACGAACGCGGCCTCATCACCCGTGTCCAGGCGCAAGGCGAGGTCTTCGCCGAATTGCTCCGGGCGCGCTTCGCCGATCATCCGTTTGTCGGCGATATCCGGGGCCGCGGCCTGCTCTTGGGCCTCGAACTGGTGGCCGACCGCGACGCCAAGTCGCCCTTCGATCCGGGCGCGCGGGTACACGCGCGGATCAAGGCCGAGGCCATGGCGCGGGGGCTCATCTGCTATCCGATCGGCGGCACCGCCGATGGGGTGGTGGGCGATCATGTCCTGCTGGCGCCGCCCTATATCGTGACTACGGACGAGCTCGCGGAAATCAGCGATCGCCTGGTCGGCGCCATCGATGCGGCGACGGTGGGACTGGCCTAGGGGTTGAGGCCGTCGAGCGACTTCGGTTATGCTTCGATGAACTGGATCGGTAGATCTATCCGCATGCCGGGAACAGGCACCAAGGAGGAGGCGTCGGCAATGCCGACAGCATATCGAAATCGGGATACCTCCTGAACGTCATCGGGCCGCGGCGGCCCGGGCTACCGATTGAGCCAGCGGTATTTTTCAAAGATAGTTTCGTTAAACTTTTGTTGGATCAATATACGGAGGTGAAGTTCAGATGAACAGAAATGTCACTATCGGTATCATCGCCATCATTATCGTCGTTGTCGGAGGTTGGCTGATTTTTGATCAGCAGCAACAGGTCTCTCGCTTGGAAAGCGAGAAGGCCGCGGCCGAGGAAAAGGCCCGTAAGCAAAAAGTGGCCGCCGGGAAATTCATCGCCATCGGTACCGGCGGCCCCACCGGCGTTTATTTCCAGGTCGGCCAGGCGGTCTGCCAACAGGTGCACCGGGAAGCCGCCGAAGGCCGCAAGAGTGGCCGCAAGCACGGCATTCGCTGCTCGGCGCCCTCGACCGCGGGATCGACCTATAACATCGCCAATATAAAGGCTGGTGAGCTCGACTTCGGGGTCGCCCAATCAGATTGGCAGTTTCATGCCTTCAACGGCAGTTCCAAGTTCAAGGGCAAGGCCTTCAAGAAACTGCGGGCCGTCTTCTCGGTGCATCCCGAGCCCTATCAAATCATCGTCGCCAAGGGATCGGGTATCAAATCCTGGGCCGACCTCAGGGGCAAGCGCTTCAACATCGGCAACCCCGGTTCCGGCCAGCGCGGGACGACGGAAGTCCTGATGAAGGCCTATGGCACCAAACGCGGTGATTTCAAATCGGCAACCGAGCTGACCTCGACCGAACAATCCAAGGCGTTGTGCGATGGCAAGATTGACGCCTATGGCTACACCGTCGGCGTTCCCAATGCCGGCGTCTCGGTTGCCACCGACGGCTGCGGCGCCGAAATCATCAGCCTCAACACCAGCGTCGAAAATAAACTCGTCAACGATAACCCGTTTTACGCCTTTGCGACTATCCCGAAGGGCACCTACAAAACGACGACGTCCAACGTTACGACCTTCGGCGTTATGGCGACCTTCGTCACCAACGCCAACGTCCCCAACGACGTCGTCTATGAGGTGACCAGGGCGGTGTTCGAGAATCTGGGTGATTTCCGCAAGCTGCACCCGGCCTTCAAGAACCTTGATCCGAAGCTGATGATCAAGAACGCCTTGTCGGCGCCGCTGCATCCGGGCGCCCTCAAATACTACAAGGAAAAGGGCTGGATGTAGTTCTCTCCGAACAATCCGGGCCGGCGGCGGCATCAGGCAGGCGTGCTCCGCCCTAAGCTCCGCCGGCCCGGTAATTTTATTGGTCAATTTGTCGTCCGGGGAGGACAAGCGTGGCCGAAGCAATTGCCGATACCGCCCCTCCGTCGCCTAAAGACCTGCAACGGCAAATCGAGGAAATCGAGCATGCGGGCCGCCATCATGGCCCCCGACTTGGCCGGCTCATTGGCCTCATTGCCTTCGCTTGGTCACTGTTCCAACTTTGGATCGCCTCGCCGCTGCCCTCCGCGCTGCTGATCGTCGACGTCCAGAAACGCGGCATCCACCTGGCCTTCGGGTTGCTGCTCTGTTTCTTGATCTATCCCCTGACACGCTCCCGGGCCGACCGACGGATGCCGGTCTACGACATCGTTTTCCTGGTCCTGGGCACGGGGTCGGCGCTCTACCTGTTCCTCGGCTATCGTGGTTTGGTCGAGCGCGACGGCATCTTGCTGAAATCAGCGCTGTCGTTTCTGGGTATCGATTTCGTCCTGCCGGTCGAGGCCATACTTGGCGGTATCGGCATATTGCTCCTGCTCGAGGCGACGCGGCGCGCTATTGGCCTGCCTTTGGTCGTCGTCGCCTCGGTGTTCCTCGTCTATTCGATTTTCGGTCAGGTGATGCCCGAGATCATTTCCCATAAGGGCTTATCCTTGACGCGGTTAATCGGCTACCAGTGGCTGGGCGGTGAGGCGATTTTCGGTATTCCCATCGACGTTTCGGTGAGCTTCGTCTTCCTTTTCGTGCTGTTCGGCGCCTTGTTGGAAACCGCCGGCGCCGGCAAGTATTTCCTCGACCTGTCCTTCGCCCTGGTCGGACGCTACCGCGGCGGTCCCGCCAAGGCGGCGATCCTCGCCTCGGGCATGACTGGGCTGATTTCGGGCTCGTCGATCGCAAATGTGGTGACCACCGGCGTCTTCACCATCCCGGTGATGCGTCGGACCGGGCTGCCGGCGATCAAGGCCGGCGCCATCGAGGTCGCCGCCTCGACCAACGGGCAGATCATGCCGCCGATCATGGGGGCGGCTGCCTTCATCATCGCCGAGCTGATCGGTATTTCCTATTTCGAGGTCATCGTCGCCGCTTTCATACCCGCGGTCATCAGCTATCTGGCATTGATTTACATCTCGCATCTAGAGGCGATGAAGCTCGGCCTCTTGGGCCTGCCGAGAAGCGATATCCCTATGCTCGGCCGCACCTTCATAAGCGGTATCCATTTCCTGATTCCGCTCGCCGTCCTCGTTTACCTGCTGATGGTCGAGCGGTGGTCGGCGGGCACCGCCGTTTTCTGGTCGATCCTTTTGCTGATGGCGATCATCGTCGCCCAGCATGTCTTGAAAAGTTTCGGGACCGAGCGCAAGGGGGCCGTGCAGGCCGCCGCCGAAGGGTTTCGCGAGATCTATACCGGCATGGTGGCCGGCGCGAGGAACATGATCGCCATCGCCATCGCCGTTGCCAGCGCCGGCATCATCGTCGGCTCGGTTTCGTCGACCGGCCTCGGCAATGCCCTGGTCGGGATCATCGAGGTGGTATCGGGGGGCAATATCTTCGTGCTCCTGATCCTCACTGCGGTGCTGGCCCTCATTCTCGGCATGGGCCTGCCGACGACGGCGAACTACCTGGTCGTCGCCACCCTGCTCGCCGGCGTCCTCGTCGAGTTGGGCAGCGCTGCCGGCCTCGTGCTGCCGCTGATCGCAGTCCATCTGTTCGTTTTCTATTTCGGCATACTCGCCGACGACACGCCGCCGGTCTGTCTCGCGGCCTTCGCCGCCGCCGCCATCTCGCGGGCCGATCCCATCAAGACCGGCATCCAGGGCTTCGCCTATGACATCCGGACAGCGATCTTGCCCTTCGTCTTCATCTTCAATCCGGAACTGCTGCTGATCGGCGTCACCAGCATTTGGCACGGCATTATGATTTTTGTCGTGGCTCTGATCGCCATGTTCTGTTTCGCCTCGGCGACCCAGGGCTGGTTCATCATCCGCACAAAATTCTACGAAGTGATCCTGCTGCTGATTGTCACTTTCGCGCTCTTCCGTCCCGATGTCTTCATGAACCTAGCCTTCCCCAAATTCATTCCGGTCGAGATCACCAAATTCGCCGCCGGCGAGGTCGAGATCGAGCCGGGACGGAACTTGCGCATCCACGCCGTTCGCGAAACCGATTACGGCCCTCGTTTCAAGCTTTACGTATTGCAGCGGGCCGACGGGCCGGCGGTTGCCGGGCAGAAGGAATATGGCCTGACCCTGTTGGCGACTGATAACGGCCGCTCCGAGGTCTCCAACCTGGCCGCGGGCGGCATCGCCAAGAAGACAGGCATTCGGTTCGGCGACGTAGTGACCGACGTCGATGTCGAAAACCCCGGTCAGCCGCCGAAGGAATTCGTTTACCCCTTCGCCCTGGCGCTGCTCGGCTTGATCATCGGGTCTCAGTGGCTGCGCCGGTCCCCTCAGGTTACGCCGCGAAGGAACACCACCGAATAATTGATCATGGCTTGAAGGTGTCCGCTAAGGATCCAGACTGTGTAAAAACGTGATTTGTGCTAGAATCTCGTCACGTTGTTGACGAGGATTTTGCGATGAAACGTTTTATTGA
>NZAK01000120.1 GCA_002687515.1 Rhodospirillaceae bacterium
GAGCCGATCGGCTCGCGCACCCTGTCGCGGCGGCTGGGCAATAACCTGTCGCCGGCGACGGTGCGCAATGTCATGGCCGATTTGGAAGATGCCGGCCTTCTCTATTCGCCGCATGTCTCGGCCGGGCGCATGCCGACCGAGGCCGGCCTGCGCATGTTCGTCGACGGACTCCTGGAAATCGGCAACCTGACCGCCGAGGAACGCGGCGATATCGAAAGCCGCTTCGCCGGAACCGGCAAAAACATCGAAACCGTCCTCGAGGAAGCGGGCAGCGCGCTGTCCGGGCTGTCGCACTGCGCCGGACTGGTTTTCGCGCCGAAAACCGATGCGCCGCTGCGCCATATCGAATTTGTCAGCCTCAATCCGGGGCGCGCCCTGGTGGTCATGGTGACCGCCGAGGGGGTGGTCGAAAACCGGGTCATCGAGGTGCCGCCCGATGTGCCCGCCTCGGCCTTTGTCGAAGCCACCAATTATCTGAATACCCGGCTGCTCGGGCGCACCATCGAAGACGCCCGCGCCGAAATCCGGCGCAGCCTCGAAGCCGACCGCACGCAATTGGATATGCTGACCGCAAGGCTGGTCGAAGCCGGCCTCGCGACCCGCGCCGCCGACGCGGACAGCGGCACCCTGATCGTGCGCGGCCAGGCCCATCTGCTGGACGATGTCAGCGCGATGACCGATCTTGAACGGGTGCGCGCGCTGTTCGCGGCGATGGAGACCGGCGAGCTGATGCTTAAAGTTCTGGAAATGACCGACGGCGCCGAGGGCGTGCAGATTTTCATCGGCGCCGATAACGACCTCTTTAATCTATCGGGATGCTCGTTTATCGTCGCGCCCTATCATTCGAGCCAGAGCGATCTGGTCGGCGCCATCGGCGTCATCGGGCCGACCCGCATGAACTACGCGCGCATCATCCCGATGGTGGATTACACGGCGAAACTGATCAGCCGCCTTTTTGACTGAGCATTAAAGGAACCGATACCAAGATGACCGACGATCAAGACCAGAACCCGGACGCCGCCGAAGAGCCAAAAGATGAAGGCGAATCCGGTGCCGAGGAAAAACCGGAAAACGATACAGAATCCGAAGCCGAAACCAAGTTTGAGTTTGACATCGATAAAGCGGACGCGCTTTTGGCGGACGCGGTGGAAAATGGCGCGGCAGCGGACGCCGGGGCGGCCGAAGATATTCCGCCCACCTATGAAGAGCTGGAAGCCAGCGTCGCCGACTTGAATGACCAATTGCTGCGCGCCCTCGCCGATACCGAAAACACCCGCCGCCGGGCCGAGCGCGACAAGGCCGACACCGCCAAATACGCCACCGCCAATATGGCGCGCGCCATTCTGTCGGTGGCCGACAATTTGGACCGGGCGATGGCCAGCGTCTCCGAGGAAGCCAAAGAGGCGGACGAGGAGTTGAAGAATCTCTGCATCGGCATCGAACTGACCGAGACCGAGTTGGTCAACGCCTTCGAGCAGTTCGGCATCACCCCGATCGAGGCGATGGGCAAGAAGTTCGACCATAATTTTCATCAGGCCATGTTCGAGCTTGAGGACCTTGATCAGCCCGCCGGCACCGTCATCCAGGAAGTTCAGAAAGGCTACGTCATCCACGACCGCCTGCTGCGTCCCTCGATGGTCGGCGTCGCCAAGGGCGGCCCGAAAGGCAATGACAAGGAGAATAACCGGGAAAATAACAAGGACGACAGCGCCGAGGACAGCGCCGAGGACGGCGACGAGGCCAAATCGGGCCCGGCCTCGGCCTATGAAAAACAATCGGACGCCGCCGACCGCGAGGCTGACGGCAGCGAGCCGCAGGTGGATAAGAAGCTTTAGCCCGATATCGCGCCACCAATCATCACACCGCCGATCATCAGGCCGGTTGGGTTTCGAATTTCCGCATCAGGTTAGAGGCCAGCGCCAGTGCCGAATAGGCGAGGATGCAGGCCAGGGTATAGGGCGAATGAACAAGCCGCCCGTCGAGGGCCTGTGCCGCGAACACCGCGGCCGGGCTTAAGCTTATGACGATCCAGACGCTGACCGTCGAGGTGCGCTGGACACCCAGTTGCAGGGCGTAAAGCGGCAGAACCATAAAAACCAGCGATGCCGCCGCCACCGGCCATAAGGCATCGAATGGCAAAGTCGGTTTTTCGCCGCCGCTACCCAGGACTACGACCAGCGCGGCGATCAGGACAATGCCGATGAAGCGGACGGCGAGGACGCCTTCGGCGGTAACACCCATATTATTCAGCCGCTTGGTGACATCGGTGGTCAGGCTGATGAAGACGCCGCTGGCCAGCGCCAGGGTAGCCCCAAGAATGTTTTGCGCGGTTGATCTGCCGCCAAGCCCCGACAGTTGCAAGAGGACCACGGCGGTGAGCGCCGCCAGGGTCAGGAATACCCCAGCCTGAATGGCAAGCTCGGATTTTCGCACCACTGCCGGTCCCGAAATATGGACACCGGCCAGGTTCAGGGCAACCAGGACGACCGGCCCGATGCCGATATGCAGCATGTTGACGACCGCCGGTTCCAACAGTTTCAAGGCAAGGAAATAAGACAGCCAGGCCATCGCGGTGCCGATGTTGGTGACCGCGATTTCCCGCCAGGCGGCGCGCATCGCCGCGATCTGGCGGCGCCCGCGGACGATGACGAAACTTAAGAATATCACCGTGGTCAGGGAAAAGGCGGTCAACACGACGGCGAAAAATTCAAGCCGCTGGAACACTTCGCCGAAATAGACATCGCGGACGGCGGACGCGGCCACGAACAACAGAACCAGGATAATAGCCGAATTCATCGGCCCAACATGGACCAGCCGGGCACCAAATCTCTATCCGATTCTTGCGCCCAAGGTGCTGCCCAAAATCTCCGCCTCCGCGTCATGGCCGGCGCGCCGGTTCTTGGCCGTGCCCCGGCGGCTCACCGCATAACAATAGGCGCAGCCGTGCGGGCAGGTATCGTAGGCGCCGATATCCTTGGACCCGGCGCAGGCGCATCCCTGGCGGTGGGAGCGCCCGCCGGCTTCGATATGGTGACCGGCGATATCCGACAAACGATGCGCATCGATGCAGCTGGCCTCGCCGAGCCCGGCGCCCAAAAGACCGGGCAACAAATCGGGCTGGCCGCAGAGGCTGGCGCGCATGCCGTTGTCGGCGGCGCTGGACGCCAGTTCGGCCAGCAACGAGCGTTTATCCGCATCGATGGGATCGTTCCATTCAAAATCGGCGTCCCGCGCCGCCCGGTTCAGGCCGCTTCGGGTCTTGCGGTAGATCTGCGCGAAGGACAACACCACCTCGTCGGTGGCGCCGCGCAGATCGCGCGCCAGTTTGGCAAAATTGGCGGCGTGCCAAGGGGCCGGCGTCAAGCTGCTCAGCAGCACCGGATCATAGCGCCAGACCAGGCGCCGGCCGCCCCATTTATCGGCCAGCGCCCGGAAATCGGCGATGCCCGCCGCCGCCGCCGGCGTCGCCGCGTCCAGCGCCTTCGGGTAACCGGTGATCGTGTAGTGCAGCAGAAACGGATATCCGAGCTCCGCCACCCGATCCAGCGCCGCGCCGAACGGCGCCGCGTTGCGGGTCCAGAAGATAAAACCGTCGACCGCCCCCCGGTTCAGCGCCACCCGCTGTACCGGCCCGCCATAGGGATTGGCGACCAGGCAATATCCGGCCGCCAGCCGGTTCAGGAACCAGTCCCCGTAAAAGGCCGGAATGTCGGTCTTGTAACTCGCCGATATGATCATTTTGCAACGGCCAAAATCAATGCACAAATTCATTATGAATGGGCGGTTGCGCCCGCCCCAGCGCCAACCTATATATCGGCAAGGTTATACACGCTGGGTGTTTTCGACAATTTTTCCCTGCCGCTTGCACGGCCGGGCGCCCCGGAACCTCGCCGCATCGAGGAGGAGAGGGGCATCTGTTGCTAACGAGGAAGGACAGAAAAGCATGAGTAAAGTCATTGGTATCGATCTGGGAACCACCAATTCCTGCGTTTCCCTGATGGATGGATCGGAACCCAAGGTGATCGAAAACGCCGAGGGCGCGCGCACCACGCCGTCGATGGTCGCCTTCGCCGACAGTGAACGCCTGGTCGGCCAGCCGGCGAAACGCCAGGCGGTCACCAATCCGCAAAACACATTATTCGCCATCAAGCGCCTGATCGGCCGCCGCTACGACGATCCCCTGACCGAAAAGGACAAGGGCCTGGTATCCTATAAAATTGTCGCCGGCGACAATGGCGATGCCTGGGTCGAGGCCGAGAGCCAGAAATACAGCCCCAGCCAGGTCAGCGCCTTCATCTTGCAGAAAATGAAGGAAACGGCGGAAAGCTATCTCGGCGAGGACGTGACGCAAGCGGTGATCACGGTGCCCGCCTATTTCAACGATTCCCAGCGCCAGGCGACCAAGGATGCCGGCAAGATCGCCGGACTTGAAGTGCTGCGCATCATCAACGAGCCGACAGCGGCGGCGCTCGCCTACGGCCTCGACAAGCAGGAAAGCGGCACCATCGCGGTTTACGATCTCGGCGGCGGCACCTTTGATATCTCGATCCTGGAAATCGGCGACGGCGTGTTCGAGGTCAAATCGACCAACGGCGATACCTTCCTCGGCGGCGAGGATTTCGATAAATGCATCATCGACTATCTGGCCGACGAGTTCAAAAAGGAACAGGGCGTCGATCTGCGCGACGATCCGCTGGCCCTGCAGCGCCTCAAGGAGGCCGCCGAAAAGGCCAAGATCGAGCTGTCCAGCTCGGTCCAGACCGAAGTTAACCTGCCCTTCATCACCGCCGATCAAACCGGCCCCAAGCATCTCAATATCAAGCTCACCCGCGCCAATCTGGAAGCCCTGGTGGAGGCCCTGGTCGACCGCACCATCGGGCCCTGCAAGTCGGCCCTCAAGGATGCCGGCATTTCGGCCGGCGAGGTCAAGGAAGTGATCCTGGTCGGCGGCATGACGCGCATGCCCAAGGTCCAGGAACGGGTTCAGGAGTTTTTCGGGCGCGAGCCGCACAAGGGCGTCAACCCGGACGAGGTTGTGGCCATGGGCGCCGCCATCCAGGGCGGTGTCCTGCAAGGCGATGTCAAGGACGTGCTTCTCTTGGACGTGACGCCGCTATCGCTCGGTATCGAAACTCTGGGCGGCGTCTTCACCCGCCTGATCGACCGCAACACCACCATCCCGACCCGCAAAAGCCAGGTTTTTTCCACCGCCGAGGACAATCAGAGCGCGGTCACCATCCGCGTTTTCCAGGGCGAACGCGAAATGGCCGCCGACAACAAATTGCTGGGCCAGTTCGATCTGGTCGGCATCCCGCCGAGTCCGCGCGGCCTGCCGCAGATCGAGGTGACCTTCGACATCGACGCCAACGGCATCGTCAATGTGTCGGCCAAGGACAAGGCGACCGGCAAGGAACAGCAAATCCGGATCCAGGCTTCCGGCGGCCTCAATGACGATGATATCGAACGCATGGTCCAGGATGCCGAGGCCCATGCCGAGGAAGACAAGGCGAAGAAGGAACAGGTCGAGGCGCGCAACAATGCCGACACCTTGATCCATGCCACCGAAAAAAACCTCGAGGAATATGGCGACAAGGTTTCGGAAGAGGAAAAAACCGAAATCGAAACGGCGCTGACGGCGCTTAAAGAGGTGCTCGACAGCGAAGACACCGAGGATATCAAGGCCAAGACCGACGTGCTCATGCAGGCCTCGATGAAGCTCGGCGAAGCCATGTACAAGGCGAGCCAGGAAGAAGGCGCCGCCGGCCCCATGGGTGATGGCATGGGCGATGACATGATGGGCGGTGACGCCGCCGGCGCCGGCGCCGATGAGGCCGAGGCGGAAGGCGACGACGCCACCGTGGTCGACGCCGATTTCGAGGAAGTGGACCCCGATAAGAAAGACGATTGAACCCGGATTTCCGGCGGGGCCGCCCGATGGCAAAAGAAGATTATTACAAGGTTCTGGGCATCGACCGGGATTCCGGCGCCGACGATGTCAAGAAGGCGTACCGCAAGCGGGCGATGCAGTACCACCCGGACCGCAATCCCGGCGATGCCGAGGCGGAAAAAAAGTTCAAGGAACTGAACGAAGCCAACGACGTTCTCTCGGACGAGCAGAAGCGCGCCGCCTATGACCGCTTCGGCCATGACGCTTTCGAGCAGGGCGGCGCCGGCGGCGGCGCCGGCTTCGGTCAGGGTTTCGGTTCCGGCTTCGCCGATATTTTCGACGAAATGTTCGGCGATTTCGCCGGCCGCGGCGGTGGCCGGGGCGGGCGGCGCGCCAGCCGCGGCGCCGATCTCCGCTACAATATGGAAATCACCCTGGCGCAGGCCTATAACGGCGCCAAGACCAATATCCGCGTGCCCGCCTCGGTGCAGTGCAAGGATTGTTCGGGCATCGGCTCCAAGGGCGGCGCCCAGCCCGATACCTGCCCGGCCTGCCACGGCCACGGATCGGTGCGCGCCCAGCAGGGCTTTTTCACCATCGAACGCACCTGCCCGACCTGCCAGGGCCAGGGCAAGGTGATCAAGGAAGCCTGTCCCGCCTGCTCCGGCTCGGGCCGCACGCAACAGGAAAAAACCCTGGCCGTCACCATTCCCGCCGGCGTCGAGGACGGCACCCGCATCCGCCTCGCCGGCGAGGGCGAGGCCGGCATGCAGGGCGCCGCGGCGGGCGATCTTTACATCTTCATTTCAGTGGCCACGCATCGCATCTTCAACCGCGAGGGCCCCAATATTTACTGCAAGGTGCCGATCCCGATCACCATCGCCGCCCTCGGCGGCCAGATCGAGGTGCCGACCGTCGATGGCGGCCGCGCCCGCATCACCATCCCGGCGGGCACCCAGTCGGGCCACCAGTTCCGGCTCAAGACCAAGGGCATGTCGGTGCTGCGCTCGAAGGGGCGCGGCGACATGTTCGTGCAGGCCAATGTGGAAACGCCGGTCAACCTCTCCAAGCGGCAGAAAGAACTGCTGCGCGAGTTCGATGCGGAATCGGGCGGCGCCAAGAACAACCCGCAATCGGAAGGCTTCTTCTCCAAGGTCAAGGACCTGTGGGAGGATCTGAAGGACTGAGGGGCAAGGCGTTGGCCCCGCACTGCCGGGGCGATACTTTCTTGAAGCGTTGACGGCCTGAAGCGTTGACTGATTACTGGCGGGGGTCGATAACGGGACATTATGAAAATCGGAATCATCGGATGCGCCGGGCGCATGGGCCGGATGCTGGTGCGCCAGGTGGCGGAGACCGAGGGCTGCGAGCTGGCCGGCGGCTCGGAGGCACCGGGCCATCCGGCCTTGGGCGCCGATGTCGCCGCCACCGCCGGGCTCGAAGCGGCGGGCCTGGTGATCGGCGATGACGCCGCCGCGGTACTGGCGGGTTGCGACGTCGGCATCGAGTTCAGCCTGCCCGGCCCGACCACCGAACATGCCGAACTGGCCGCCGGGATGGACGCCCGCCTGGTGGTCGGCACCACCGGTTTCGATGACGATCAGGAGCTGCGTTTTCAAAAAGCGGCGAGCGCCGCCGCCATCGTCCGTGCCAGCAATTTTTCGGCCGGCGTCAATGTCTTGTTCGCGCTGAGCAAGCGCCTTGCCGCCACCCTCGATGACGATTACGACATCGAAGTCGTCGAGATGCACCACCGCCACAAGGTGGATGCGCCGTCGGGCACCGCCCTCAGCCTTGGGCTTGCCGCCGCCGAGGGGCGCGGCGTCAAGCTCGCCGAGGTGGCGGCGCGCGGCCGCGACGGCATCACCGGCGAACGCCGGCGCGGCGATATCGGCTTCGCTGCCTTACGCGGCGGCGACGTGGTCGGCGAGCATAGCGTCGTCTTCGCCGGCGACGGCGAGCGGGTGGAACTGACCCACAAGGCGGCTTCGCGCGTCATCTTCGCCGCCGGCGCGGTGCGCGCCGCCCGCTGGCTGGTGGATAAACCGCCGGGGCTCTACTCGATGTTCGACGTGCTCGGCTTCGACGACTGAAATAATTTTTTGGGACGCGGGCCAGTACATCGCCGGGCGCCATGCAGAAAAAAGACATCGACAGCTTCTATGCGAACCTGGCGGCGGCCAGGCCCGAGCCCAAGGGCGAGCTTAGCTATATCAATCCCTATACCCTGCTGGTGGCCACCGTGCTGTCGGCGCAGGCCACCGATGTCGGCGTCAACAAGGCGACCGGGCCGTTGTTCAAGAAGGTCAAGACGGCGCAAAAAATGGTCGCCCTCGGCGAAGCGGATCTGAAAGATTTCATCAAGTCCATCGGCCTCTACAACACCAAGGCGAAGAACATCATCAAGCTCTCGCAGATGCTGATCGATGACCATCAAGGCAGGGTGCCGCAAGACCGCGAAGCGCTGGAAAAGCTGCCCGGCGTCGGGCGCAAGACCGCCAACGTGGTTCTCAACATCGCCTTCGGCGAGCCCACCATCGCCGTCGATACCCACATCTTCCGGCTCGGCAACCGCACCGGCCTGGCGCCCGGCAAAACGCCGCTGGAGGTGGAAATGAAGCTGGTAAAGGCGACCCCCGATAAATTCAAGCAGCACGCCCATCATTGGCTGATCCTGCATGGCCGCTATGTGTGCAAGGCGCGCAAGCCCGATTGCGGCGCCTGCGTGGTCGCTGCGGAATGCGGCTACAAGGCTAAAATCCTGGTCTGAACCCAATCCGTCGGCAGGCAAGGCACGGCAGTTATTTTCCAGGATTTGTGTCGAAGCCCATCAGGTCCTGATTGCCGTTGGCCGGATCGTCCTCGTTGAACACCGCCTTGGCGACACGTTTCGAATTGCCGGCCGCCGCGCCAGATGATTTTCCTGGCGATTTCCCTGATTTTTTAGACGGCTTGGCCGGAACCTCTTCGATGTCCGGCGGCAACTGGTCATCCGCCGCCGGCGGCGCGTCGGCATCCGGCGGCGCATCGGCATCGGGCGGCGCGTCGGCATCCGGCGGCACATCGGCATCGGGCGGCGCGTCGGCATCGGGCGGCGCGTCATCGGGATTTTCCGCCGGCGGCGCGTCGGCGTCGGGCGGCAGCGGCCCGTCCGGCGATTCAGCGGGGACTTCGCCCGGTGGTTCCGTTGGCGGTTCCGCCGGCGCACCGCCTTTTGCCGGTTTGTCCTTGTCTGCAATGATGGCGGCGAAGCAGGCGCGTTCATCAACCTCGTCGGTTTCGCGCCCGCGCACCTCGACATGGTCCACATTGGGATCGCCGCCATCGGAATATAGGAATATATCGACGACGCAGGCCTCTGCCCGGTACTGCCAAATGGTGGCCGGCGGCTCCTGGCGTTCGAGCGCCGGCGCGCCGATAAGATCGCCAAGCTCATCGCTGTCGAGGCCCACCAGACGGTCCTTGAAATTGGTCAGATCCACCTCAAGGCGCGCCGTCTCCTCCGGGGCATCGCCATCCGGCTTGGTCTCTGCTTCCTCGGCGGGCGCCTCTTCGGGCGCGTCTTCGGTTGCCTCGCCTTCTTCTTCTTCTTTGGTCCCGCCGGCGGTTTCCTGATCGGCGGCGATGACGCGCGCATCCTCGGCATCGGGCGGCCTCGGGGTGCGCTTGATGGTCGACGGATCGGTGGCGCAGGCGGTGACAAACAGCGCCGCCAGCAAGGCGGCCGCCGGCGCCCGGCGCGCGGCGAAGGAAAATAATCTGGCGTGTAAAAATCGCGCGGCCATTACGGCGGCGGACCTAGAGCGGTTCCGGATAGATATGAATCAATTTGATGGGAACAAATCGGTTTTCCGGGTAGGCGCGGTGCGTAGCGCGATGCGGATCCA
>NZAK01000121.1 GCA_002687515.1 Rhodospirillaceae bacterium
AAATCTTGCAATAAAAAACCGGCGCAAATGGACGAAGTCTAAATAAAATCAGTGCATTGGGAGTTCTTCACGGTCGACTAATTATTTAATGACCGGGATGATCGACGACAAACGAAAGACCGACCGCCGCGAGTTGGGCGAGCGCCGCGAAGACAAGCCGAATTCGATTGCCATCGAGCGGCGGCAAACGCAACGGCGCATCATGCCGGAGCGGCGTCAATGGCATGGCCTGCTGTTCAAGACCACCACATCGCTGGTCAAATTGGAGGAATGGCTGGACGCCAATGCCAAGGGCAAGTGGCACATCGGCATCGAGGACCTGGATGATAAGCGGCAAGCCAAGACTATAAAGATCGCATTTCAACTGGATAGCGATAAACAGAGTTTCGTGTTCCAATTCGGCAAGAAGTAATCGCGCGGCGGGGCAAACCGGCCCGCCGGCCCCGCCCCCTAATCTCCCAGCTTCACGGTCAGCGAGGCCGCCGCGCCGCAGCAGGGGCAGTGGCTGTTGGTGAGGATGCGCTGGCGGTCTTCCTCGGACAGGTTGGCGTCGTCGAGCAGCGCCTGGATATGGCGCTGGAAGGCTTCGTGGGAACCCTCGGCGCCGAGGGTCACGCGGTCGCTAAAGTCCTTTGGGCCGTCGCCCTTCGGCACATCCGGTTTATCTTTTGGCTCGTCCATGCCGCCAGTGTAGGCCGGAGCGCGGCGGATTGCTACACAACCCGCCCTTACACGACCTGCCCCGGGCGGCCGCCGAATTTATAGCGTTCGATAAGCACCCGCTCGTAGAGCCCGCCCACGTAGAAGGGCTCGTTTTCGAGAAATTCGCCGAAGGCTTCGCGGCTGGGCAGGCAGATCAGGTTGGCGCTGCCCTGCCATTCGTCGCCGGCGTCGTCGAAAACGCCGCCCCTGGTGATGAAATTTTCGCCGTCATAGTCCTTGAAATAAGCCACGTGATCGGCCAGCAGGCGCATCCGGTCGTCGTGCATGTCGGGCTTGGCGTGGCCGCGGAAATACCAGGCAACCTGGCCTTCTTTCCTTGGGAATTCCCGCTGCGTGCGCTCGATCCCCCGGTTCCAGCGGCGGATATGCACTTGCCTGTAGACGCCGTTCATATGGTGCGGCTCGTTTTTGACGAATTCGCGCACCGCCTCCCAATTGTCGAACTCGACAAACAGCACGCTCGAGATGAAGGTTTCGAGATCGTCCGAAAAGGTGGCGCCGCGGGCGATGAACCTGTCGGCATGGTCGTCGAAATATTGCCAATGGTCGGGCCGGCTTTGCTCCCTTTTTTCCGGGGTTTCCGGATTGTCGATCAGTTGCAGGTGAAAATACATGGGCGCCGCCTCCTGATCGATGCCGCCGCTACCATGTTGCCCGGACGCGGCGGCGTCAATTACAATCTGACCGGCTCTAGGCCGTGGCGCGCGATTTCTTGGCTTCGCGCATGGCGATATAGACGCCGGCGAGGATGATCACGGCGATGCCGGCAAACCGCGTTGTATCTGGAAATTCGCTGAAAAACAGATAACCGAACAGGGTGGCGCCGATAATCTGGACGAAGTGAAAGGGCGCCACCACCGATGCCTGGCCATAATGAAAGGCCGTAAACAGACAGGTCTGGCCCAACAGCGAGACGCCCAGGAATCCCAGGATCAGGGGCAAATCCTCGGCCCTCGGCATGATCCAGACAGACGGCACCAACGGGGTGATCATGATGGCGCCAAGGCAGGCCGAATAGGCAACCGATTTGATCGGCGATGCGACGTGGGCCAGCTTGCGGTTCATGATGAAACATAAGCCGAGGAAAAGCCCCGACAACAGCGCCACGCCATAGCCGAAACGTTCGCCGCCGAATTCGGGCCGAAGGACGATCAGAACGCCGACAAAGCCGGCGACCACCGACAGCCAGCGGCGCCATCCGAGCTGTTCGCCGAGGAACAAGGGCGACAATGCGGTGACCACCAAGGGCGCGATAAACTGCATCGCCGTCGCCTCGGCCAGGGGGATCAGCGTGATCGCCCAATAGAAGGCGCCCATGCCGGCAACCGCGAACGCCGCCCGCAAGATCTGCATCAGCGGCGCAGCCGGCCTGAGCACGCCCGGCCCGTGCCGGATAACAATCACCAGCAAATAGATGCCGCCGGTGAATACGAACTGGGCCCAGACCACCAGGATCGCCGAATAATAGCCGCCGGTCATTTTGGCGAAGGCGTCTTTCAGCGGAAACAGGAAGACCGCGAGGATCATCAAGCCGATTCCGAGGACTATATTTCTTTGTAGCGTATTGGGCGGCATAAGACCTCTATCCGATGCTTTGGGGGCGCCGCTCGGGATCGTAGTTGCCCGGCCGGCAAAGGGAAAGCGCCCATCGATGATGTAAAAACCGCGCCTCGCCGAAAATTGATCGGCTTCGGCGCGAGCCAGGAAATTAGCTGTTGGAAAAGCCGGCGATTAACCATTAAGAATGGGCATCTGTCTTCCACCCGCCGGACACCGGCCCGGCCGCAACACCTGATCAGGGGAAATCTAACAATGGCACTGATACCCGAATTTCTTGTCGACCATGTCAACAACGCCTTTCCGAAAAACGTCTGCCTCGTCGCTGTCTGCATGGATGACGGCTACGCCCAGGTCAGTCCGCGCGGCTCGATCCTCGTCTATGACGACAACACCTTGGGCATGTGGGACCGGGGAAAGGGCGGCACCCACGACACGGTCAAGGACGGCACCAAAATGACCGTCTATTACCGCAATATCGAGCTCGGCGTGCGCGGTGGCGACGGCACCTTGCCGGCCGGCGGCGTCGCCCGTTTCTACGGCACCGCGGAAGTCCATGCCGAGGACGGCGAGGTCCGCGAAAGGGTCTGGAACGAAATGGTCGAGCAGGAACGCAAGGGCGACCCGGAGAAAAAGGGCCTGGCGGTCCTGATCCGGCTGACCCGGGCCGAACAGCTGAACCACAAACCGCTGAGCGAGTTGAGCGGCGTGCCGAAAGACGGCTGAATTCCAGACCGAGGCCGCCTCGGCGGCAAACAAGGCGCGGCGCGGCCCGCGCCTTTTTTTTGCGCGCGGTGTTCGTCGAGTGCACCCTTCAGTGGTGCGCGAGGGAAAATTTACGCCGACCGAAGAGAGCTACCCTTACGGGACGGATTGGCTTACTATCATCGTAAGGTTGAGGGAGCGCCCGAAAACGGCCATCAGCAATGCATTGGTATCTCGCGGCTGCCGCGTAATCCGCAGTCCATATTATTCTTAAGATAATATTGGAGGCGGACATGCAAACCTTGTTGAAGACAGGAATTCTTGTAACCGCTGCCGTATTCACCTTAAGCGCCTGCCGGACCAGCCAGAAACCGGTCGGGATTCCGGAGGTTCCCGATCGAAGCGCTTCAAAGGCACCGGCCTTTGGACCCATTCGCGCGGCTCCTACGGCGCCAGCATCAAGCCCGAGGGCACCTGGACCTTCAATTGTCCCGATGGGGTGACGGTGGGCGGCAACTAGGTCAGCACCAAGCCGGGCAAGGGAACCGGAACCGGCAAGGACTTGAAGGGCTTACATCGTTTTCTATTACGGGATTTAGCCGGTTGGCGGCATCCGGTTAACCGAGACTCATAGCGCGCAAGGGATGGCCAGGGGGTTTGGCCCCCCCCCACCCCGAGGCTGGCTTGCGCACGCCCTATTTTGGACACCCGTTCCCCGCGGTCTATCCCCTTGGCCCTTGCGCCCCGCCTGTTTCAACCCAAATAACTATACGAACGTTTCATGAACTTTTGTCATCGGCGAGGCCGCCCATGGCGGCAATGAATCGAGGCCGGCAAAACGGTACAAATGTACATAAAACGGTATGAAACGGTATGAAACGGTATAAAACGGTATGGTGGATTTCGCCGGAATGTGTCGCACCAAGCGCTGAATCCCTTTGGAAAATGTCCGCGGATGTCCACAAATGTCCATAAATGACCGTCATGTCCATGCCCGATTTGGCCGAAATGTGTCGCATTCCGGCTCGGTTGCAAATTTGGATGTTTCGGGGTGATATGACGGGCGCCGGCGCCGCAATAAAACATGCCCCATGTCGTCGGATTGCGTATCGGACGGTTTAAGGAAAGGACAGCGAACCATGGCACGCAAGATCATGATCACCTGCGCCCTCACCGGCGGCGGCCAGGGCACGCGGGCGCGCAACCCGGCGGTTCCGGTGACGCCCGAGGAAATCGCCACCTCGGCGCTGCAAGCCCACGCCGCCGGCGCCGCCATCGTCCATATCCATGTGCGCGATCCGGAAACCACCGGGCGCTCGATGGAACTGGAACATTACGCCGAGGTCTGCGAGCGCATCGAGGCCGCCGGCGCCGATGTCATCATCAACCTGACCACCGGGCCGGGCGCCACCTTCATCCCCGGCGAGGAAGACCCGCAAATCGGCGCGCCGGGATCGAACCTGACGACGCCCGATATCCGCACCCGCCATATCGAAGCCCTGAAGCCCGAGGTTTGCAGCCTCGACGTGGCGACCATGAATTTCGGCGAGAACGTATTCCTCAACCTGCCGCGCCATTTGTCGGCGATGGCGGCGAGCATCAAGGCCGCCGGCACCAAGCCGGAACTGGAATGTTTCGATGCCGGTCATATTCTGTTGGCCAAGCATATGATCGCCGAGGGCGATATCGAGGGGCCGGGCCTGTTTCAACTGTGCCTCGGCATTCCCTGGGGGGCGCCGGCGAAAGCCGAAACCATGGCCCATATGCGCGATTTATTGCCCGACGGCGCCCTCTGGTCGGCCTTCGGCATTTCGCGCCACCAGATGCCGATGGTGGCGGCGGCGGTGCTGTTGGGCGGGCAGGTGCGCGTCGGCCTCGAAGACAACCTTTATCTGGAGCACGGCGTGCTGGCGCCGAGCAACGCGGCGCTGGTGGAAAAGGCGGTCACCATCATCCGCTCCTTGGGCGACGACATCGCCAGCCCCGATGAAGCGCGCGCCATGATCGGCATCGGCAAACAGGGGATCGCCGGATGACCGATTCTGCCCCCCGGGTCGAGGTTTTCTACTCCTACCGCAGCCCCTACAGCTACTTGGCCATCGCCCGGCTCAGGGATTGGGCGCTTGAAGACGGAATCGACCTGCTGGTCCGGCCGGTGCTGCCGCTCGCCGTGCGCAGCCCGGAATTTTTCCATAACCTCAATCCCCTCGGCCCTCCCTATACGCACCGCGACGCGCAGCGCATGGCCGATTTCCTGGACCTGCCCTTTGAATGGCCGTCACCGGACCCGGTGGTCATGTCCTTCGATCCGATCGAGATCCCCGAGGATCAGCCCTATATCCACCGCCTCACCCGGCTCGGAGCGGAAGCCGGGCGCCTCGGCAACGGCCTGGACTTTACCTATGAGGTCTCGTCGTTGATCTGGGGCGGCGGCGACTGGACGGCGGGAGACAAGCTAAAAAATGCCGCGGGCCGCGCCGGGCTCGATCTCGAGGCAATGGACGCGGCCATCGAAGCCGATCCCGAACTCTACATCGGGCTGATCGCCGAAAACCAGTCCGCGCACCTGGCTGCCGGCCATTGGGGCGTACCGACCATGGTATATGAGGGCGAACCCTTTTTCGGTCAGGACCGCATCGAGGTCTTAAAATGGCGGGTCCGGGAATGCGGCTAGCCGGCGCCCAGATGGCCGGCCATCCAATCGGCCGATTGCGGACTGTACATGTGCCTGAGGTTGTTGGCGCAATGGTTGCCGCCCTCGAGGATCAGCGCCTCCGACGGCCCCGACGCCTCGTTCGCCATGCGCTGCTGTTCCGCCGGCGGCGTCAGGGTATCCAATTCACCGCCGATGGCCAGCAACGGGCAGCTGATTTTTTCGGCGACGCCGGTCAGATCGATCCGCTTGGCGACCGTGTAGGCTTCTTCCATGGAAGCGCAATGGGCGCGGACGCGGAACACTTCGTTGCCACCTTGCGCCTTGAACAGCTTGCCGTAATCGAAGGGCCCGGAAATCCCGATGCAGGCCTTGGCGCGGGGCTCAAAGGCGGCGGCGCGCGGCGCGTAATAGCCGCCGAAACTGACGCCCCAAAGGCCGATGCGGGATGCGTCCAGATCGTCCCGGGTTTCAAGGTAATCGATGACCGCCGCCACCGGCTTTTCGTATTCGGGGGTAATCGCGAAATGGTATTCGCCTTCGCCCTGGCCGGGCCCGTCGAAGGCCAAGCTCGCCATGCCGCGTTTG
The DNA here is from genome assembly GCA_002687515.1 of Rhodospirillaceae bacterium. Lineage (GTDB taxonomy): Bacteria > Pseudomonadota > Alphaproteobacteria > Rhodospirillales > UBA2165. The sequence goes on from NZAK01000121.1 coordinate 6,227, forward strand.
AGGAAATGCGCCTCGTTGCTGGCCATTTCCTCCTTCGCCGAATCCATGCCCATGCACATGACCACCACCGGCGGGCTCTGGGCACCCGGAGGCTTGCGCAAAATGCCAAACAGCGACGCATCGGCATACGGAATTTCGACGCGGATCCCCGGCGGGTCGATATGGGGCAGCGCCAGATCGCGGCAGCGCACCGCCTTTTCGTGGCTGGCCTTCATCTGCGCCATGTCGCCCACGAACACGAACTTGGCGAAGTGGTAAACGACGCCAGCCGTCTGCAGATGTTCGCCGGCGCTGATGCCCTTGCCCGCGTCCAGCGCCGCCATGCCCATCGCCTCATGAATTTCGGCGCGCCGGGCCCAGGCGGCGCACCAGTCGTCCCAGTTGGCGATCGCCTTGGTCGCCTCCTGATAATCGGTCAGCGGCACGCCGTTCGAAATAAAGCGCGGCGCCCAGCGTTCGATAACGGCGGCGACTTTCGGATCAACGGCCATCGGACGGAACCCCCTCAAAATTATTTGCCGCGGGCAGGATTTGGCCATGCCGGGCGTGCCGATGCAAGCGCCAAGGGCGGACTTCGGCTGGCCACATGTTGACCGTGAGAATCGGGGGTGATTACTATTGATATTGAAAGCCATGTGGGAAATGTTGAGAAGTGGATTAATTGAAATTCGTCACCTTTTGCAGCGCCGATGAACGGCAACGCCTTGGCGTTCTCGTCGAAAACGAGACCAAGATCCTTGATTTGAGGAAGGCTCATGAAATCTCGGGGCGCGAACACACGCCCGCCTTCTATTCGATGTTGGCTTGCATCGAGGGCGGCGATGCGGCGATGAGCAGCGCCAGGCAATTGCTCGACAAATATGATGAAGACGCGATCGTCAATATCGGCGATGGCGACGGTTCGGTGCGTCTGCTCACGCCCCTGCCGCGGCCGCCGCAAATCCGCGACTGCCTTTGTTTCGAGGCGCATTTGAAACAGGCCTATGAGGTCCTGAGGCAGATGAAGGCGGCGGGCGAAGCCGACCCGGAAGCCGTGCTTGCCCAATACGAACGCGACGGGCTCTTTAATATTCCCGATGTCTGGTACCGCCAGCCAATCTATTACAAGGCCAACCGGTTATCGGTTATTGGCAGCGAAGAGGACATTATCTGGCCGCACTATGCCGACATCCTGGATTATGAACTGGAGTTTGGATTTTTCATCGGCAAGCCGGGCCGCGATATTCCCAGAGAAAAAGCCGACGAGCATATTTTCGGCTATTCGATTTTCAACGATATCAGCGCCCGCGACGCGCAAACGGTGGAGATGCCGGGCGGCCTCGGCCCGGCCAAGGGCAAGGATTTCGACAGCGGCAATGTCATCGGTCCCTGCATCGTCACCGCCGACGAGATCGACCCCTATAACCTGACCATGATCGCCCGCGTCAACGGCGAGGAATGGTCGCGGGGTTCTAGCAGCACCATGCACTGGAAGTTCGAGGACCTGATCGCCCATGTCAGCCAGTCGGAAACCATCCATGCCGGCGAGTTTTTCGGCTCCGGTACGGTCGGCGGCGGCTGCGGGCTGGAACAGCAAAAATATCTTTCGCCGGGCGATGTCATCGAACTGGAAGTGGAGGGAATTGGCGTCTTGAGAAACCGGATTATCAGGCAGGATTAATTAGGAGAACTTTAATGGTTGAGAGCATTCGACGCGCCGTCACCGGCCACAACGAGGAAGGCCGCTCGGTATTCATATCGGACGGCGCCGCCACGGCGATCAAGGAAATGGAATCGATGCCGGGCCTGGCGCTTACCGATCTATGGGTCACGGGCGGCGCCCCCGCCGATAACAGCGGCAATGTGGATGCCGCCGAACGGCCGATTGTCCTGGAACCGCCGGCCAACGGCACCATATTCCGGGTCGTCGAGTTTCCGCCCGATTCGGCATGGCGAGACAATGCCGACGCCAAGGCGGCTTTCGATTCCATCGGTGCCGGACATGCGACCGATGACCAGGTCGACGATCCGATGATGCACAAAACGGCGACGGTCGATTACCTGATCGTTCTCAAGGGTGAGATTTGGGCGATCCTGGAAGAAGGCGAAATCTGTCTCAAACAGGGCGACTGCATGGTCCAGCGGGGCACCAATCATTCCTGGAGCGTGCGCACCGACGAGCCCTGCCTTCTGGCCGCCATTCTGGTGAACGCCGAACCGGTTTAACTAAGCAATTTAGGAGTAGGATGATGAGCGGTTGCATTGTGGGCTGGGCCCATTCCAAATTCGGCAAGCATGAAGGTGTCGAGCTTGAAAAGCTGATCGTCGACGCGGCGAACGGGGCGATGGCCGATGCCGGCATCGCGCCGGCCGACATCGACGAGATATTCATCGGCCATTTCAACGGCGGCTTCGTTGCCCAGGATTTCCCGGCATCGCTGGTCCTGCAGGCGCATCCCGACCTTCGCTTCAAACCGGCGACACGGGTGGAAAACGCCTGCGCCACTGGGAGCGCCGCCATATTTCAGGGATTGAATGCGATCGCCGCCAAGAAGGCACGGCTGGTTCTCTGCGTCGGCGTCGAGAAAATGACCGAGCTTGCCGGCGCCGCCATCGGCGAGGTCCTCACCAAGGCAAGCTATTATAAAGAAGAAGGCGGAGAACACGGCTCCTTCGTCGATATATTCGCCCGCATCGCCGAGAGCTATTTCCAAAAATACGGCGACCAATCGGACGCGCTGGCGCGGATCGCGGCAAAGAACCACGCCAATGGGGCGGTGAATTCCCTTGCTCATTTCCAGAAAGACCTGGGCTACGAATTCTGCCGCGCCGAGTCGGAGAAAAATCCGGTGATCTCCGGCCCGCTCAAGCGCTCCGACTGTTCGCCGGTCACCGACGGCGCGGCGGCGGTGGTGCTTGCCGACGTCGAAACCGCGATGGCCATGGAGAAAGCGGTCCTGTTTCGCGCCGCCGCCCACGTCAATGATTTCCTGCCCATGTCGCGGCGCGATGTCACCCGCTTCGAGGGCGCGGCGGCGGCATGGCGCCAGGCCTATGAACAGGCGAATATCGATATCGATGGGCTCGACGTCGCCGAGGTGCACGATTGCTTCACCATTGCCGAATTGCTGATCTACGAGGCGATGGGGCTGACCGGTCCCGGAGAGGGCGCGCGCGCCATTGGCGAGGGCTGGACGACCAAACAAGGCAAGCTGCCGGTGAACCCATCGGGGGGCCTGAAATCGAAAGGGCATCCGATCGGCGCGACCGGCGTATCGATGCATGTGATGGCGGCCATGCAGACACGCGGCGAGGCGGGTGCGTTGCAGATCGACGGCGCCGAAGTCGCCGGCGTTTTCAATATGGGAGGATCGGCGGTCGCCAATTACGTTTCGGTCCTGGAAGCGCTGCGCTAGAGCGGTTCCAGGCGGACCGGTGACCCATGAATCTCGCGACGCTCCTGCATGAAGCCGCCGAGGCTTCGCCGGACTCGCGGGCCCTCGCCCGTGGCAACCGATTGGTCGCCACCTACGCCGGGCATGCGGATAGATCCGCGCGCCTGGCTAGCGCGCTCTGCAACGAGTTCGGCCTCGCCGCCGGTGACCGCGTCGCGCTGGCGATGAACAACGACACCGCCTATTCGGAAATCATGTTCGGCGCCTGGCATGCGGGTTGCGCCGTCGTGCCCATGAATGCGCGGCTGCACGCGCGCGAATTTGCCTGGATCCTGGAAGATTCCGGGGCGCGCCTGTGTTTCGCAAGCGAAGCCATCGCCAAGGACCTTGCCGGCATTTCCGAAGAACTGCCGTCGCTGAAACATATTATCACCGCCGGATCGGAGCGCCACAATTCGCTTTTGGATGCCGCGCCGGCGCCCCTCGCCGGGGCCGGCGGCGACGACCTGGCCTGGCTGTTTTACACCTCCGGCACCACCGGGCGGCCGAAGGGCGCGATGCTGACGCACAATAATCTGAGGGCCATGAACAAGTCCTATTTCGCCAGCGTCGATGACATCCAGCCCACCGACTGCATCATCCACGCGGCGCCGATGAGCCACGGTTCCGGGCTCTACATGTTGCCGCATGTCGAACGCGGCGCCTGCCAGGTGGTGCCGGAATCCGGAGGCTTCGATGCAGGCGAAATCATTTCCCTGCTCGAGCATTGGCAGGGGGCGACGATCTTCATGGCGCCGACCATGCTGGCCCGCATGGTCGCCGCCGTCGAGGAGGCCGACGGCGACACAGGGAACCTCAAATCGGTTATCTATGGCGGCGCGCCGATGTATTTGCAGGATTGCCTGAAATCGCTCGAGGTGCTTGGGCCGAAACTGGTTCAGATTTATGGCCAGGGTGAAGCGCCGATGACGATCACCGTCCTCAACCGTGCCGCCCATATGGAAACCGCTCACCCCCGCTATCATCACCGGCTGGCTTCGGTGGGAACCGCGCAAGCAGGGGTCCAGGTGCGCATAGCCGATGAAAATGATGCCGATTTGCCGGGCGGCGAGATCGGCGAGGTTCTGGTCAGGGGCGACGTGGTGATGGCGGGTTATTGGCGGAACGCCGAAGCAACGGACGCGGCGCTTGGCGGCGGCTGGCTGCATACCGGTGATCTCGGCGCCTTCGACGAGGACGGCTACCTGACGCTCAAGGACCGGTCCAAGGATGTGATCATATCGGGGGGAACCAATATCTATCCGCGCGAGGTCGAGGAAGTGCTGCTGCGCGACGGCCGGGTGCTCGAATGCTCGGTTATCGGCGGCCCTGACCCCGATTGGGGCGAGCAGGTGGTCGCTTTCATCGTCGTTCAAGAGGGGGCCACGGTGACCGAAAAGGAGCTCGATGCGTTGTGCCTCGAGCACATCGCCCGCTTCAAACGCCCCAAGACCTATCGCTTTCTGGGCGCTCTGCCGAAAAATAATTACGGTAAAGTCCTCAAGACAAAATTGCGGCAGATGCTTTGATTGGAATGGGAACAGACAGGTGAATTTGGAGCTTTCGGGAAATCGGGCGCTGGTCACCGGATCGGCGCCGGGCCGATGGCGCCGGGGCACCAAATTCGCCCGCCCTTGCATCCGCCGCGCCAGCCTTGGCGAGGGCGGTTGCGCCTGAGCTGTCTTGCAAATATCCGGCAATGTCATAGGTTGATATTAACAAAGAAGATTCAGTCAGGGAGCAGCAGCGATGACCAGCGACAGCAAACTAAACGGTGCCGATATCCGCGCCAAACTCGACCACCCGGTGGTTGACGCCGACGGCCATATGATCGAAGGCAACTTCGCCGTGCTCGACTTCGTCAAACAGGTCGGCGGCACAAAATTGGCCGAACGGTACGAGAACTCTTTGCGGCCGGATCAGCCCGGGCGGCAACGGGGCGCCATCTGGATCGGCAATTCCGGCACCGCCACCCTCGACCGGGCGACCGCCATGCTGCCGAAGCTGTTTCATTCGCGCCTCGACGAAGCGGGCATTGATTTCGCCGTGGTCTATGGCACGATCGCGCTGAGTGTGCTCGCCATCGACGATGACGAGTTGCGCCCGGTGGTCTACCGGGCCATGAACATGCTCTACGCCGACATGTTCCAGGGCCTCTCGGACCGGATGACGCCGGTGGCGCTGATACCTATGCATACGCCCGAGGAGGCTATCGCCGAATTGGAATTCGCGGTCGGCGAGCTTGGCCTCAAAGCCATCGTCATGAATTGCATGATCCGCCGCCCGGTGCCCGAGGTTGTCGAGAAAGCGCCCGAATTGGCCCGCCACACGATGGCGCCCTATTCGCCGGCCATCGATGTCGGCGACGCCTATGATCCGGTCTGGGCGAAATGCGTGGAACTTGGCGTCGCGCCGTCCTGCCATAACGGCTTTCGGGGGCGCGGCTCGACCCATGGCTCGCTCTCCAACTATGTTTTCAACTCGCTCGGCAGCTTCGGCCAGGGCAGCGATTATTTCTGCCGGTCATTGCTGTTCGGTGGCGTGCCGGCGCGCTTTCCCTCACTGAAGTTCGCGTTCCTCGAAGGCGGTACGAGCTGGGCCGCGCAGCTTTACAACAACCTCTTTGAATATTGGGAAAAACGCAACCTGGAGGCGCTACGCGATACGCTGGATCCCGCCGCCCTAGATTTGGATCTGATGGCCGACATGTTCGAAAAATACGGCAACGAATACCTGACGCCGGAGCGCATCCGGGACTGGCCGCACCACGGCGACGCCGCCGGCTCGCCGACCGGGCTCAAGCCCGAAGACATTGACGATTTCACGCCCGCCGGAATCAATGGGCCCGAGGACATCCGCGATATCTTCCTCAACAATTTCTATTTCGGATCGGAAGCCGACGATCGCATGACCTCCGTCGGGTTCGACACAAGGCTCAATGAATTCGGAATCAAGTTGAAGGCCATATTGGGCTCCGACATCGGCCATTGGGATGTTCCCGACATGACCAAGGTGATGGTCGAGGCCCATGAAATGGTTGATGACGGATTTATCACCGAGGAGGATTTCCGCGCCTTCACATTCGGCAATGTGGTGGAAATGCACGCCGGCATGAATCCCGATTTCTTCAAGAATACGGTGATCGAGGACGAGGTCGAGAAATTCAAGTCGGAAAGCGCGTCCCTGGCGGCTGAATAGCCGATATCCGACCCGGCCAGCTAATAGGTTTCAATGGGAACACTCAGGTGAATTTGGAGCTTTCGGGAAAGCGGGCGCTGGTCACCGGATCGACGCTCGGAATCGGGCGGGCCATTGCCGAAGCCCTGTTGCGGGAAGGCGCCTCGGTGATCATCAATGGCAGGGATGGCGACCGGGTTGCCGAAGTGGCCGCCGAGCTTTCGTCCTTAGGCGAGGTCGTCGGCATCGCCGCCGATATGTCGGGCGCCGGCGGCGCCGAAGCGCTGATCGAAAAAACCGATGGCCCGATCGATATCCTGGTCAACAATGTGGGCGCCTTCGAGGTGACGCCGTTTTTCGAAATCGGCGACGCCGATTGGACGGCCATGTTCGAATTGAACGTGATGAGCGGGGTGCGAATGAGCCGCGCCTTGATGCCAACGATGCTGGACCGGGATTGGGGGCGGATCATCTTCATCGGATCGGACCAGAGCGCCAAACCCAATCCGCTGATGGCCCATTACGCGATGACCAAGACCGCCCAGGTTTCCATCGCCCGCAGCCTCGCCGAGCTTACGGTTGGCGGCAATGTCACCGTCAACACGGTGCTGGCGGCCCCGACCTGGACCGATGGGGTGGCGGCGTTCATGGAGCAAATGGCGGACATCGAAGGGGCCAATCCTGAGGAGATGAGCAAGGCCTATTTCGCCGACGGCGAGGGGCGGACATCATTGCTTGGGCGCTGGGCACGGCCCGATGAAATTGCCGCCCTCGTCGCTTTTCTCTCATCGCCCAAGGCATCGGCCATCAATGGCGCCGCCCTTCGCGCCGACGGCGGCATGGTGCGGTCACTGTTTTAGAAGACGCGGGTTTTAGAAGACGCGGGTACTGTGGCTCAGCCGCGGTTCGGCTTGCCGGTAAATCCGTCCCCATGGCCCGATTCGGAGGCGGCCCAGCCGCCGGCGACGCGCCCCGAGAAGATCGATGGCCCGAGCATGGTGCCCTCGAGACCGGCGCCGCCGTTGATATGGCCGCCGGCCATTCCGGCGGCTTCGCCGGCGGCAAAGAGCCCTTCGATGGGTTCGAAATGTTTATCGAGGACGCGGCATCTTATATCGGTCTTGATGCCGCCGAAGTTCTTGCGCGCCAGCGGAAAAATCTGGATGGCATAATAGGGCGGCGTGTCGAACAGCTTCGATGAGTCGAGCGGTTTGCCGAATTCCGGTTCTTCTTCGAGCCCGCACTCCACGGCCTTGTTGTAGCGTTCCACGGTACCCTCGAAGGTCGGCGCCTCAACATCGATTAATTCGGCGAGCTCTGCCAGGCTGTCGGCTTTTTTGATGAACGGGGAGTTGGCCAGAAGTTCCTCGACTTTTTCGCGGATTATTCTGCTGCCCTCGCGGTAATAGGGATCGGCGACTTCCATTTCGGTCATCATCGCGGTATCGGCAATCGCCCAGGCATGGCGCGGCTCCTGCGCCATCAGCGCCGGGCTTGCCGTGTTACCGCCCGACAGAGCTTCGTTGTGGAACCGGCGGCCTTGCTGATTGACCCAGATGTAGCCCGGCACATGCCGGAAAACCAGGCCGCGCTTCTGACCGGGATCGCGGTAGTCCGGGGTGGCGTAGACATAGAACCAGATGTGGTCCAAATGGGTGAGGTAGCCGCCCGCCTCGCGAACCAGTTTGTGCCCGGATCCCGTGGAGCCGGGGCCGGAGCCCTCCATTATTCTACTGTTCCTGAGATCGGGCCTGGCCTCGAGAACCATCTCCAGGTTGGAATTGAAGCCGCCGGTGGCGACCACCACAGCGCGGCTCGTCACCTCCACCCGTTCGCCGGTCTCGGGATTGGTTGCTTCGATGCCGGTCACCCGGTCACCTTCGAGTTTGATCCTGGTGGCTTTTGTATTGGCTACGATTTCGCCGCCGCGGCCGCGAAACGCCTCGATGAGATGGGTCATAAGCCCGAGACCATTGCGCTCCGAGCGCGTCCATCGCATCACCGAGTTCCCCTCCCGCATGCCGACATCGGCCCATTTCACGCCAAGGCCCTCGGCCCAGAAATAAAGATCATGCAAGGAATGCTCGATATAGTATCTGGCCCAAACTTCATCCACCGACGAGCCGCCCCATTTGAGCCAGTCGTCGAATGCCAGGTCCGGTGTGTCCTCGACACCGTTTTCCTTCTGCAAGGGCGAGCCGACGATCATGCAGCCACCGCCCGAAATGATGGCCGTGCCACCCGGCTCCGGGGCCATTTCGAAGGCGATCGCGCGCGCCCCTTTATCGCGCGCCTCGATGCCAGCCGCCATGCCGGCGCCGCCGGAGCCGATTATTGCGATGTCGGTTTCAATTTTTTTGGCCTCGGCCATTGGCGCCCCCCCTGAGAATGCGTTTGCTGGTTCCAGGTTTACGCCTGAACCGCGTTTCGCTTGTACCGGAACTCCGATACCATGAATCAATTGAAGTTCACAATGCCCGGCGATGGACCATTTCCGGGCCGTGACGAATTAGGCTTGAACGATTGCCATCGGAGCAACTTTCTCTAAAATGGCGGCCAATTAATTTGTTCCTGGGGAGGATCTTGGGCGAACAACCCATTGAGCGAAGCATTGCAGCCAATCCCGCCGCCGATGTGGCGGGATATAGGCGCCTGATTGGGCCGGACACCGAGGCAGCGATTAGGGAGTCGGAGTAACAACATTAGAGGGAACACCGAATAGATGGATGCCAACATGCTTGACATGGCACTCAAGGCCGCCGTGGCATTGTCTGACCCCTTGCGCCTGTCCTTCCTCGGCCTTGGCGTACTCATCGGATTGGTCCTCGGCGTCATCCCGGGTCTCGGCGGGCTGGTCGGGCTGTCGCTTTTGCTGCCATTCACTTTCAACATGGACCCGTTCACGGCGCTGGCCTTCCTGATGGGGCTGCAGGCGGTGGTGGTGACATCGGATACCATTCCGGCCGTCCTTTTTGGTGTACCCGGGACCGTCGGCTCGGCGGCGACGATCCTTGATGGCTATCCGATGGCGCGCAAGGGCGAAGCGGGCCGCGCTTTCGGGGCGGCATTCTCGGCCTCGGTGATCGGCGGGCTCTACGGGGCCTTTTTGCTGGCCCTTGCGGTGCCGGTCATTCGCCCGATCATCCTGGAGATCGGCTCCCCCGAATTGCTGGCCATCTGCGTATTCGGACTATCGCTGGTTGCGGTCCTCAGCGGCGGCACGCCGCTCAAGGGGTTGGCGGCGGCGTGCATCGGGTTGATGGTGGCGACCGCCGGCGACGATCCACAGACCGGCACGCTCCGCTGGACCTTCGATTCCCTTTATCTCTGGGATGGCCTGCCGGTGGTGCCGCTGGCGTTGGGTCTGTTTGCCGTTCCCGAGATCGCGGATATGGTGATCCCCCGCCAATCCATCTCCGGCGGCGAGAATGTCGGCTCACGCTGGTCGCAGTGGCAGGGGATCAAGGACGTCTTTAGGAACAAATTTCTGGTGCTTCGCTGCGCCAGCATCGGCTCGGGCCTTGGCGCCATCCCCGGTATCGGCGCCTCGATCATCGATTGGATCGCCTACGGTCACGCGGTCCGCTCGATCAAGGATTCGCACCTGACCTTCGGCAAGGGCGATGTGCGCGGCGTCATCGCTTCCGAATCCTCCAACAACGCCAAGGAAGGCGGCGCGCTATTGCCGACCATCGCCTTCGGCGTGCCCGGATCCGCCTCCATGGCCCTGATCCTCGGCGCCTTCCTGATCCACGGCCTGGTGCCGGGACCGGAGTTGCTGGCCAAGCGCCTGGATATTACCTACACCCTGGTCTGGTCCGTCGCCATCGCCAATATCCTTGGCGCCGGGATTTGTTTCCTGTTCGCCAACCAGCTAGCCAAGATCGCCTTGGTCAGGATCGGTATTCTGGCACCTGTCGTGCTGGCCATCACCTATATCGGCGCCTTCCAGGGCCAGAATGCCTGGGGCGACATTTACGCCTTGCTGATTTTTGGGTTCGTTGGTTGGGTGATGAAGCGCCTGCGCTGGCCGCGCCCACCCTTGATCCTGGGTTTCGTGCTGGGCGGGCTGGTCGAACGCTACATGTTCATTTCGGTCGACCGATATGGCTGGGAATGGCTGTGGATTTTCCGCGAAGGCAAGTTCGCGCCGTGGGTAACCATCCTTTTGGTGATGACCCTCTACGGCATCCTGGCACCGGTCATAAAGAATTACAGGGCGCGCAAAAAGGCGGGCGTTAGAGACGTATCCAGGATCGGGTTTCAGAGCCAGAACCTGAATGCCGACACCTATTCCGCCTTCGCCGTGCTGGCCATGTTCGCGGCAAGCCTCTATATCGCGTCCGCCTGGGAGTTCGGCGCCAGGCTGGTGCCTCAGGTCATCGGCGTGGCTGGCGTGCTGCTGAGCGGCAGTCTGATCTTCGCGCGCCTGTTCATTGTGCCCGCCGCGATGTTCGTCACGGCGGCGGACGGAAGTGACGGCGGCGAGGCCGCCAAGGCGCACGATGCCTTCAGGGCGAGCCGGGAAGATGTTCATTTCGATATCCAGGCCGATTACGGCGAGCTTGACCTACGCACCGTTTTTATCCGCGCCGCGACCTATTTCGGCTGGCTGCTGTTGTTTTTCGCCGCCGCCGGTGTGGTCGGGCTGCTGCCGGCTATGTTCCTATTCCTGGTCGGCTATATGCGCTTCGAGGGCAAGGAAAGCTGGTCCATGGTGTTGGGCATCGCCGTGCCCATGTGGGTCGCGTCCTACGGATTGTTCCACAAGATCCTGCTGGTTCCGTGGCCGCCGGCGCTGATCGGCAATATCTTCCCCTGGCTGCGCAGCAATGAATGGCTCAATATCCTCTAAAAGTGAAGCCAGCACTTAAAAAAGAGTTTTGCCAGACAGTCGGCAAAAGCTATAGTCGCTAGTTACTAAAACAAGGATCGATTGTTCGGTCTATACACCAAGGAGGCATAAATGTTCCGAAGAATTACACTCATCATGGCTTCGGCCTTGCTCATTTTCCTGGCGGCCGCGTCCTCGTCCACCACGCGCGCCGCCGAAATTGCCGATTTTTACAAAGGCAAAACGATCACCGTCTATATCGGGTACGGTTTCGGCGGCACCTACGGGAAATACTCGCGCACCATGGCCGAGCATATGCCCAGACACATCCCCGGGAATCCGAAAATGATCGTCAAGTCCATGCCCGGCGCAGGCGGGCTGAAGATGACCAATTTCGCCTACAACGCCATGCCCAAGGGGGGATATCATTTCCTCATGCCGCCCGACGCCCTGGTGGTTTCGGAATTGCTGCGACCCAAAAAAGTGAAATACAGGGCCGCCGATTTCACCTGGCTCGGATCGAGCAACCAGACCAATACAATCTTCGTCGTGCGCAAGGATGCCGGCGCCAAGAAATGGCAGGACCTTAGGACCAAACAGGTGATCATCGGCAATACGGGTCCGGGATCCACATCCTTTCTCATCCCGCGTATGATGAAAGTCATGCTCAATCTGAAGATCAAGCAGATCGCCGGCTACAAGGGGTCTTCCAAGACCATCCTGGCCATGGAGCGGGGCGAGCATCAGGGAACCGGCTTCAATTGGCTGGCCTGGAATTCGAAAGTTCCCCAATGGTTCAAGAAGGAAACGGAATTCGCCGTGGCGCTGATGCAGACCGGTGTTTTTGTCGATCCCGATCTGCCCAACGTGCCGATGCTGAAGGATCAGGTATCGGCCAAGCATAAGCCCATCGTCAATTTCATGGCGACGCTGGGGATCATCGGCCGCGGCCTCGCCTTGCCGCCGGGCGCGCCCAAGAAACTGGTCGTGCCCCTGCGCGCGGCCTTCGCCAAGATGGTGGCGGATCCGGAATATCTGGCCGACACCAAAAAGCGGCGTTTGCGCGTGATGGCGACCTCGGGCGCCGATATTCAGTCCTTCGTCAAAAAAGCGTTCGCCAACGCCAACCCGGAAGTCGTCGGCCTCGGCCGCAAGCTGATCTTCGGGAAGTAACGTTTCTCTGATTAGGTTGGGTGTTCCCCGCTAGCGGCGGGGCAACACCCAGCCAATCGTCAGCGCCGGATGGGCGGACCATCCGGACTTAACGGTGGAAGAGATACGGACGGCGCTACGGGTCTGGAGCGTCGATACCGGATGCGCCTGCAGCGCACCGGTGAAACCAAGCCATCACCAGTCTCCTATGAGCCGCAAGACCACTTGCGCGCCGAGATGGAGGATTTCGCCGCCGCTCTCCTCGGCAACACCGCACCGGAAATCGACTGCCGCCAGGCGCTGGTGCCGCTCGCCATCGTTCTCGCCGCCGGCCGTTCATCCGCCGAAGGCCGCTCTGTTCTGCTGTCCGAGTTGTTGGCGGACGGCTAATGTTAGGGCGCCGAAATGACGTGACGCCCGTGCCCGCATCTGGCAAATTTTAGGCAACAACAGTCTTATCCGGGGAAGCTTCATCCGATGGCGGCATTCACACTTCGCGTCAATGGCAAGGCGCATCAAATAGATACCGATCCGGCCAAGCCGCTGGTCTATGTGCTGCGCGGCGAATTGGGCCTGACCGGGCCGAAGATCGGTTGCGCCCTGGAACAATGCGCCGCCTGCGCGGTGCTGGTGGATGGCGAACATACCCTGGCCTGCAACCGCGCCGCCTCGGAATTCGAAGGCGCCGAGATCACCACCATCGAGGGGCTGGCGGCGGACGGGCTGGGCCAGCGTATCCAAGACGCCTTCATGGCCGAAAACGCCGCCCAGTGCGGTTACTGCACGCCCGGCATCATCATCGCCGTCGCCTCGCTTTTAAAGGCCAAGCCGGCGCCCTCGGACGCCGACATAACTGCGGCGCTGTCCGAGCATCTCTGCCGCTGCGGCTCGCACAACCGTGTGCTGCGCGCCATCAAGAAGGTGATCGCGGGAGCCCAGGCCGATGCCGCGTAATCCCAGCCTGGAAAACACCCCGAAGCTGGACGATTGGATCGAAATCGGGTCGGGCGAGCGGGTCACGGTGCGCTCCGGCAAGGTCGATATCGGCCAGCACGTGACCACCGCCGTCGCCCTGATCGCGGCGGAGGAACTGGATATCGAACCGGATCGCATCGATATCCCGATCGCCGTCACCGGCATCGCTCCCAACGAGGGCATCACGGCGGGCTCGATGTCGATGGAGCAATCGGGGGAAGCGGTGCGCCGGGCGGCGGCGACGGCGCGGCGGCACCTCTTGGGCCTTGCCGCCGGTGCCCTCGAAGCCGATGCCGGTGAATTGGAAGTCAATGACGGGCTAATCCGCGTAGCCGGCACCAACCGCACCACCACCTATTGGGAATTGATGGCGAGCAGGCAATTCGGCATCGATGTTGACGAGGATGTCGAGCTCAAATCGCCGGACCAGTTCAAGCATATGGGGCAAAAGGCCATCGCCCGCGAGATGCCGGGCATCGTTACCGGCGCCCATACTTTCGTCCACGACATGACCTGGCCGGAGATGCTGCATGCGCGCCTGGTGCGCCCGCCCCACTACTGGGCGAAACTGAAAAGCATCGCCGGCGATGCCGAGAAGCGGCTCGCTGGTCAGGGCTTGGAACTGGTGGTGGACGGCAGTTTCATCGCCGTCGCCGGCGAGGATGAATGGGCGGCGGTGAAGGCCGCCGAGCGCCTGAAAAACGATACCGAGTGGGACATGGGCGATGGCCTCAAGCCCCAGGACGTGTTCCAGAGCCTGACCGAAAACGAGCGCGTCGCGCTGCCCGTCATCGACGGCGTCCCGCAAGAGCAACCGGTACCCGAATTGGGCGATCCGCCGGCCGGCGCCGCCATCACCCTATCGGCGCGGTACGAGCGCCCCTACACCATGCACGGATCGATCGCGCCCTCTTCGGCGGCGGCCATCTTCGAGGACGGCAAGCTCAGCGTCTGGTCGCACAGCCAGGGCATCTACCTGTTGCGCATCGCGATGGCCGACGCGCTTCGCATGGAGCCGGTTGACGTGACCCTGCATCACGCCCTCGGGTCCGGCTGCTACGGCCATAACGGCGCCGACGACGTGGCGCTCGACGCGGCGCTGATCGCCCGGGCGATCCCCGGCCGGCACATCCTGGTGAAGTGGACGCGCGACGACGAACATGCGTGGGAGCCCTATTCCCCGGCCATGGCGATGCAGTTGCGGGCCAGCGTCAACGGCGACGGGCTGGTCACCGATTGGTCCCATGAAACCTATTCCGACACCCATGTCATGCGCCCCCGCCCCGGCGCCAACCGGGCTGGCGCGGCGCGTCTTCTGGCCATGCGCATGGTCGAAAATCCGCTCGATGCGCCGCTGGCCGAACCGGCCATGGGCTACCATATCGGTATCCACCGCAACCTGGATCCCTTGTATGATTTTCCGGAAAGGCGGCTGGTCAAGAACCTGGTGCGGGATCTGCCTTTGCGCACCTCGGCGATGCGCACCCTCGGCGCCTATTCCAACGTCTTCGCCATCGAAAGTTTCATGGACGAACTGGCCGAAGCGTCGGCCACCGACCCGGTGGAATTCCGCCTGAAGCATCTCGGCGACGCGCGCGCCCGCGATTGCCTGGAAGCCGCCGATAAGGCCTTGCGCGGCACCGCCGAAACACCGCCCGGGGGCCGCGGCTGGGGCTTCGGCTTCGCCCGCTACAAAAACGTGCAAAGTTACGCCGCCGTCGGCATCGAGCTGGAAGTCACCGACGCCGCCGAGGTCAAACTGCACCGCGCCGTGATCGCCGCCGACGCCGGCCAGGTTGTCGACCCGGACGGCCTATCGGCACAGATGGAAGGCGGCCTGATCCAGGCGGCAAGCTGGGCGCTTTATGAGCAGGTGACCTTCGATCGTGACGGCATCACCAGCCGCGATTGGGACACATACCCGATCCTCCGTTTCGGCAACGTGCCGGAGATCGAGGTGATCCTGATGCGGCGCCCGAACGCGCCGTTCCTGGGCGCCGGCGAAGCCTCCTCGGGGCCAGCCGGCGCCGCCATCGCCAACGCCGTCTATAACGCCGCCGGCATCCGCTTGCGCCGCCTGCCCCTGACCCCCGACGCGATCCGCGCCGCCGCTATGGCCCCCTGAAGCAGCCGGTGTGGGGTTGGCTGGGCAGGCCACACCGGCGTGAGGCACGCTCGGACCTAGAGCGGGCATCGAACTTGGCACCTCGGAACGCCGGCACGCTCCCCGGGCCTCAACCAAGAAGTTTGAAACACCGAGGGCACAGAGGACACAGAGATAAATTTTTGCCCGCGGCGCATTCTTCTTTCTTCTCTCGTTTCTCTGTGACCACTTTGGTAATTCCTTCTTTCCTTCCTTCTTCTCACCGCCTCTATGGTAATTTTTATTTTTTTGATGCGACACTTTTTGGGAAAAAATCCTATAGGGTTTTATAGGGGTTTATAGGGATTTATAGGGGTAACCCAACAAAACAGCCCACATCCAGCGGTTCAGCCGCCGGTGCGGTCTTCAAATTATTGTTGACGGCCGCGACCGTCGGCCCGCCGGGATCGGCGAGGCCGTCCACCTTGAGCCCATGATCCTTCTGGAAATCCCGCATCCCCTGCCAGAGACCATCGTCGCCGCCCGGGATATAGACCGGCGCCTCTTCGTTGAAATAACCCAGCCGTTCCAGACCCAGCTTCATTTTTAATGTATCGGTGACCCGGTTGCCCCGTGAACTTGCCTCGGCGACCCGGCCGCCGAGATTGATATGGTTGGTCATGATTTACGCCCTCCTTGATTGGAATATTTCGCTTTTAAAACGTATCATAATTCCATATATTCATTTTTTGTTCTAGCACAAGGGGTAGATTGAAATATTTCCCGGAACATGCCGGTGCACGGGTTTTGCGCCTGCTTCCGCTGCCGGCTTTAACGGCGGGGGACAAGAATAAAGGCGGGCGAAAAGCGCTTAGCCGGCTTCCGCCAGCAGCGTCGCGTTGCCGCCCGCCGCCGTGGTGTCGGTGGAGACCAGCTTTTCGGCCATGAAGCGTTCGAACCCGTCGTCGGCACGCAGCAGCGCCCGGCGGGCGCCGGGCAATTCCGCCAGCGCTATTCTGAGATCGCGCAGTTTTTTGCCGCCGCCGTCGAAGGCGATGCCGGCGAGACCCTCCCTGCTTGCCAGCGAAATCGGATCGCCCCCGGCTCTTACAAGCAGTTGACCAGGCAGTCTGGCTCGGATCGCCGCCGCCGCCAGCGCCCTGGCGGCTTCCGCATTGTAATTTTCGGCAACCACCGCCCCGTTGCCCGTTGCCAGGCAGGTGAAGCTTTGCCGGACCAGGGTTTCGCCGGTATTATCGCCGCCGCCCAGACACAAGAAGATGCCGCGCGCCTCGAGCGAATAGATATTGCGCTCGCCGGTGACGCCGTGCAGTTCGGCCGGGGCGCTTTCAAACGCGGCAAGGCGCGCAAGAACATCCCTTGCCATGCGCCCAAGATCGGCCGGCAACGCATCGGCGAATTGGCGGAGCAACGGGCCACGACCCGGTGAAGCCGCCCATTCCATTTGGGCCGCGCATAATTCCCTGAGCGGCAGCGGAACCGCGGCGGGCGCGCCACTTGCCGCAACATTTTCGTCCGGCGGCGGCGCGGCGCCGGCGGGGCGCGTGAAACGCCGTAGATAATGCGGGCCGCCGGCCTTCGGTCCGGTGCCGGACAGGCCGCGCCCGCCGAACGGCTGGGCGCCGACAACGGCGCCGATCTGGTTGCGGTTGACATAGATGTTGCCGACCCGGGCGCGGCGGCAGATGCGCATCACGCGGGTATCGACGCGGCTGTGGATACCGAGGGTCAGGCCATATCCGCTTTGGTTGATAGCGTCGACCACCGTGTCCAGTTCCCCGGCGGCAAAGGAGACCACATGCAGCACCGGGCCGAATATTTCCCGCTCTAGATCCTCCAATCGGTCCAGCCGGAACGCCGCCGGCGCGACGAAGGTTCCCTGCCCGGCGATGGCTTCGGGCAGCGGCACCTGGAACAGCAGACGGCCCGCCTCGGTCATGCGCGCCGAGTGGGCTTCGATAACCGCCTTTGCCTCGGCATCGATGACCGGGCCCACATCGGTGGCGGGATCCCAAGGATCGCCGATGCGAAGCTCATGCGCCGCGCCTTCGAGCATTGCGAGGAGGCTGCCTTCGATATCCTCCTGCACCGCCAGGATGCGCAGCGCCGAACAGCGTTGGCCGGCGCTTTGGTAGGCCGAGGCCACGATATCGCGCACCGCCTGTTCCGGAAGGGCGGTGGAATCGACGATCATCGCGTTCAAGCCGCCGGTTTCGGCGATCAGGAAAGCATCGGCGGCGCCGTATTCGGCCAGGTTCCTGTCAATCAGGCAGGCGGTATCAACGGAACCGGTGAAGGCGACACCCTTGATGCCGGGATCGGAGGTCAGCGCGCCGCCGACCTCTGCGCCATCGCCGGGCAGCAGGATCAGGGCGTCCTTGGGGACGCCCGCCTGGTGCATCAATTCGACGGCCCGCGCCGCCATCAGGGGCGTCTGCTCGGCCGGCTTGGCGATCACCGTGTTGCCGGTGGCCAGCGCGGCGGCAACCTGACCGGTGAATATGGCCAGGGGAAAATTCCATGGCGAAATACAGGCGACGGGGCCAACGCCGGTACGCCCGCTATCGGCCAGCAGCTTCCTGGCCCCGGCGGCATAGTAGCGGCAGAAATCAACGGCCTCGCGCACCTCGAGGATGCCGTCATGGCGGGTCTTGCCGGCTTCGCGCACGGCCAGCGCGATCAGTTCGGGCATCTGAGCTTCGAACAGGCGCGCCGTTTCCTCCAGGATGCCGGCCCGTTCCGAAACGGGCCGGCCGCACCAAGCCGGGAACGCCTGCGAGGCATTCTCCACGGCGCCGGCCACATCATCGGCCGAAGCGTTGACGACGCTGCCCGCGATGTCGCCGGCCAGGGCCGGGTTGACGATTCCGGACCGGGCTCGATCCGGCTCGGCGCCGCCGGCACCAGGCGCGGCTTTCCAGGCCTGATGCCGGAACGGCGACATGTCCTTATCCAAGCGCCCCGCCTCGAAGGGATTGTTGAGATCGATGCCTTTTGAATTTTCCCGCTCGGGCGCGAAGATAGCGGTTGGCAAGGGGATACGCGGATGCATGGCCCCCTTTGTCTCAGCCGCTTCGATGACCGGATCGGCAACCAGGCTTGTCACCGGCACGTCGGCGTCCAAAAGGCGGTGCACGAAGGAGGAATTGGCGCCGTTTTCCAAGAGCCTCCGCACCAGATAGGCGAGCAGATCCTTGTGCACGCCGACCGGTGCGTAGATGCGGCTGGGGATTTCGGTGCGTTCGGCCAGGATTTCGTGCAGCGCCTCGCTCATGCCGTGCAGGCGCTGAAACTCATAAGCACCCCCTGGCCCCCCCCGTGCTCCGCCCATTTCCAAAACGGCGCTGGCGGTGTGCGCGTTATGGGTGGCGAATTGCGGATAAATGCGGTCCGACATTTCGAACAATCGCGCCGCCGCCGCAATGTAGGATAGATCGGTATGCGCCTTGCGGGTAAAGACCGGATAGTTTTCGAGCCCGAGGACCTGGGCGTGTTTGATCTCGGAATCCCAATAGGAGCCCTTCACCAGGCGCACGGCGATGCGCCGGTCCAGGCCGCGCGCCAATTCATAGAGCCAGTCGATGACCGCCATGGCCTGTTTGCAATAGGTCTGCACGACGGCGCCGAAACCGTGCCAGCCGGCCAGCGCCGGGCTTTGCAGCACCGCCTCGATCACGTCGAGGGACAATTCCAGGCGGTCCATTTCCTCGGCATCGATGCTGAAGCCGATATTGGCGGCGCGCGCCTGCAGGGTGAGCGCCGAGACGGCGGGCACAAGCTCGGCCATCACCCGTTCGCGCTGCACATATTCATAGCGGGGATGAAGCGCCGACAGCTTCACCGAGATGCCCGGATTTTGGTTGCAATCGTCGCTTGCCGCGCCCGCCGAAAGCGCGCTGATCGCGTTGGCATAGGCTTGGAAATAGCGGGTGGCGTCGGCGGTCGTGCAGGCCGCTTCGCCGAGCATATCGTAGGAATAAAGCCAGCCCCGCGCTTCCATCGGCGCGGCCTTTTTCAGGGCCTCGCCGATATCGCGGCCGAGCACGAACTGCTGGCCGAGGATGCGCATCGACTGTTCGACGGCGGCGCGCACCACCGGCTCGCCCAGGCGCCGGATGATGGCGTGCACCGTCTCCATAAACTCGGCTTCGTAAGATTCTTCCTCGGCGAGAACGCGGCCGGTCAGCATCAACGCCCAGGTGGAGGCGCTGATCAACAAGGTACCGCCGCTGGCGCGATGGGAATCCCAATCGCCGGAACCGATCTTATCGCGGATCAATTCATCGAGGGTCAGCGCATCGGGGGTGCGCAGGAAGGCTTCGGCCAGGGTCATCAGGGCGATGCCTTCGCGCGTCGACAGGCCGTATTCGGCCAGGAACTGCTCCATCAGGCCGGGATTGGCGGCGGCGCGGAGTTGGCGGACAATCGCCGCCGCCTCGTCGCCGATGCGCCTTCGGGCCGCATCATCGAGACCAATTAATCGGGTAAGCGCGTTGGTGCCGGCGGCTTCATCGACGAAACATTGCTCGCCGATATCCAAGCGTCGTTGCTGCAAATCCTGCACGGCCGGTCACCTTCGTGATCAGCCGCCAGGATACCATAATTGGGGCCGGGGTCGGCGTCATCAAAGATTATTGAAGATACCGCGTGCCGTTCCCGAAAAGATGATTTCCAGTTTCGCTGAAAATAATAGGGACTTGCCCATCGCTCAACGAGGGATATCATTGGCCTCGCCCCGGACCCTAAGCCGGGAAACAAGTAACGGACAAACGGAGTGACATCATCATGGATGTAAACGGACAAGCGGCCGTCGTGACCGGCGGCGCATCGGGATTGGGCGAGGCATCGGCGCGGCTTTTGGCGGAGCGCGGCGCCAAGGTCGCGGTCCTTGATCTTAACGAGGAAAAGGGAAACGCAGTGGCCGGTGACATCGGCGGTGATTTCTTCAAATGCGAGGTGAGCGACGAGGCCCAGGTGCGCGGCGCCCTCGATGCCGCCAAGGACAAGAACGGGGTGGGACGCATCCTGATCCATTGCGCCGGCATCGCCACGGCGGTCCGCACCGTCGGGCGCGATGGTCCGCACCCGCTCGAGGTTTTTACCAAGATCGTCACCGTCAACCTGATCGGCACCTTCAACGTGACCCGCCTGTTTGCCGCCGATGCCAGCGCCGCCGACCCCATCAACGACGATGGCGAACGCGGCGTCATGATCATGACCGCGTCGGTCGCCGCCTACGAAGGCCAGATCGGACAGGTCGCCTATTCGGCATCCAAAGGCGGCGTCGTTGGCATGACCCTACCCATGGCGCGCGATCTATCCAGCCGCGGCGTGCGCGTCTGCACCCTTGCGCCGGGGGTGCTGCTGACCCCGCTGGCCGACGGCCTGTCGGAAGAGGCGTTGGCGGCGCTCAACGCCAGCGTGCCGTTCCCGCAGCGCATGGGCCATGCCAGCGAATATGCCGACCTGGCCCTGCACATCTGCGAAAACGCATACCTCAACGGCGAAACCATCCGTATCGACGGGGCGCTGCGCCTGGCACCGCGCTAGGGCATGGTCGGATTTGGTCGGATCATGATCCGACCACAAAAAGTTGATCGGAAGCTCAATTTACAGTGTTGTGCTGTGAATAACTTTACCGGTAGGTTAGGCGCCAATCCGGTTGTGAAACGGTTCGGATATCGGAGAAGTGACCGATTGTTACGATACCGGGACGGCTGGATTTGTTTTCTCAGGGAAGCCAGTTCAATACCGAACAGGACACCCTTCATGTCTTTCGAAGGAGTTACTACATGTTGAAACGTTTAACTGTTCCTCTTATCGCGGCACTTGCCGTTATTTTTATCGCCAACATGTCGGCGACCGTATACGCCCAAGAAAAGGTTCATAAGATTGTCATGCATGTGGACGATAACGATCCCAAGCGCATGAACATGGTGCTTAACAATGCCTCCAACGTGGATAAGTATTTCAAAGCCAAGGGCGAGGAAGTGCAGATCGAAATCGTCGCCTACGGCCCTGGCCTGACCATGCTGATGGCCGAGAAATCTCCGGTCAAAAAGCGCGTCCTGAGCTTTGGGCAGAACTTCGACAACATCTCGTTCAGCGCTTGCGGCAACACCCACAGAAAAATGAGCAAAAAAGCCGGCAAACAGATCGCCTTGCTGAGCAACGCCAAGATGGTTACTTCCGGCGTCGTGCAACTGGTCATGCGCCAGGAACAGGGCTGGTCCTACGTGCGGCCGTAACGGTTCCGCATACAGCGAATAAAATAAACGGCGGCACCGGCATCGGGCCGCCGTTTTTCTTGTGTACCGCAATCAGGTTACAGCGGCATCTTATCCTCGATACCTTCGAGGCCCTTTTTTGCGCAATCTTCGTCGGCCTGGCCGCCGGGCGCGCCGGATACGCCGATGGCGCCGACCAGTTCGCCGCCGGCGCGGACCATGACGCCGCCGCCCAGCATCAACGCGCCCGGAACATCGCGGACGCCGGAGGCTTCCTTTCCGGCTTGCGTGTTCTCGGCCATCTGCGTCGTGTCGGTGCGGAAGCTGAGCGCCGTCCAGGCCTTGCGGCGCGCCGTTTCCGGCGTGTGCGCGCCGGCGAAACGGTCGCGCAGCAAAACCTGCAACACACCGCCCCGGTCGACGACGGCAACCGCCGTCTGGTAGCCTTCTGCGCGGCAAGCCTTTTGCGTGGCGAGCGCCAGTTCGAGCGCCATTTCGGGGGTCAGCGACTTGACGCTGAACAAAGGCGGCGCCTCCTCGGCCTTGGCACCCAAGGGCATCGCCAATATCAACGCGGCCGCTGCCGCCAACAATACGGTCTTCATTGCACTGTCCTCTGCGTCAGTTGGTGACCGGCGCGGCGTTCGATTCGAAGCCGGCCTTTCTCAATATTTCTTCCAAAAGGCCCCAGAAAAATTCCTCTCCCGGATAACCGATGATGCGCCCGACTTCCTTGCCGCCATCCATAATGACGAAAGTCGGCGTGAAATGGACGCCGTTGATATGCTGAAGATCCTTGGGTTGGTCGTCTGAAATATCGACCCGGCGCAGAGGCGCAAAACCGCCCTCGGGCGTTTTCGGATAGACCGGCGCGATGGTTTCGTTCCAGACTTGGCACCACTCGCAACCCTCTTCCTCGAACATCACAAGCTCGGCGGCCCGCGCCGGCAGCGACAAGAAGCCGGCCATCAGTATTAAAATTCCCAACTGGAAAATCGCGATACGAATGGTACTACACAAATTCGTCAATGACCTTTGGCGACGCTTGCCGCCACCCCTCTCAAATGCCATGTTGTTTGTGTAAAATAGGTCACTCCGGTCTAATTTCCAAGACCATTCGAGGTCCGGACAGGGGCGAATTCAGGGAACATCGCGATGGAAGAATTACCGATCAAGTTTATTGTCGCTTCGCTGGGATTCGTTCTCGGCATCCTATTCGGTGCAACCGCGCAACGGACCAACTTCTGCACCATGGGTGCATTGTCCGATATCGTGTTGATGGGCAATTGGAGCCGGTTCCGCGCCTGGCTGCTGGCCATCGCCGTCGCCATGCTGATCAGCCAATTCATGCATGTGAACGGAATTGTGGATCTCGGCAAGTCCATTTACCTGTCGACCAATTTGGGTTGGGCCGGAGCCATCATCGGCGGGCTGGTATTCGGTTTCGGCATGACCATCGCCGGCGGCTGCGGCAACAAGACCCTGGTCCGGATCGGCGCCGGCAATATGAAAAGCCTGGTGGTATTCCTGTTCCTCGGCATCTTCGCCTATATGACGCTGCGCGGTTTCATCGGCCCGGCGCGGCTCGAACTTGAAGGGCTGACCATGGTCGATTTGAAAGCGCTGGGCTTCAGTTCCCAAGGCATTCCGGGCCTGCTTGCGGCGCTGTTCGGCGGCGGCGCCGACAACCTGCGCTGGATCGTGACGCTGGTGGTTGCGCTGGCACTCATCTTCTTTTGCTTCAAGGACGCGGAATTTCGTGCATCGCCCCTCAATATCGGCGCCGGGCTGATCATCGGGGTATTGGTGCCCGCCGCCTGGTACCTGACCGGGGTCATCGGTTACGACGATTTTGAACCGACCCAACTGGAATCCTTTTCCTTCGTCAGTCCGTCGGGAAATTCCATCCAGTACCTGATGACCTTTACCGGCGCGACCATCAATTTCGGCATCGCCATCGTCGGCGGCGTCATCTCCGGCTCGTTCCTGATGGCCAAAGCCCGTGGTGAGTTCCGCGTCGAATCCTTCACCACCGCCGATGATTTCCTGCGCCATATTATCGGCGGGGCGATGATGGGCAGCGGCGGCATCGTCGCATTGGGCTGCACCATCGGCCAGGGCATTACCGGCATGTCGACCCTGGCGTTGGGCTCGTTGATCGCGCTCCTGTCGATTATCGCGGGCGCCGTCTGGGGCCTCAGATTTATCGAGGAAGGCAGCGTGCTCGGCGGGCTGAAAGCGGTATTCGCGCGCCCATAGGCGCGCCCGATCAGCTGCCGCCCTTGGCCCGCTCGGCCCTGAGTTTATCGCGCGACCAGCGTGGCAGAAGGATTTTGCGCTGCGGTCCCCGGTCGAGGACGTATGCGAAAGCCCGGCGGTAGAATTTGGGGCTCAGATAACCGGGAATGCGGAAAATTTCCTTGCCGTTTTCGCCATAAAACAATGTGGTCGGCGTGAACTGAATAAGCGCCCGCTCCGCATATTTACGTTCGTCGATGACCGAGCCGTCCATATCGGTCACCTCTTTGTTGCCGTACATATTGATTTGAAGCACGTCGAAATTCTTGGATATGAATTTCACCGACATTCCCCAGATGACATCCGACTTCGTGGAAAATGTACCACTATCCGACCGCCAAGAGAACTGCATCCCCTTTGCAGCCATCCGATGGCATG
>NZAK01000122.1 GCA_002687515.1 Rhodospirillaceae bacterium
CGCGGATTCGGCCGGCGGGCCTGCCGATTTCGGCCTGCATTTATCGTCGATATACAGCGGCGGAACTGCGGCGTGATGCGGCGATTTACCGGATATTGGCGCTGGGCGGGTGGGCGAATTTCAATCGCCATCCTAGCCACGGCGTTGTTATCGGCTTGTGAAAGCGAATATTACGAAGCCGAGACCGTGGATCGGGATCCCACCAAGGGCGATCATCCGGTGCAGGGCTCGATCCTGGGCCGCGACAACGCCGATTTCCTGTTCGGCAATACCGGTTCGCCGACTATCGAACCGGGCGGCGGCGGTATCGGCGTCAACGCCTATCTGTGGCGGGCGACGCTCGATACCATGTCGATCTGGCCAGTGGCATCCGCCGATCCCTTCGGCGGTGTCATCATTACCGATTGGTATGCGCCGCCGGCAACGCCCAATGAGCGTTTTAAACTGAATATCTATATTCTCGATCGGGCCTTGCGCGCCGATGGCCTGCGCGTCGCCGTGTTTCGCCAAGTCCGCGCCACCAGCGGCGAATGGCGCAACGCCGCGGCAAAGACGCAAACCGCGACGCAAATCGAAAACGCCATCCTGACCCGCGCCCGCCAATTTCGCAACCGGACAGTCCAATAAAATAGCGGCCGGCAGCGTCATCCCCGCGAATTAGCAGGAAACTCGAATCCGCAAACCCCATGGCCCGCTATAATTCAAAACAAACGGAGGCCCGCTGGCAACGGGCCTGGGAGCGGTTCGGCTGTTTCAAGGTCGACGAGACCAGCCCAAACCCAAAATATTATGTGCTCGAAATGTTTCCCTATCCGTCGGGACGCATCCATATGGGCCATGTCCGCAATTATACGCTTGGCGATGTCGTGGCGCGTTACAAAAAAGCGCGTGGATTCAATGTCTTGCATCCGATGGGCTGGGATGCATTCGGTCTGCCGGCGGAAAATGCCGCGATTGCCAACAAGGTGCCGCCGAAGGCCTGGACCGAAGAAAATATCGCCGCCATGCGGACGCAGCTGAAGTGCATGGGTCTTTCCTATGATTGGGATCGGGAAATTTCCACCTGCGATCCCGATTATTACCAACACGAACAGAAGATGTTTCTTGATTTCCTGGGCGCCGGTCTCGCCTACCGCAGGGAATCGTGGGTCAATTGGGATCCGGTGGAACAAACAGTGCTGGCCAATGAGCAGGTGATCGATGGGCTCGGCTGGCGCTCGGGCGCGCCGGTGGAGAAGAAGCGCCTGGCGCAATGGTTCCTCAAAATCACCGAGTTTTCGGAAGATCTGCTGGCCGGCCTGGAGAGCCTGGATCGCTGGCCCGAGCGGGTCCGCCTGATGCAGGAAAATTGGATCGGCCGCTCCGAGGGCATGCGCGTCATGTTCGAAATCGAGGGCCGCGCCGATCGGCTCGAGGTTTATACAACCCGTGCCGATACCCTGTTCGGCGCCGCCTTTTGTGCGGTTTCCGCAACCCATCCGATGGCCGGGGAGCTGTCCAAAAACAGTCCGGAATTGACCGAATTTATCGCCGAATGCAACCGCCTCGGCACCAGCGAAGCGGCCATCGAAACGGTGGAGAAAAAGGGCATCGATACCGGGCTTCAGGTCAAACATCCGTTTATCGAGGGCGCCACCCTGCCCCTATATGTGGCCAATTTTGTCCTGATGGAATACGGAACCGGCGCCATCTTCGGATGCCCCGCCCATGATCAGCGCGACTTGGACTTCGCGCGTAAATACGGTTTGCCGGTGATCGCGGTGGTGGCGCCCAATGACACCGAAGCCGAAGCGTTTGAAATTGGCGATGAAGCCTATATCGGCGAGGGCCGGCACATCAATTCAGATTTCCTCGATGGTCTGGATATCGCCGACGCCAAAAAAGCCGTTGCCGAACGTCTTGAACAAAGCGGCCATGGCTGGCGCGAGGTCAATTACCGCTTGCGCGATTGGGGCGTATCCAGACAACGCTACTGGGGCTGCCCGATTCCGGTTGTCAATTGCCCCGATTGCGGGATCGTTCCGGTACCGGAACAGGATTTACCGGTGCAATTGCCCGATGATGTCGGTTTCGATGTCCCGGGAAATCCGCTCGACCAGCATCCCACCTGGAAATTCGTCGCCTGTCCCGCCTGCGGCATTGATGCCGAACGGGAAACCGATACCTTCGACACATTTTTCGAATCGTCGTGGTATTTTTCGCGGTTCGCCAGCCCCAATTCAAAAGCCGGTCTCGACCGCGCCGCCGTCGATTATTGGCTTCCCGTGGATCAGTATATCGGCGGCATCGAACATGCGGTTCTGCATCTTTTGTATTCGCGGTTTTTCACCCGCGCCTTGCAGAAATGCGGCTATCTGGGTTTTGCCGAGCCGTTCGCCGGCCTGATGACCCAGGGCATGGTGTGCCACGAAACCTACCGACGCGAGGATGGCGACTGGCTGTATCCCGATGACGTTATCCACGGTGCGGGAAACCGGATGGTGACCCGGTCTGATGGCCGGCCGGTTACCGTCGGGCGCTCCGAGAAGATGAGCAAATCAAGAAAAAATGTGGTCGATCCGGAGGAAATCATCGGCGAATACGGAGCCGATACGGCGCGCCTGTTCATGCTGTCGGACAGCCCGCCGGACCGCGATCTGGATTGGACCGAGGCCGGCATCGAGGGTGCATGGCGGTATATCAACCGGCTCTGGCGGCTGGTATTCGAGCCCAATATTCCGCTTGCCGATGCGGACCGGGATCCGCCGGGCCCAATGGGAGACCAAGCGGGAGACCGAGCGGGCGATGATGCGGCCAAGGTGCGGCGCGCCATGCATCAAACCGTTCACCGGGTGGGCCAGGATCTGGACCGCTTCCACTTCAATAAGGCGGTTGCGCGCATCCGTGAATTTTCCAATCTTCTTGAAGGCTTGGCGCCGGATGCGCCGGGTGCGCCGAGTGCCTACCGCCAGGGCTTGGAAACACTGGTCCGTTTGGCGGCGCCGATGATACCGCACCTGGCCGAAGAAATGTGGCATGGCCTGGGTCACCAGGAACTTGTCGTGGAAACGCCGTGGCCGGAGTACGATGCCGCGATGCTGGTCGACGATCAGGTCACGGTTGCGGTTCAGGTAAACGGTAAATTGCGCGGCTCCATCGATTTGCCCAAGGATTCAGGTCAGAAAGCGGTCGAGAATCTTGCCTTTGCCCTCGATACGGTGAATAACGCAATCGAGGGACGTGACGTCCGCAAGGTGATTTATGTGCCAAACCGCATCCTCAATGTGGTGGTTTAAGATGATCCGATTGTGCCATTCCGGTTGCTGGATATTAATCGCCGTTATGCTTGCCGGGTGCGGCTATGCACCGGTCTACAGCGGCGGCCCGGGGGCCAAGGTCAAGCGGGATTTGTCGGTGGTCGCGATCGGGCCGATCCGGGACCGGGTCGGGCAGCGGCTTCGCAATCATCTGTTTGACCTGATAAATCCCCATGGGCGGCCGGCGAAACCCGAATTCGATCTATCGGTTGACTTGAAAGAATCGAAACAGGAACTGGCCGTCCGCAAGACCGAGATTGCAACGCGCGCAAATTTGTCACTCACCGTCAAATTCACTCTGACCCGGCGCGGGCAGAAGAGTAATCTCCTAACCGGTCAATCGGTCAGCGTAACCAGTTACGACATACTGACATCCGAGTTTGCCACCTTGGCGGCGGAAAAAAATGCCCGGGAACGGGCGGTTCGCGAACTGAGTATCGATATCGCCAACCGCCTGGCGGTTTTCCTGCGGCCAGCCGGAGCGCCGGCCCGGTGAAGTTGCCGGCGCGCCAAGTCGCGGGGTTCCTGCGCGCGCCGGAACCGGATACGCGCGCCGTGCTGATTTACGGGAGCGACCGGGGATTGGTCCGCGAGCGTGTGACGACGCTGGCCGCGTCGATCACCGATGATCCCTCGGACCCGTTCCGGGTTTCCGAATTGACACCTGAGGAGGTGCGCGCCGATCCGGCGCGCCTGGGTGATGAAGTTGCCGCTCAATCGATGACCGGCGGCCGGCGGCTGGTGTTTCTGCGCCTCGACAATAGCGATATTTCCAAACCCTTGGCGTTGGTTCTGGAAGATTATCCCGGCGATTCGTTGCTGATCGTCGAAGCCGGCGAATTGAGTTCGCGCTCGGCGGTGCGCAAACTATTCGAAGCCGACCGGGAGGCCGTGGCCATCGCCTGCTACGCCGATGACGAACGCGCCATCGACGGCCTGATCAGTGATGTGTTGGGCGCCGCCGGAATAACGGCCGCGCCGGACGCCAGAAACTATCTTCTGAAGCAGTTGGGTTCCGACCGCATGGTTTCGCGGCGCGAATTGGAAAAGCTGGTCCTTTATGCCGGTGAAAAACAGACCGTGTCGCTTGAAGATGTGGTGCAGATCGTCGGCGATAACGGCGCCCTGTCGTTGGAGGAAATCGCCTTCGCCGCGGCCGACGGCAACGGCGATCAACTTGAACGGCAATTGGCCCGCGCCTTCCGCGAGGGTCTGTCGCCGATCGCCGTCCTGCGCGCCGCCCTCAGGCATTACCAGCGGCTGCACATGGCGGCTGGTTTCATGGCCGGCGGCAAATCGTCCGATCAGGCGATGAAACAACTGCGCCCGCCGGTCCTGTTTTTGTTCGCCGACAGGTTCCGCCGGCAACTTCAATCCTGGAAGCCCAGGCGGAGCCGCTCGGCGATGGCTCTCCTGGGTGAAGCCGAGCGTGATTGCAAGTCAACCGGTATCCCCGACCGAGCGGTTTGTCACCGGGCGCTGATGCGGCTCAGCATGGCGGCGCATTCCAAATGATTTTTTTGCCAACTTAGAGAGCTCGTCCATGTCAGCCAGTGCGCATCCTAATCTATTCAGTTCACCCGACCACGACCGCTATTTCGAAGATTACATCAGCGGCGCCGTGCATCTGTTGGGCGAATTCAAGATAGTCGAAGACGAAATGCTCGCCTATGCCCGCGAATTCGATCCGCAGGAGATTCACATTGATCGCGAACAAGCCGCCGAGGGTCCCTTCCAGGGCCTGATCGCCAGCGGCTGGTACACCGGCGCCCTGATGATGCGCATTTTTGCGCGCAATTTCCTATCCAATGTTTCCAGCCGGGCCTCTCCCGGTATCGATGGATTGCGCTGGCTGGCGCCGGTCCGGGCAGATGATGTCCTCAGGGTCCGTGTTTCCATCCTGGAAACCCGGCGTTCCGCCTCCAAGCCGGACCGCGGCATCGTCAAGTCCTTGATCGAGGTTATCAATCAGGACGATCAGCTGGTCATGGATATTCAGGGCGTCAATATCATCGCCTGCGATCCGGCGCGCCAAGGCAAATAATACATATTCGATGTGTCCATTTGCTGTTTTCAGTCAATCCGCTATAGTCCGGTTTCGATTGCTTGAAATTGGAGTGTGGCGGCATGGGTCAGAATATCAGTATTTCGAAAGCGGCAAGGGTGCTGGGGATTAAGCCGTCCGAGTTGAGCAAGCGTCTGTTGGCGGCGGGGGTAGACACTTTCGAGGGCGAGGCCGATTTCGAAAAAATCAAATGCGTGGCGCCCAATCTGACCGTTGCCGACATTGCGCAAGAACGGCAGCGGCTGATCCGGGAAAACACCTTGAAACCGATTGCCGGGCAAGACAGCGGCGCCTCGGTTCAGGAACTGTCGGACAGGGTTCAACGGCTGACCTCGGACCTCGCCGTCGAGGCCCAGTTGACCGAAAACTATCTGCAGATCATCAAGGAAATGGCGGATCGTCTTGGCGGCCTGCAAATATCCGAAGACGGCGAGCGGCGGGAAATGGCGTTCGAACTGTGCGAATGGCTGCGCGGCAAGGTGATCGAAAACTGAGCCGGACTTTTTATACAATCACAGATAGTATAGGTATTAATCCATCAGCCTTCTGGCGGCGGCTCGCCGCCGGTATCTTCGTCGGCATCTTGGTCGCCGCCGTCCTCGTCGAATGGCGTATCCGAAACCAATTTGTCGAGCTCGTCATCGGTCAGGGATAAATCCCCGCCGAGGTCAAAGTCGACGCCGTCGGTGCCGTCGTCCAACGCCGCGCCCTTTTCCAACTCGGCGATGGCGGCGTCGGCGTCATCGTTCAACAGCGCGATGTCGTCATCGCCGCCTTCGCCCAAATGCTCGATTTCCGCGATCGCCGCGGCTTTCAATTCCGCTTCATCCTCGGCCAGAATTTCCGGAGATGGATGCGACGTTCCGGCACCGGCATGGGCGCCTTCGGTGAGCCGGTGCAGCACGTCATCCAACTGTTCCAAAGTTTGATAGGTGATCGTCAGGCGGCCGCCGGGATCGAAAAAATCGATACCGACCTTAAGCCCGAGAAACGCCGACAAGTCTTTCTCCAAAGCCAGTGTATCGGCATCTTTTTCGCTTTTTTGCGCCGATTTCCGGGGTTGATCCGATGCGCGCTGAACAAGCCGTTCGGTCTGGCGCACATTCAAGCCGCGGCGCACCACCGATTTGGCCAGGCCGACCGGATCGTCGGCGCCCAGGAGCGCGCGTCCGTGACCGGCGCTGATCTGGCCGCTGTTCACCATCTCCTTGACCGGCTCGGGCAATTGCAGCAGGCGCATGGTATTGGCCACATGGCTGCGGCTTTTACCGAGCATCTGACCGAGGGCATCCTGGGTATGTTCATATTCGTCGATCAGCCGGCGGTAACCTTCGGCTTCCTCCAGCGGCGACAGGTTCTCGCGCTGCAGGTTTTCCACCAGGGCCACTTCCAGCGATTCCGAATCCGAGAAATCGCGGACGATAACCGGGACTTCGTGCAGTTGGGCAAGCTGCGCCGCGCGCCAGCGCCGTTCGCCGGCGATGATCTCGTAACCGGCCTCGCCGTCGCTGTCGGGACGCACAATTAATGGTTGAATTATACCAAGACTGCGGATCGATTCGGCAAGCTCCTCGATCTCCGAATGAGAGAAGATCTGGCGTGGCTGATTGCGCCCCGGCCGTACCGATTCGATGGCCACTACCGACCCGGCGCCGCCGCTTGCCTCGGACGCATCCGCCGCGGCGCCGTTGTCAAACAATGCGTCCAATCCGCGTCCCAGATTCTTGCGTTTGCCGTCTTCCGCCATCAGTTTGAAATCCGGTGCTCCCGCTTCAAAACCTCGCTCGCCAGATGAATATAGGCCTGCGCGCCGGCGCAATTGGTATCGTACAGCAGCACCGGTTTGCCGTGCGACGGCGCTTCCGATACGCGCACATTGCGCGGTATCATGGTGTCGTAAACGATATCGCCGAAATAGGCGCGCACGTCGTTGGCCACCGCGCCCGACAGGTTGTTGCGCTGGTCATACATGGTGAGGACGATGCCTTGAATCTCCAATAACGGGTTAAATGACTTTTTTATGCGCTCAATGGTATGCACCAAATGGCTGATGCCCTCGAGGGCGAAAAATTCGCATTGCAGCGGCACCAGGACCGCCGCCGCCGCAATCAGGGCATTCATGGTCAACAGCCCAAGCGCCGGCGGGCAATCGATTAATACGTAATCATATTGATCGATATCATCGGCCAACGCAGACTTGAGCCGATAGAACCGATCCTCCATATCCACCAATTCAATCTCGGCGCCGGACAGATCGACGCCCGACGGCACCACCGACAGACCTGGAATGTCGGTGCCGCGGATGGCCCGCGGCAAACTGGTCTCACCGATCAATACATGATAGGAATTTATGGCGCGGGCGCCATGATCCAATCCAAATCCGGTGCTCGCATTGCCTTGCGGGTCCAAATCGACGACCAGAACCTTTTTATGGACCGCCGCCATGGCTGTCGCCAGGTTGATCGCCGTCGTCGTCTTGCCGACGCCACCCTTTTGGTTGGCGATGGCGATGATGCGCGGCAAGCGTTGATCGACGATGTGCTCATTCATCTGCATGGATCGGTTCAAGCCCCTTGATAATCACAATGCGGCCCGAGGCATCGCTCTGGGACGGCAATATTTCGGTATTCATATGCCACCGTTTGTGTGATTCCGTCAATTCCTGTCTAAAACTCGCACCCTTCAGAAATATACATGAGCCATCGGGAGCCAACAACGGAAACGCCAGGTCCAATAATTTATCCAATGGCGCCAACGCCCTAGCAGTGATTAGCCGGGCCGGCGCGGGGGCGGCAAAGGCTTCGGCACGGCCTTGAAAAATTTTTACCGGCGTTTCCGTCACGCGTGCCACCTGGCGCAGAAAAACGCATTTTCTGGCATTCGATTCGATCAACGTAATCTCGGGCACGCCGAGGATGGCCAGAACCATCCCGGGGAATCCGGCGCCGCTTCCCAGATCAAGTTTGGGTCCGTCGATGCCCCTGGCCAGTTTCAGCAGTTGCGCGGAATCGAGAATATGACGCCGCCATATGTTGTCGGTCTCACCGCCGCCAACCAGGTTGATTTTTTTCTGCCATTGGACCAGCAACGCAACATATTGACCCAGCCGGTCCAGTGTTTCACGTGAAACATCTTCCAGTTGGGCGTGGGTCTCGGCATCGATTTCGGAATCGGACATGCCCCATTATAGGGGTCCGATGTTTCACGTGAAACACTTTGATGCGATCAGGCGGCCGATTTTTGCTGTTTGCGGACGTGCCCCAACAGGGCCGTCAGGGCCGCCGGCGTGACCCCTGAAATACGCGCCGCCGCGCCCAGGGACGCCGGCCGGGCGCGGTCCAGCTTCTGGCTGACCTCGGTCGACAGGCCGGCCACCGCATGATAGTCCAAATCCGCGGCAAGACGAAGATTTTCATCGCGGCGGAAATTACGGATATCGCGATCCTGGCGCTCCATATAACCCGCATACCGACACCGAATTTCTATCTGTTCGGCGATTTCGGGATCGATCCCGGACAGTTCGGGCCAGATTTGTGCCAAACGCGAAAGGTCGATATCGGGACCGGCGAGGAGGTCCAATACACCGCGGCGAACGCCATCCTGATTCACCGACAAGCCGTTTTTTCGCAGCTCATTCGGGGTCGCCGTGAAGGATGCGGCCAGATGCTCGGCCCGCGCCAGGGCTTTCACCTTGGCCGCAAACACTGACTGCCGCTCCGATCCAACGCAGCCGGCATCGATGGCCAAAGTTGTCAATCGCAGATCGGCGTTATCGGCGCGCAGGTGCAGCCGGTATTCCGCCCGCGAGGTAAACATGCGGTAGGGTTCCTGGGTGCCGAGGGTGACCAGGTCATCGATCATCACCCCGATATAGGCATCGGCCCGATCGATTTCGGTGGGATCGCAGCCGCCGGCGGCGCGCGCCGCGTTCAATCCGGCCACCAGCCCCTGCGCGCCGGCCTCCTCATAACCGGTGGTACCATTGATCTGACCGGCCAGATAGAGCCCGGGCGCGGTCCGCACTTCCAGGCTGGGCTTGAGCTCGCGCGGATCGACGAAATCATACTCGATGGCGTAGCCGGGCTGGATCATGCGCGCCTGTTCCAGCCCCGGAATTGTCTTCAACAATGCAAGCTGGACCTCGCGGGGCAGGCTGGTTGAGATACCGTTGGGATAAACCGTATCATCGTCCAGGCCTTCCGGCTCGAGGAAAATCTGGTGCCGCAGGCGATCGGCAAAGCGTACCACCTTGTCCTCGATCGACGGGCAATAACGGGGACCGGTGCTCTCGATTTGGCCGGAATAGATCGGTGACCGGTCTAGATTGGCGCGGATCAGGTCATGGCTGGCCGCTGTCGTTTCGGTGATATGGCAATCGATCTGCGCTGTCGTTATGGTTTCCGTCAGATAGGAAAAGGGGCGCGGCGGATGGTCGCCGTGTTGAACTTCGAGCCCGGACCAATCAATGCTACGGCCATCCAGGCGCGGTGGTGTGCCGGTCTTCAGGCGCCCCATGTGCAAGCCCAGGCGCTTCAACGTATAGGCTAGGCCGATGGCCGGTTTCTCAGTCACCCGCCCGGCCGAAATCTGCTCCGATCCGAGATGAATCTTACCGCGCAGAAAGGTGCCCGTGGTCAGGACGACGCGGCCGGTTTCGACGCGGCGCCCATCGCCTAGGACGAGCCCGGCGATCCGGCCCCGCCGGTCCAATTTCAAATCCTCGACGGCGCCCGCCATAATATCCAAACCCGGTTGCTCGGACAGCATCTCTTGCATCGCCATCCGGTACAAGCGGCGGTCGGCTTGCGCGCGCGGGCCACGCACCGCCGGTCCCTTGCTCTTATTCAGCATCCGAAACTGGATGCCGGCGCGGTCGATAACCCGGCCCATGAGGCCGTCCATGGCATCGATCTCGCGCACCAGCTGCCCCTTGGCCAATCCGCCGATGGCCGGATTACAGGACATCTCGCCGATGGTGTCCGGATTATGGGTGACCAGCAGAGTACGCGCGCCGAACCTGGCGGCGGCGGCGGCCGCCTCGCAACCGGCATGGCCGCCACCGACGACGACCACCTCATAGGTGAGTTTTGAGCTCATGGTGCCGGGAATGTAGGGTTGTCGCCGGGAACCGTCAATTCCCAAGAATCCGCCCGTTTTCCGTCTCAATTTTCCGAGATAGAATTGATATCGTAATAAAATCAATATATTGTGGTTCTTTGTTCAAGTTCACCTATATCTTGAAGATCGTTCGCTAAATTGCCGTGTATCACTTTCCAATACAGAATTCTGAAAATATCCGGTCGAGAATATCTTCAACATCGACGCGGCCGGTGACGCGGCCAATGGCGCGGGCCGCCAGGCGCAGGTCTTCGGCGGCCAATTCCACCTCACCGGCGGCTTGAAACCTCTGCAACGCCTCGCGGCATTCCAGCAAGGCCAGGCGGTGGCGCGTGCGGGTCAGGGCCGGGCTGTCGTTGCCGGCGCACATTTCCTCGGCGACGGCGCTTAACGTCGCCAAAAGACGGTCGATCCCCGACCCGGTTTTTGCCGAAATTCCGATTGCTTTCAGATCCGTCTGCCGGCTCTGGTTCAAGTCCAGACCCAAGTCGATTTTATTGACCACCGTAACCGCGTCATCGTCCAACTGATCAAGGGTATGGCGATCTAGTTCCGGCCAGGCGGCGCCGTCGAAGACCAGGATCTTGACGTCGGCGCCCGATGCCCGTGCCAGGGCGCGGCGCACGCCTTCATCCTCCAATTCGTCCCGGGCTTCGCGGAGACCCGCCGTATCGGCCAGGACAACCGGATAGCCGCCGAGGTCGAGATGCACTTCGATGACATCGCGGGTGGTCCCGGCGCGCTCCGATACGATCGCCACATCCCGTTCCGCAAGGCGGTTAAGGAGGCTCGATTTGCCGGCGTTGGGCGGCCCCAAGATGGCGATCGAAAGCCCGGACCGAAGCCGTTCGCCGCGGCCATGGTCATCCAGATGAGCGGCCAGTTCGTTGTCCAAATCCGTGACCGACTGGATAACTTCCTGGCGCAGGCCGGCGGGCAGGTCGTCTTCGGCAAAATCGATTTCGGCCTCGCATTTGGCGATCGCGGCGAGCAGCCGCTCGCGCCATCGATCATAGATTTCCGCCAAGGCGCCACCCATCTGCCGCTGCGCCTGGCGTCGCTGCGCCGCGGTTTCGGCATCGACGAGGTCGGCCAGGGCCTCGGCCTGGGTCAGGTCCATCTTGCCGTTCTCGAAGGCGCGGCGGGTGAACTCGCCGGGCTCGGCCGGACGCAGTCCGGGAACGGCGGCAAGTGCACCCAGCATGGCTCCGTGCACGGCGCGCCCGCCATGCAGATGAAATTCGATCACGTCCTCGCCGGTAAAACTGGCCGGCGCCGGAAACCATATGGCCAGGCCATCATCGACAGGCGTCGTTGTCGCCGGATCGACCAGATGCACGCGGACGGCCTGCCGGGGCGTAGGAATCTCTGACCCGGCCATTGCCGCGTAGGCATCCGCCGCCGCGCTGCCGGACAGCCGATAGACGGCGACACCCGCCTTACCGCCACCGCTTGCCAGAGCAAATATCGTATCAGAATTCATATATCTTACCAGGCCGTCGCCAGTCTCAATTCAAATTCCCAAATGATTTCAACCGTTTACACGAATATCCAAAGGGATACAATGCGCACTAATGATTTGAATAATTCCTATTCGCATTTATAATCTTTTCTTTGCCGCGCTGGTCCGTATGCTGGCGCGGCGTGTTATTTAAATTGGGAACGCCTGTGACGCAAAATCTACTTGAACTAGAAACCAGCCCCTACCTGCTGCAGCATAAAGACAATCCGGTTGATTGGCACCCTTGGGGCGATGCCGCCTTCGCCCGCGCCCGGGACGAAAACAAGCCGGTGCTGCTGTCGATCGGATACGCCGCCTGTCATTGGTGCCATGTGATGGCCCATGAAAGCTTCGAGGCGCCAGAGATCGCCGCCCTGATGAACGATCTGTTCGTCAACATCAAGGTCGACCGCGAGGAGCGCCCGGAAATCGACAGCATCTACATGTCGGCGCTGGCGATGATGGGCCAGCACGGCGGCTGGCCGCTGACCATGTTCCTGACACCGGACAAGATGCCGTTCTACGGCGGCACCTATTTTCCGCCGGAAGCGCGTTATGGACACCCGGCGTTTCCCGATGTGCTGCGCGGCGTCGCCCATCTTTACAGCGAACAAAAAGACAAGGTGCAACAAAATGCCACGGCGATCACCGATGGTTTAGAGCGCCTCGCCGCGGCGCCGCCCAAGGGCCAGGCCGGTATCCTTGGGCGGCCACAGATCGACGCCGTCGCCGAACGCGCCCTCTCGATGATCGATGAGGTTCACGGCGGCACCCGCGGGGCGCCCAAATTCCCGCAGCCGATGTTCCTGGCGCTCTTGTGGCGCGCCTATAAGCGGGGCGGCGGCGAGCGTTTCCGGGATGCCGTGGTCAACACCCTCAACCACATGTCCCAGGGCGGCATCTACGATCATCTAGGCGGCGGCTATGCGCGCTATTCCACCGACGAAATCTGGCTGGCGCCGCATTTCGAAAAAATGCTCTACGACAATGCCCAGCTGATCGGGCTGTTGGCCGAGGTTCATGCCGAGACCGGCTCGCCATTGTTGGCGGCGCGATTGCGCGAAACCGTCGCTTGGTGCTTGCGCGAGTTGCGCCTCGATTGCGGCGCCTTCGCCGGCACCCTGGACGCCGACTCCGAGGGCGCCGAGGGCACCTACTACGTCTGGACCGAGGCAGAGGTCGACGCCGCCCTCGGGCCCGGCACAGCCGCCTTCAAGGCCGTCTACGGGGTCACTAGCAGCGGCAACTGGGAAGGCAAGACCATCCTCAACCGGCTTGACCATCTGGAGCTTGAGGGCGCCGAGGAAGAGGCGGCGCTGGCGGCGGCCCGCAAGCGGCTTTTAGGCGTCCGCGACGGCCGCCCGCGGCCCGGCCTCGATGACAAGATTCTCACCGATTGGAACGGGCTGATGATCGCCGCCTTGGCCGCCGCCGGCGCCATCGCCGGCGAAGCCGCCTGGATCGAAGCCGCCCGTGATGCCTTCGCTTTCATTGCCGGGCTGGAAACCGAAGACGGCCGCCTGCGCCATTCGACGCGCCTCGGCATCCACCAGGACATCCATGTGATTGACGATTATGCGCAAATGATCAGCGCCGCGCTGGCCCTTTTTCAGGCCACCGGCGACGCGGCTTATCTGGATGCGGCCGGGCGCTGGACGGCAACCGCCAATGCCTTTTTCTGGGATGATGCGGACGGCGGTTATTATTTTTCGGCCGATGACGCCACCGATGTGATCGTCCGCACCCGCACCGCCATCGACAACGCCACCCCGGCCGGCAACGGCGCCATGGTGGAAAACCTGGCGCGGCTGTATTTCATCACCGGTGATGCCGATTACCGGCAAGGCGCCGAGGCTATTATCGATCTCTTCCAACGCCAGCCCGCGGATCAATATCTGGGCATGCCCGGTGTCCTCAACGGCTATGATTTCCTCGGCAACGCGGTGCAGGTGGTGATCGTCGGCGGCGGCGCCGGCGCCGCGGCGTTGAAAGCCACGGCGGCGGCGTCTGGCCATCCGAATCTGGTCCTGATCGGGATCGAGGATGGCGCCGGACTGCCGCCCGGCCACCCCGCCGCCGGCAAAACCGCGATCGCCGGCAAGTCGGCCGCCTATGTCTGCGTCGGCGCCGTCTGCGGCCTGCCCGAAACCGAAGCGCAGGGCTTGAAGGAGGCGCTTCGGCGGCTGTAAATTCCAGCCATGCCGCATCTCGCCATGCACGGCCCGTTGGGGCCGTTGACCATATTCGAAGATTCAGGCGCCATCGTGGCGCTCGAATTCGGGCGCGGCGCCAGTGGAGTCGGGGGCGGCGCCGAAACGCCGCTGCTGGACCAGGCACGGCGCCAATTGGACGAATATTTCGACCGCGACCGGTTTGATTTCGATTTGCCGCTGGCACCGCAAGGGTCAAAGTTCCAGCGCGCCGTTTGGGACCAGATGCGTTCGATTGCCTACGGCGAAACGCTGACCTACGGCGCCATCGCGCGCCGGCTTGGCAGCGCGGCGCGCGCCGTCGGCGGCGCCTGCGGCGCCAATCCCATACCGATCATCATCCCCTGTCACCGAGTGCTCGGCGCCGGCGGGAAAATGACCGGTTATTCCGGCGGCGAAGGTATTGAAACCAAGCTGGCGTTACTCAGGCTTGAAGGCTATACCATCCTATAAGTTCATATGTGATTCAGATATTGGGAGGAAATTCATGACCAAGGCCATTCGCATCCACGAACATGGTGGGCCGGAGGTTCTCAAATGGGAAGATGTAGAAGCGGGCGATCCCGGCGAAGGCGAGGTGCGTATTCGCCACACCGCGGTCGGCCTTAATTTTATCGACTGCTATCAGCGCTCCGGCCTCTATCCGATGGACCTGCCGCTGACCTTGGGATCCGAGGCGGCGGGCGTAATCGAAGCGGTCGGCCCCGGCGTCGAGGGGCTTAGCGCCGGTCAGCGCGTCGCCTATGCGGGCGGCCAATTGGGCTCCTACGCCGAAGCGCGGGTGATGAACGCCGGCGTGCTGGCTCCGGTTCCGGACGGCATCGAGGATCAAACCGCGGCCGCCATGATGCTCAAGGGGATGACCGCGCAAATGCTGTTATTCAAGTGTTATCCGGTCAAGGCCGGCGATACCATTTTGGTGCATGCGGCGGCCGGCGGCGTCGGCAGCATCATGTGCCAGTGGGGCAAGCATCTGGGCGCCACCGTGATCGGCACCGTCGGCTCCGATGCCAAGGCGGAGATCGCCAAGGCGCATGGCTGCGACCATCCAATTAACTATGCGACCGAAAATTTCGCCGAACGGGTGCGCGAGATTACCGGCAGCGCCGGCGTTCCGGTGGTCTACGATTCGGTCGGCAAGGAGACCTTCGAAAACTCCCTCGATTGCCTGTCCAAATTCGGCTATCTGATCAGCTTCGGCAATGCGTCGGGGCCGGCCCCGGCGGTCGAACCCCTGACCCTGATGGCCAAGGGCTCGGTGTTCCTCAACCGCCCCACATTGATGCATTACATCGCCGATCACGGGCTGCGGCTGGAAGCGGCACGGGCCTTGTTCGAGGTGGTGGAAAGCGGCGCCGTTAAGATCGAGGTCGGGCAGACATTCCCGCTCGCCGATGCCGCCAAGGCGCACGCCGCATTGGAATCCCGCGCCACCACGGGCTCGACCGTGCTGTTGCCTTAGGCGTGGAATTTATTGGAGGAGGGTGCCCGTATTGCGCCGGTTGCGGCTGAACTAGATCGACGCCCGGCTGGCCGACCCGGCCATCCCCAGCCGGGCTGTGTCCGTCAGGTGTTCATCGATTCGAAGAAATCGTCGTTGTTCTTCGATTCCTTGAGTTTATCCAGCAGGAACTCCATGGAATCGACGACGCCCATCGGGTTGAGGATGCGCCTGAGCACCCACATTTTCGACAGCATGCCCTTGTCGACCAGCAGTTCCTCTTTACGCGTTCCTGACCGGGTGATGTCCATCGACGGCCAGGTCCGCTTGTCGGTGAGCTTGCGGTCGAGGATAATTTCCGAATTGCCGGTGCCCTTGAACTCCTCGAAAATCACTTCGTCCATGCGCGATCCGGTATCGATCAGCGCCGTCGCGATAATGGTCAGCGAGCCGCCTTCCTCGATATTGCGCGCCGCGCCGAAGAAACGCTTCGGCCTTTGCAGGGCGTTGGCGTCGACACCGCCGGTCAGCACCTTGCCCGAAGACGGCACCACCGTGTTATAGGCGCGCGCCAGGCGGGTAATGGAATCCAATAGGATCACCACGTCGCGCTTGTGTTCGACCAGCCGCTTGGCTTTTTCGATCACCATTTCGGCGACCTGAACGTGGCGCACGGCGGGCTCGTCGAAGGTCGATGAGACCACCTCGCCGCGCACGCTGCGCGCCATGTCGGTCACTTCCTCGGGCCGTTCGTCGATCAGCAAAACGATCAGGTAGCATTCGGGATGGTTATGGGCGACGGCGTGGGCGATGTTTTGCAGCATCACCGTTTTGCCGGTCCGGGGCGGCGCCACGATCAGCGCGCGCTGACCCTTGCCGACCGGCGAGATCAGGTCGATCACGCGCAGCGTCGGGTCCTTGAAGTCGGGCTTATCGATCTCCATCGAGATCCGCTCATCCGGATAGAGCGGCGTCAGATTGTCGAAATTGATGCGGTGGCGGACTTCCTGCGGATCGCTGAAATTGATGTCCTTGACCTTGAGAAGCGCGAAATAACGCTCGCCGTCCTTGGGCGCTCTGATCTGGCCCTCGACCGTATCGCCGGTTCTGAGGCCGAAACGGCGGACCTGGCTGGGCGAAATATAGATATCGTCGGGCCCCGGCAGATAATTGGATTCCGGCGAGCGCAGGAAACCGAAGCCATCCTGCAAGACTTCCAAAACGCCATCGCCGAAAATGGCGATATCGTTTTCGGCCAATTGCTTGAGGATGGCGAACAGCATGTCCTGCTTGCGCAGGCTGCTGGCGTTTTCGATTTCCAGTTCCTCCGCGAATTGCAGGAGTTCCGGGGGGGTTTTCAGTTTGAGTTCTTGAAGGTTCATGGGCGTATACTGACTGATAAGAAAAATGAAAAAATTGGCGCCGCGGATGCGGAAAAGCAAAATCTGGGGCAGGGCGCCCGATAGCTTTAGGGTATATCTTGAAGCCCGAAAAACTCGGTCGAGTTCGGGATCGAACGTGCCTACACCTAACCGAAGTTTTTATTCGAGTCAAATATAGTTTGCCCAATGGCCGCCGCAAGCCGTGTCGAAACCGCCCGCCCGTGAACTAAATCCGCAAGCAACATCTCGCGCTGAAATATATCCCCCGAAATATATCCAATTCTCAAAACGGTTTTACCACGGCGAATATGACAATGCCGATCATCAGCACGGTCGGGACTTCGTTGATGACGCGATAAAACCCGGCCGGGCGTTGATTGCCGTCGGCCTCGAAATCTTTGCGCCATTTGCTCATCATGCCGTGCATAACTAATAAAAGGACGATCAGCGCCAGCTTTGCCTGCAACCAGCCTTCGCGCCAGTCGTCAGCGCCGAGATTCGCCAACAGGAATGCGCCGGATACCAGGCTGGCGATCATCGCCGGATGCATGATGGCGCGCAAAAGCCGGCGTTCCATCACCTTGAAGGTTTCCGATTGCCGGCCGCCCGGCTCGGCGGCGCAGTGATAGATAAACAGCCTCGGCAGATAGAGCAGCCCGGCCATCCAGGCGATGACGCTGATGATGTGCAGCGCCTTGATCCATACGAACGCGGTTGCGGAAAGATCGATCATATTGTGCCTTGGTCCCTATTTATCTAGCGCTTGGCCGGCGCGCAAGGACAGGCGGTGCGGCCGGGCGGGCAGATACGGTCCGGACCGGCGGGACCGATGCCCCGCCCGGTGGCAAAACCGGCGCGTACGATAGCGGCCAGACCCTTGATAAATTGGCCGTCGGCGCCGACGGCGGGCACGCGCAGATAGGGATCGATACCCAGGCGATCCGCCCGCCCGCGATACTCGATATCCAATTCGACCAGGGTTTCCGAATGCTCGGAAACAAAGGCAATGGGCAGCACCGCGACGCCGGCACCGTCCCGGGCGGCAACCGCAAGGGCTTCATCCAGGGACGGACCGATCCATTGCAAGGGCCCGACGCGGCTTTGATAGCAGATTGTCCAGCCATCCTCGGCCAACCCGGCCTTGTCGGCGATGGCGGCGGCCGTCAACTCGATCTGAACCTGATAGGGATCGCCTTTATCGACGATCTTTTTCGGCAAGCCGTGCGCCGAGAACAGCACCCTTACCGGCCGGCCGGCGGGGTGGCCGTCCAAGGTACGTTTAAGCAGCCTTGCCTGGCTTTCGATCAGGCCGTCCAGGGTGGGATAGCAGCAGACCGCGTGGCTCGGCGCCGTCAGACCGGCTTTCCGCGCACAAATACGCCACCGCTCAAGCGAAGAGGCGCTGGTCGTTGTTGAATATTGAGGATAGAGGGGCAGCAGAAATATCTCGCCCGGATCGAAGTCCCGCACCGCGGCAACCGTTTCCTCGGTCATCGGATGCCAGTAGCGCATGGCGATGAAGACGCGCAGTTCGCCGGCCTCGTCCGCCAACTCTTTTTGCAAGGCCTCTGCTTGCGCGCGGGTCAGTTCCAAGAGCGGCGATTTGCCGCCGATCCGGCCGTAAATTTGCCGCGCTGTTTTGGCGCGCCGGCCCGATATCAGCGCCGCAATGGCCCAGCGTATCCATGCCGGTGCGCCGATGATCGCTTGGTCGTTAAAGAGGTTGAACAAAAACGGGCGCACCGCGTCCGGACTGTCCGGGCCGCCGAGATTGAACAGAACCACGGCGCGCCGGCTATTGCTTTCGGCCACCCGCCCTAGTCCTCGCCGCGAACCACGGCGCAGAGCCGCTCGACATGTTCGGGCGGCGTTTCGGGCAGGATGCCATGTCCCAGATTGAAGATATGCGGCCGATCGGAAAAGGCGGCAATAATCGCGCGCGCCGCATCTGCCATGGCTTCGCCGCCGGCCAACAAGAGAAGGTTATCCAGATTTCCCTGTACGGCCATGCCCTGGGGCAGGGATTTCGCCGCCCAATCCAGGGGCACGGTCTGATCGAGGGAAATACAGTCGACGCCAGCCTGTTCGGCATAGACCGGATATTGCGCGCCGGCGCCGCGCGGGAAACCGATAACCGGAATATCGCCATGCTCGATCCGCAATCGCCTGACGATTTCGGCGGTCGGCTGGATTACCCAGCGTTCGAACTCAACCGGCGGCAAGACGCCGGCCCAACTATCGAACAGCTGAACGGCCTCGGCGCCATGGCTGATCTGACGCCCGAGATAGGCGGCGGTCGCATCGACCAGAAGATCGATCAGTATCTGGAAGCTATCGGGATTTTGATAGGCCCAACTTCGAATTTTCTGGTAATCGCGGCTGCTACCGCCCTCGACCATATAGGTGGCGACCGTCCACGGGGCGCCGGCAAACCCGATTAGGCCAACCATATCTGGCAATTCATCGGCGAGGCGCGCCACCGTCTCGTAGACCGGTGATAAATGATCATGCAGTTTATCGGCATCGAAGGCCGGCAACGGATCACCATCGGCGATGGCATCCAGTTTCGGCCCTTCGCCGGTTACAAACCTGACTCCCTGACCGAACGCATCAGGTATCACAAGAATATCACTGAACAGAATAGCCGCATCCAGGCGGTAACGCCGAACCGGCTGCATGGTCGCTTCCACCGCCAGCTCCGGGCTATAGCAGAAATTCAAGAAATCTGATGATTTTTCCCTGAGTGCCCGATATTCGCTCAAATGCCTGCCCGCCTGACGCATCAGCCAGATAGGTGGTGGCGAGTGGCGCGAACCCATCAGGGTGCGAAGCAGGGGTTTGCCGGTTTGGTTCATATCAGGCTCCGCCGATCCGGGTTCTCGGTGACTTTCGGGATAACTCACTTAAAACAAAATATATATAACTAAAAGGATGTGATTGTTGTTGGAGCCGG
This sequence comes from Rhodospirillaceae bacterium, assembly GCA_002687515.1. Classification (GTDB taxonomy): domain Bacteria; phylum Pseudomonadota; class Alphaproteobacteria; order Rhodospirillales; family UBA2165. The sequence goes on from NZAK01000122.1 coordinate 19,967, forward strand.
TATAAGTGGGATTAAATTTTTTCAAGGGGTTATCCCGGGCTTAACCATTGCGACGAAATTTGATGCCAAATGTTGTGGATCGATCAAGGATAAATGCCAATTAGCCCCGGTTGACGCTAATATTCAGGGTACCGACCAGGGCATGGACCAGGGTATGAAACTGTGCATGTTGTTTAATATGGTTGCAAAATCTTCCGGTTCCGCAGTTTCAGGGATAACCGGATTTCCTTGTATAAGAATGTGGCCGAAGATATGTGATGGTGGCACCGAATCCGGTATCTTTGAAATCAACCTCACTTATCCCCTGTTTATTCATATTTGTCCCGGACCGAACAAATGGAAGAGTTTCATCTGCATCTGATTTCCGATGCCACCGGCGAAACGGTTCAATCGGTGGCGCGCGCCTGTCTGGTTCAATTCGAGAATATCAAACCGCGCGAGCATTTATGGACATTGGTGCGCACCGAAGGACAGGTCGATAAAGTGATTGCCGGGATCGAGGAAAATCCGGGTTTCGTTCTCTTTACCCTGGTGGACGCAAATGTACGCGCCAAGCTGCTGGACGCCTGCCGGCAAATTCGTGTCCCTTGTGTTTCGGTCTTGCAGCCGATCATGGCGGCGTTCGGCGGTTACTTGAATATCGAACAACAGGCCCGGCCCGGCCGGCAACATGTGCTCGACAACGAATATTATTCGCGTATCTCGGCGATGGATTACGCCTTGAGTCATGATGACGGTCAGGCACCCTGGAATCTGGAAGAAGCCGATGTCGTCCTTATCGGTGTTTCCCGAACCTCGAAAACACCGACCTGCATTTACCTGGCGAACCGGGGGATCAAGGCGGCCAATATCCCAATCATCCTCGGCATGGACCTTCCCGAAGAGGCATTCAACCTCACGAAACCGCTGGTCGTCGGTTTAATCAAGGAAACCAGCAATCTTGTTCAAATCCGGCGCAACCGGCTGCGCATGCTGAACGAAGGCGACGAATCCGAATATGCCGATCCCGAAGCGGTCGCAGAGGAGGTGAAATTCGCCAACCGCATCATTGCCGGGCAAGACTGGCCGGTGATCGATGTGACGCGCCGTTCGATCGAGGAAACGGCGGCTTCGATTATGCAAATGCTTTCGATAGCGTCCCAGCCGGAGCAAGAAAGCTGAACGGTATTTCAAACCAAATTCCGACAGGCGGGTTGATTCTTGCCTCTGCCAGCAAGGTGCGCGCCCGGCTGCTTGAGGGTGCGCGCGTGCCGTTCACCATTCACCCCGCCGATGTCAACGAGGATCGCATCAAGCAAGCGCAAAAAGGCGAGAACACGGATACCATCGCATTACGCCTGGCCGAAGCCAAGGCCCGCGCCATCGCCAAGGAACATGCCGATAAGATGATAATCGGCGCCGATCAGATCCTTGCATGCGACGGCCGGCTGTTCGACAAGCCCAAGGATCGCGCCGAAGCGGAAGGGCACCTCAGAACCCTGCGCGGTCGGACCCACCGGCTGATTACCGCCTGTGCCGTTGTGCATGGCGAGGATTTGCTGTGGCAAAGTTGCGCCGAGGCGCGTCTGACCATGCGTGATTTCTCGGATGCGTTCATTGGCTCTTATCTGGATGACGTCGGCGATGACGCGTTGGCATCGGTCGGCGCCTACCGGCTGGAAGATATGGGGGCGCAGCTTTTTTCCAAAATCGAGGGCGATTATTTCACCATCCTTGGTTTGCCCTTGCTGCCGCTCCTGGATTTCCTGCGCGCCCGGGGAGTGTTGCGGCAATGATGAATAACGGGACAATTACCGGCACTATATCCGGAGCGGCCAGGCTTGCCGGTGTCATGGGATGGCCCATCGGCCACTCCCTGTCGCCCCGTATCCACGGATACTGGCTCGAAACACTCGGTATCGACGGCGCCTATGTTCCCCTGGCGGTGGCGCCTGAAAACCTCGCCGATGCGCTCCGCGCATTACCGAAGCTGGGATTTGCCGGGGTTAACATCACCATCCCCCATAAACAGACGGCCCTTGCCGCGCTTGATCATGTCGATGATCTGGCGCGCCGCATCGGCGCCGTAAATACGGTTACCGTCGGCGCCGGCGGAACCCTCGCCGGCAGCAATACGGACGCCTTTGGTTTCATCGAAAATCTGCGCGCCGGGGCGCCGCGTCTTGAATTCGGCGGCGCACCGGTGGTGATTCTCGGCGCCGGCGGCGCGGCGCGCGGCGTCGCGGTGGCGCTGATCGATGCCGGGGCGGCCGATATCCGCCTTTTGAACCGGACCCGGGCGCGCGCCGAAGCGTTGGCCGGTGACCTCGGCGGCATCGAGATATTGGATTGGCGGGAACGCGCCGATGCCCTGGATGGGGCGGCGCTGCTGGTCAACACGACCAGCCTCGGCATGACCGGCGCCGCGGCGCTCGATCTTTCCCTTGAAAAACTTCCGTCCAGCGCGGTGGTCAACGATATCGTCTATGCGCCGCTGCAGACACCGTTGCTGGCCGCCGCGCGGGCGCGCGGCAACGAAGTCGTCGATGGGCTCGGCATGCTATTGCATCAGGCGCGCCCGGCTTTTGCCGCATGGTTCGGTGCCGAGCCCGAGGTGACGCCGGGCCTGCGCGATCATATCCTCGGGCCTTGAGGCGGGACGGGCGAAAATGGTCATCATCGGCCTCACCGGTTCGATCGCCATGGGCAAATCCACCATCGCCGGAATGTTCCATTACCTCGGCATTCCCGTTTACGATGCCGACGCTACCGTCCACCGACTGTTGGCCAAGGGCGGCGAAGCGGTCGGCGCGGTGACGCGCGCCTTTCCCGGAAGCGCCGAGAACGGTGCCGTAAGCCGGGCCCGGCTGGGGGCCGAGGTGTTTGGCGATGATGCGGCGCTGGCGCGCCTGGAAGCCATATTGCATCCCATCGTCCGGCGCGAACAAAAACGCTTCTTGAAACTGGCCACCGGCCGCCGCGACGCCGTCGCGGTTCTCGATATCCCGCTATTGTTTGAATCCAGGAGCGATGAACATTGCGATCTGATCGCGGTGGTCAGCGCCACGCCTTTCCTGCAACGCAGCCGTATCTTGGCAAGACCCGGCATGACGGTGGATAAAATGCGCGCCATCATCGCCCACCAGATGCCCGATCATGAAAAACGCCGGCGCGCCGATTTCGTCATCAATACCGGTCTTGACCGCTACCACAGCTTGCGGGAGGTGCGAAACATCGTCAAAGTGGCCCGCGCCATCAAGGGAACCCACTGGCCGCCGGTCAAGCTGAGATAACGGTATCCGCGGCCAGGAAAAATTGGCCAGAAACTATTGACCAGGGAAATGGACCCAGCATGAGAGAAATCGTCCTCGATACGGAAACCACTGGCCTCAATCCCGCGGCTGGCGACAAGATCGTCGAAATCGGCTGCATCGAGCTCGACAATCACCTGCCGACGGGGCGCACCTATCACCAATATATCAATCCCGAACGGCCGATGCCGGAAGAAACCTTCGCCATCCACGGCCTATCCGATGAGTTTCTGGCCGAGCAGCTGGTGATGGCCGATGTCGCCGAAGCATTCCTGGAATTTATCGGCGCGGCGCCGCTGGTCATCCATAACGCCGAATTCGACCTGCGTTTCATCAATGCCGAACTTGAAGCGCTGGACCGGCCGCCGCTGCCGGCGAAACGCGCCATCGATACGGTCGGCCTGGCCCGTTCGGCCTTTCCCGGCGCGCCGGCCAGCCTGGATGCGTTGTGCAAGCGGTTCGGCATCGATAATTCCTCGCGCGCTCTGCACGGCGCGCTCCTGGATGCCCAGCTTTTGGCCGAGGTCTACCTGGAGCTTATCGGCGGGCGGCAACCGGACTTAAAATTGAAAAACGATGCCGCCGCCGCCGGCACGGCCGCGGCCGCCGAAACGGCGCGCCGCGCCCCGAGGCCGCATGCGCCGAGCCAGGCCGAGCTGGCGGCGCATGATAAATTCCTCGAAAAAATTGATAAGCCGGTCTGGCGGGAATGAGGCCGATCGATTGCGATTGGCCCCGCGAATTCAATTTTCCTTTGCCGCCGTGTCCTCGCCCTCACCGGGCTCAACCTCGCCCCCTGCTTCGGACTCTTGTTGCACCTGCATCATGCGCTGCTGGTAAAGCGCCGCGAAATCGATCGGCGATAGCATCAAGGGCGCGAAGCCGCCGTCGCCGGTCATGTCGCCGATAATCCGGCGCATGAACGGGAACAGGATCAGCGGGCATTCGATCAACAGGACCGGTCCCAGGGCCTCGGCATCGACGTTAACCGTGAACAGGCCCGCATATTCGATCTCCAGCAAATAGGCGAGTTGATCCTTGACCCGCGCCTCGGCGCGGCTCTTGATCATCACTTCGAAAAGGTTATCGGCCTTGGCTTCGGCGCCGACATCGATATCGACCTGAATTTCCGGCAGATCGGTCTGCAATTCGTTGTAGATTTCCGGCGTATGCGGCGCTTCGAAGGAAAAATCCTTGATATACTGTCCGTTGATGGCAAGCGGTGTATTTTCGTCAAGCCCGCCATTTCCCCCTTTATTTTCTTGGCCGCCTTCGGACGCGGCGTCCGGTTCCGGGGTAAATCTTTCCTCGGGGATGGGATTTTCGTCGTCTTCCGCCATGTCGGTTCCTTTTCAAAATCAGCGGGTCACTGCCTAGCATTATTCGATCCGGCGTACAATGTCGTCGGTGTTCTTCTTTGCCGCGCCATCGTCGTCGGTCAAATCTACGAATTCCCCATCGATCACCGATGCGTCTTCGGTGTCCGTGTGGGCTGCGGCCGCGCCTTGGACATGAATGCCGCCGCGCGCCGCAACGAATGATGCGACACCGCGCCGCAGGATGATCCGCAAGGGTGGAATGAACAGTAAGAATCCGACCGCATCGGTGACGAAACCGGGGGTCAGCAGCAAGACGCCCGCGAACAGAAGGCAGAGGCCATCGAAAACCTCGGCCAGCGGCATTTCACCCCGCGCCATCACTTCCTGGGCACGGAACATTTCGGCCAGCCCCTGCGCGCGCAGTAATCCGGCACCGATTGCCGCGGTCAGGAAAATCACCGCGATGGTGGGCCAAAGACCGATGATGCCGCCAACCTGGATGAATACGCCGATTTCAATAATGGGAACGGCGACCAGCAGAAAAAATATGATACAACCCAATGTTTATGCCCTAAGCGCGTTCAAAATATGCTTGCTTCCTTGCCAGTGGAGATTGATCTACCTATTTAGTATGATAGGAGCATGAATGCACGTAATGAGGCGCAGGCTGGACCGCGCGGCGGCGAAAGGATAAACTATCCCGGCATGGCCGTTTATCCTGCGGCAAATCAGGTCTGCAACCCTTTCTTTATATTGACCCGGTACGGTGAAGTTAATGGGTGAAGGTTTCCAGTTTATAGATATCATCTTGTTCGCGATGATCGCGGCGTTCCTGATTCTCAGGCTACGCAACGTTCTTGGCCGGCACAAGGATCATGGCCGCCCGCAGAAGGATCCGTTCACGCCGGACCCGCAGGCGCCGGACCCGCATTCGCCCGCCAAGGACGATAATGTCATCCAATTGCCCGATCAGGGCAATCAGGAATTCACCGAAGATGAAACACCAGTTTCCGAAGATAGTGCCCAAGCCTCGCCCCTCGACCAGGGGTTTGCCGACATCAGGGCCGCCGATAATTCTTTCGATGCGTCCGAATTCATTGCCGGCGCCCGCGCCGCCTTTGAAATGATCGTCGAAGCCTTTGCCAAAGGCGACCGCGAGACCCTGAATTCATTGTTGAATGACGAGGTCTACAATAACTTCGTCACCGCTATCCACAATCGCGAGGAAAATAACGAAACCCTTGAGAACACATTGATCCGGCTGGTTTCGAACGAAGCGATCGAAGCATATGTGGAAAATTCAATCGGTTTAATTACGGTGAAGATCATTTCCGAGCAAGTCAATGTGACCCGCAATGCGGACGGCGAGGTTGTTGATGGAAACTCGAATCAAATTTCCGAAATCACGGATATCTGGACCTTTGCCCGCGATCTCGGCTCGCGCAATCCCAATTGGCAACTGGTCGCGACACGCAGCCTCGATTGATCATCCCGTCATTTCTAAATTCCGCCGCTTGCAGCGGGCCGCCGCCCTTTGGCTTGCGATTGGCCTTGCCGCCGGCTTGTCCGCCTGCGCGGCGCCGCCGGAAAGGGAACCTTCGGCTTTTGGCGCGCTCTCATTGGCGCCGCTGGAATTCGACGCCATTCCCGGCTGGCAATTGGATGACCACCGCGCCGCGCTGATCGCCTTTATCGCCACCTGCCGGCGGTTCGATAGGTTGCAACCGGGGCAGCCGCTGCCGCCGGCGATCTATGCCGGCCTGGCCGCCGATTGGCAGGGCGTCTGCGCCGTTGCCCGGGGCGCCGAACATGGGGGAACGCCGGCGAAACAGTTTTTCGAGACCTGGTTTCAGCCCTTTGCGGTCGCCGGCAATAAGGAAAAAACCGGACTAATCACAGGCTATTTTGAACCGCAGCTTAATGGTTCCACAAAGCGCAGCCAGCGCTTCAGCGTGCCGCTCTATCGCCGCCCGCCCGATCTGATCAGTGTCGATCTCGGCCAGTTCGATAGCCGCCTGAGCGGCCGCAATATATCCGGTCAGGTGCGCGGCAACAAATTCATCCCCTATCTGGACCGCTCCGAGATCGAGCGCGGCGCCCTGGTCGGACAGAGGCTCGAAGTGGTTTGGGTGGACGATGCCATCGACGCCTTTTTTCTGCATATCCAGGGATCGGGACGGATTCTGCTGGACAGCGGCGAAACCATACGGGTTGGATTTGACGGCAAGAACGGCCGCCCCTACCGCGCCATCGGCCGCGACCTGGTGGCGATGGGCGCCATTCAGAAAAAAGACATCTCGTTGCAGACCATCCGGCAGTGGCTGAAGACCAATCCGGGCCAGGCGCGGGCGCTGATGAACCGCAATCCGTCCTATGTGTTTTTCAAGCGCATTATCGGTCCCGGCCCGATCGGCGCCGCCGGTATCCCGCTGACCCCGGGCCGCAGTTTCGCGGTCGATCTCAAATACCTGCCGATGGGCGCGCCGATCTGGCTGCAAACCACCAACCCCCTCAATCCGCTGCTGCCGCTGGCCCGTCTGGTCGTCGCCCAGGATACCGGTTCCGCGATCACCGGACCGGTGCGCGGCGATCTGTTCTGGGGCGCCGGGCGCTACGCCCTGGAGGCCGCCGGCCGGATGAAGAATCCGGGCCGGCTGTACCTCTTGATACCGAAATCGGCGGCACGGCGGACTTTACTTCAATCCGGTTAATCGGCACTCTGGCCGGATGGCCGAAATCGAAAATAATGCGCCCGCTTCGGCACCAATCCGGGTGGTGCTGTTCGTCACCTGCCTCGTCGATCTGATCCGCCCAACCGTCGGTTTTGCCGCCGTCAGGCTGCTCGAAGACGCCGGCTGCCGGGTGGCGGTGCCGGAAGCGCAGACCTGCTGCGGCCAGCCCGCCTACAACAGCGGCGATCGAAAAAATGCGGTGCGCATCGCCGAGCAGGTGATCGATGCCTTCGCCGGTTTCGATTACGTGGTGGCGCCGTCCGGTTCCTGTGCGGCGATGATCAAAATCCATTATCCGCGCCTTTTTGCCGATGATCCGGTGCTGGGTCCCGCCGCCGGTGATCTTGCCGGGCGCACATATGAATTGACGGAATTCCTGGTCGATGTCCGGGGCGCCGGAAAGATTACCGCGCGCCTAGATGGCGCCGCCGCCTATCACGATTCCTGCTCGGGCCTGCGCGAGCTGGGGATTAAGGAACAGCCGCGCAAACTGCTGGCATCGGTCGATGGGCTGCAACTGGCCGAATATGGCGGCGCCGAGACCTGCTGCGGGTTCGGCGGCGTCTTTTGCGTCAAATATCCGGATATTTCCGACCATCTAGCGACGGACCGCTTGGTGGAGCTGGAAAAATCCGGCGCAGGCCTTCTGCTCGGCGGCGATCTCGGCTGCCTCTGCCAGCTTGCCGGCAAGCTGAGCCGCGCCTGTTCGCCGATCCGCGTCCGTCATCTGGCCGAAGTGCTGGCCGGCATGACCGATACGCCGGCCATCTGCCAAGGAGATGGTAAACGGGGGGACGAAGAACGGTGAATCTGGACAGCCGCAATTTTCCCGCCAATGCCCGCGCCGCCCTCGGCGATGCGCATTTGCAAGACGCGCTTGAACGACTGCGCGGCGGTTTCGTCGAAAGCCGCCGCCAGGCCATCGGCCGCCTGCCGGAATTCGATGCCCTGCGTGACCGCGCTCAGCTTATCCGAACCCATACGCTGGCCCACCTGGACCAATATCTGCAGCGCTTCGAGGAACGCGCCGTGGCCGCCGGCGGCCATGTCCATTGGTGCCGGGATGCCGATGAGGCGCGCGCCGCCGTCCTCGACATCTGCCGGGCGGCGGACGCCAAGACCGTTACCAAGGGCAAATCGATGATCGGCGAGGAAATCGCCATCAACGAATATCTGCAGGCCAATGGCATCGAGCCGGTGGAAACCGACCTTGGTGAATATATCATCCAGCTGCGCGGCGAAGCGCCCAGCCACATCATCGCGCCGGCGACGCACCTCTCGAAGGAACAGGTCGCCGACAGCTTCCGCCAGCGCCATACGGAACTGGACGCGGCGCGTTCCTTAAGCGAGCCGGCCGAGCTTCTGGCCGAGGCGCGCCAGCAGTTGCGGCAGAAGTTCCTGGCCGCCGATGTCGGCATCACCGGCGCCAATTTTCTGATCGCCGAAACCGGCACCAGCATCATCGTCACCAACGAGGGCAATGGCGATCTCACCCAGATATTGCCGCGCGTCCATATCGTCATCGCTAGCCTCGAAAAAGTGGTGCCGAGCCTGGATGACGCGGCGACCCTCCTCAGGGTTTTGGCGCGCAGCGCGACGGGACAGGATATTACCGCCTACACCACCTTTTCCACCGGGCCCAGGCGGGCCGGCGACATCGACGGGCCGGATGCATATCACGTGATTCTGCTGGATAACGGCCGCACCGAACTTATGGCCGGCGACAATGGGGAAATTCTCGGCTGCATCCGCTGCGGCGCCCGCCTCAACCACTGTCCGGTCTATGGCGCCATCGGCGGCCATGCCTATGGCTCGGTCTATTCCGGACCGATGGGATCGGTGCTGACCCCGGCCCTCAAGGGCCTGAAAAGCGCGCATCACCTGCCGCAGGCTTCGAGCCTTTGCGGCATCTGCGAAGAGGTCTGCCCGGTGCGCCTGCCGCTGCCCAGGATGCTGCGCAATCTCAGGTTCGAGGCGGCCGAAAGCGGCGCCCCCGGCGCCCTCGCGCGGCTGCTGGTCAGGCTTTGGGCGTTTTCGGCGCGGCGCCCCCGGCTGTATCATTTCGGAGCCGGAGTAAAATTGGCCTGGCTGGCGGCATGGGGCCGGCGCAAGGGCTATTTGCGCACCATTCCCGGCTTCGGCGCCTGGACCCGGACGCGGGATTTCCCGGCGCCCGAGGGCCGCACCTTCATCGCCCAATGGAAAGCCGGGCGGCGATCATGAACGCCGGCGGCAAATCCGCCCGCGCCGAAATCCTGGGGCGCATCGGCGCGTCCCTCGGGCGGGGCTCCGGTCCTCAAGAGCGCCGCGCCGGCGTTGAAGCGCGTCTTGCCGCGCCGCCGCCGCCCTTGATCCCGGCGCTGGCGCCAACCGGGTCCGGGGGCCGCATCGAACATTTCCGGTCCCGCGCCGAAGCAACCTCGGCCAGCACCGCCCGCATCAACCGCTGGCAGGAATTGCCGGGCGCGGTGGCCACCTATCTCGACGACCGCGATCTTAGCGGCCCGATCAAGGCGCAGCCGAGGCCGCCTTTTACCGATCTTGATTGGCGGGCCTTCGAAGTCGCTTTCGGGCCCGCCGATGCGGTTGATCAAACCGGCCTGGTGCTGGCCGACGCCGGCGCCGCCGAAACCGGCACGCTGTTTTTGATGTCGGGCGCCGAAGCGCCGACGGCGCTCAATTTCCTGCCCGAAACCCTGATCGCCGTCTTGCCGGTCGCGGTCCTTGCCGGCGATTACGAAGCGGCCTGGGCGATCTGCCGCGAAACCGCCGGCAACCAATTTCCGCCGCGCACCGTCAACTGGATCTCGGGGCCGTCGCGCAGCGCCGATATCGAACAACAGGTGCAGATGGGCGTGCACGGGCCGCGCAACCTGCACATCATCCTGGTGGATACCGATGGCGCCTAAATCGAAAAAGAAACCGGCCCAATCCAAACCGTCCAAGGCCAAACCGGCGATCGATGACGCGGCGCTCCTGGAAATGGCGTTTCAGGACGTGACGCCGATGCCGGGAAAAAAAGTCGGCAAGAAAATCGGCAAGACCCCGAAAGCGCCGCCCAAGGCCAAGAAACCCGCGCCCGCCCGCCTTGCCAAAACCGCACCGCCAACCGAACCCAAATCCCAGCCGCTGCCCGAACTTGACCATGGCACGGCGCCCGGCGTCGACAGGCGGACGGCGCAGCGGCTCAGGCGCGGCCGCCTCGATGTGGAGGCGCGCCTCGATCTGCACGGCTTTACGCAAGAACAAGCCCACCCGGCCCTCGATCGATTCCTTGGCAATGCGCAACAATCGGGCAAGCGCTGCGTCCTGGTGGTCACCGGCAAGGGCACCCGCCAGATCGACGAGGAAACCGGTTTGGACCGCGCCACCGGGGTTTTGAAAGACCAGGTGCCGCGCTGGCTCAACCAGCCGCCCAACCGGGGGCGGATACTGTCCTTTACCCACGCGACGCAAGCCGACGGCGGCAGCGGCGCGCTTTACATCCTGTTGAAGAAGGGTCAATCGAATAAAGGGGGGCGCAAATGACCCCGTTCGGCGCCAAGGTGCGCGCGTTGCGCCAAGAAAAGGGCATCCAGCTTAAAAAAATGGCCGCCGATCTGAAGGTCTCGTCGGCGTATCTCTCGGCCCTGGAACATGGGCGTCGCGGCCGCCCGGGGCCGGGCCTGGTGATGCAGATCGCCGATTATTTCGGCCTCATCTGGGAAAGCGTGGATGAACTGAAGCACCTGGCGCAACTGTCGCACCCGCGCGTGCCGGTCGACACCGGCGGCCTCAGCCCGAAAGCCACCCTCCTCGCCAACCTTCTCGCCCAGCACATCCACGAACTGGACGACGCAACGATTGAGCGGATTCTGGCCGAGATGGGGTTTGACGAGGAGGCTTAGTTTTTGCCGCTAAGGGATTGATATGGTTGGCCCGCCCGCGCCCTCCGCCGGGCCGCGTTCATCCATCGCTTCAAGTGATTTAAGCGGCATTTTAGCAACGCGCGCTAAGCCGTTCTTACAGAATAAATTTCGATAGATCGCCGTCTTTCAGCAACTCGCCGACCCGTTCGCGGACCATCTCGGCATCGATGTTGATGGCTTCGCCGGCGCGGTCGGTGGCGGTGAAGCTGATCTCTTCCAAAAGCTTTTCCATCACCGTGTGCAGGCGCCGGGCGCCGATATTTTCGACCGTCGAATTGACCTCGGCGGCGATTTTCGCAAGCTCGTCGACGGCCTCGTCGGTGAAGGTGAGGGACACCTCCTCGGTTTCCATCAGCGCCGTATATTGGGTGATCAGGCTGGCTTCCGGTTCGGTCAGGATGCGCACGAAATCTTCCGTCGTCAGGGCCGCCAGTTCGACCCGGATCGGCAGCCTCCCCTGCAATTCCGGCAACAAGTCCGACGGTTTCGCCATGTGAAAAGCGCCTGATGCGATGAACAGGATATGATCGGTTTTTATAGTGCCGTGCTTGGTGGCCACCGTGGTGCCCTCGATCAGCGGCAACAGGTCGCGCTGCACGCCCTCGCGGCTGACATCGCCGCCGATGCGTTCCGAGCGCGCCGTGATCTTGTCGATCTCGTCCAAAAAGACGATACCGTTGTTTTCCACCGCATCGATGGAATCGCGCAACACGGCGTCGTCGTCCAATAATTTGTCGGCTTCCTCGGCCATCAGGATCTCGTAGGATTCGGCGACCGTCATGCGCTTCGGCGTGGTCCGCCCGCCGCCGAAGGCCTTGCCCATGATATCGCCGAGATTGATCATCCCCATCTGGGCGCCGGGCATGTCGGGAATGTCGAAGGTGGGCAGGCTCATCGAGGATTGATCGGCGACCTCGACCTCGATCTCCTTGTCCGATAGCTCGCCCTCGCGCAGCATCTTGCGGAATTTCTGGCGCGTATCGGGGCTGGCGTTGTCGCCGACCAGGGCATCGAGGACGCGCTCCTCGGCGTTCATTTCGGCGCGCGCCGTCACCTGCTTGCGCTGCCGTTCGCGGGTTTCGTGGATGGCGATTTCCAAAAGATCGCGAACGATGGATTCGACATCGCGGCCGACATAGCCGACCTCGGTGAACTTGGTGGCCTCCAGTTTTATGAACGGCGCCTGCGCCAGGCGGGCCAGGCGGCGCGCGATCTCGGTCTTGCCGACGCCGGTCGGGCCCATCATCAGGATGTTCTTGGGCAGAACTTCCTCGCGCAGCTCTTCGGGCAGTTGCTGGCGCCGCCAGCGGTTGCGGAGCGCCACCGCGACGGCGCGCTTGGCGTCGTTTTGGCCGATGATGAAACGGTCCAGTTCGGAAACGATCTCGCGCGGCGAAAAATTGCTCATGATGCGGTTGTTTTCTCGATGACGACGGATGAATTGGTGTAGACGCAGATGCCGGCGGCGATTTCCATGGCGCGCCGGGCGATGGCCTCGGCGTCCAGATCGTCATGCCCGATAAGGGCGCGCGCCGCGGCCAGCGCATAGTTGCCGCCCGATCCGATGCCGATGATGCCGTCTTCCGGCTCGAGCACGTCGCCGGTGCCAGAAACGATCAGCGATACCTTGTCATCGGCGACCGCCATCAGCGCTTCCAGGCGGCGCAAATAGCGATCGGTGCGCCAATCCTTGGCGAGCTCGACGCAGGCCCGGGTCAATTGCGCCGGGTGCTGTTCGAGCTTGGCTTCCAAGCGCTCAAACAGGGTGAAGGCGTCGGCGGTGGCGCCGGCGAAACCGGCGATCACGTTGCCGCCGGACCCCAGCCGGCGCACCTTGACGGCGTTCGATTTGACCACCGTGTCGCCCATGCTGACCTGGCCGTCGCCGGCGACGATCACCTCGCCGCCCTTGCGCAGGCATAGTATGGTGGTGCCGTGCCAGAGCGGGCCGGAGCTTTCCGACATTGGACGGATCCCTTCCTGATGCGTTTCAAACCGGCCGGCGGACCGCCCGGCTGTCAGGAGGATTTAGTTTTTATTGGGGGCCCGGTCAATGGGCGCTGGCTGTCAACTGCCTTCGCGGCGCGATTTGAACCCGATATTAAGTTTCGAAAAGGGCATCATAAATGGGGATGAATAAATTGAGACCCGCTGAAAATTTATGGGGAGTATCGAAGTAACCGGCATAGGTGACGCCGACCACATTGCCATTCTTGTCCAACAGCGCCCCTCCGCTGTTGCCGCCATGGATATCCACATCGGCCTGGATATCCTCCAGTTTGAAATCGTTGGAGCGAAATGCGCTAACAATGCCCCTGGAAACGGAGCCGCCTAATGTCCGATCTTTCGCTGTTCCGATCGCATAAACTTCCTCGGCGATTTTGAGCGGTTTCATACGCAATGGTATGGGCCGATGACCCCCGGGTTCCACCTGGACGATGGCGACGTCCCGTTCCGGGTGTTTGCGTATCACTTCGCCGAGGATTTCACGGCCGGTGAGCAGGCGCACCTTGATGAATTTCTGGCCCCTGATGACGTGATGGTTGGTCATGATGATGGTCGGAGCGATAAAAAACCCCGATCCATGACCCAATCCGGAATCCAGGGTGACCGATCCCATGCGAACGCGATCTATGTTTTGCTGGATCGGAATACCAAGGGTATTTTGCCGGTCGATCAAAAAGAGCGTATCTTCGATACTGCGAATATCGGCAACGGTCGGCGAAGCCTTGGAGACCAGCGCCAGGAATTTCCGGTCGGCGGCGAAATTTTCCGCCGCATTGGAAAAGGCCGCGTCGATCAAGGCGATTTCGCCGCCGGTGACGCCGGGGTTAACGATGCCGGCGCCTTCCGATACCGCTTCGAAGATGACCTCTTGCCTGACCGGCGAAAATACCTGCCATTTCACGCGAATACTCGATTTTCCGCTCTGCCGTTCCAGGGGGCCGCCACGCCAGCGGTCATACTCGTCGCAAACCTGCATCGCAATATGAGTGACCTGGGCGCCGATCAAATAATCCGGCTCCACCTTGTTTCGGGAAGCCTTGGAGAACATTCTCGCCGGATCGCCGATCACATTGTAGCTAGCGGAGTTAAATGCTTCGTAAAACCTATCCTGCAGCTCAAGGTCTCTAAATCGCGCCCGTCCCTGGTTCCAATGAACGTTTGGTATCCTATCTACGCAAAATTTCGGATGAAGCTTCGAAGTAAATCGGTATTCACCGATGATGGCACCTCTTTTGATTTTAAAGGAAACGCTGTCCAATTGGATCGGTGCCAGGCGCGCCCCCACCGGTATCGACAATTGCGGTTTCTGCGCGACCTCCTTGACCGGCACCGGAACCGATTGGCAGCCGGTCAATATCGCGGCAGCGGCAAACAAATAACCGAATTTCAAAAGGCGCATTTCAATCTCGGCATGTGTAAAGATTAAAAATAAAATCAATAATAGCATACCATCGGTACTTTTCGATTTCAACGGCCCAGGCGGAAATGGACTGGCGGAGGAGTCGCGACTTTGCTACAAGTGCGCCCGCATTCCCGGCATTAACGCAAATCATCGGAGTTGGTCCCATGCGCCAAGCGCGCGTCGAGCGGAATACCAAGGAAACGCGCATTGCCGCCGCCGTCAACCTGGACGGCAGCGGCGTCTATGACATTTCCTCGGGCATCGGATTCCTCGATCACATGCTGGAACAACTGTCCCGGCATAGCCTGATCGACCTGACCCTCAAGGCCGAGGGCGATTTGCATATCGATTTCCACCACACCACCGAAGATACCGGCATTGCCGTCGGCCAGGCGGTGAAGGAAGCGCTCGGCGAGCGCGCCGGCATTACCCGCTACGGCGCCGCCCTGGTGCCCCTGGACGAAGCCTTGAGCCGCGTCGTCGTCGACTGTTCAAACCGGCCCTATCTGGTCTGGAAGGTCGGTTTCACGGCAGCCAAGCTGGGCGAAATGGATACCGAACTGTTCCGCGAATGGTTCCAGGCCTTCGCCCAGGCGGCCGGGCTGACCCTGCACATGGAATCGCTGTATGGCGAAAACAGCCACCATATCGCCGAATCCCTGTTCAAGGGACTGGCCCGGGCGTTGCGCCAGGCGATTGCCATCGATGCCGGCGCGCCCGCTTCGGTTCCGTCCACCAAGGGCGTGCTGTCCGACGCGGGCTGAGGCCCGGCTAACCGGTTTGAGCCCAGTTTAAGGATACATGCGGGTGCGCATCTACACGGTTTTCATTCCGCCCCGGAGCGATGGGCCCAATGAGCCTGATCCCATCGGCGGGGCCGAGGCGGTCAAGGAAGGATTTTCCTGGCCGGCTTTCGTGTTGTCCGTATTCTGGGCCCTGTGGCACGGCTTGTGGCTGGCGGCGCTGCTGTTTTTCGCCGCCAACGGCATCCTGGCACTGATCCTTGAACTTCTCGGCGCCGATCCGCTGTCCGCCGGCGCGGCGTCATTGGGCCTGGCCGCAATCATCGGCTGGACCGCCAATGATTTCCGCCGCGCCAAGCTGGCGGCCAGGGGATTTGCCGAGCAGGCGCCGGTGATCGCCGCCAGCGCCGAAACCGCGATCCGCCGCTATTTCGAATCGCAGCCCCCGGGCGGTGGCTGGATCGCGCAACCGGGGGCAGGCCGATGAAAGCGGTCATCATCGATTACGGGTCGGGCAATCTGCGCTCGGCGGAAAAAGCCTCGGCCCGCGCCGCCGGCAATCACGGCGGCGAAGTGGTGGTCGGCAATGCCCCCGGGCTGCTGCAATCGGCCAGCCACATCATCCTGCCCGGCGTCGGCGCCTTTCGCGATTGCCGCTTAGGGTTGGATGCGGTGGACGGCATGGTGGATGCGCTCGAGGAACAGGTGATCGGCAGGCGCAAGCCGTTCCTCGGCATCTGCGTCGGCATGCAGTTGCTGGCCACCATCGGACGCGAACATGGCGATGCCGAGGGGCTCGGCTGGATCCCCGGCGAGGTGGCGGCCATCGAACCTTCGGACGCAGCTTTAAAGATTCCACATATGGGCTGGAATTCACTGGACTTTAACCCCAAAGCTCATCCCGTGCTTGAGGATTTGAGCCCCGGCGAATTCGCTTATTTCGTGCACAGTTACGGATTCCGCGCCGACGCTCCGGCCGACGAATTGGCGCGCGTCGATTACGGCGGACCGCTGACCGCCATCGTCGGCCGCGATAACATCATCGGCACCCAGTTCCACCCCGAGAAGAGCCAGCGTTTCGGGCTCGCCTTCCTCACCGCGTTCTTCGGATGGCGGCCATGATCTTCTTTCCGGCCATCGATCTGAAGGACGGCCAGTGCGTGCGCCTGCTGCGGGGCGAGATGGACCAGGCCACCGTCTTCGCCGACGATCCGGCCGGCCAGGCCAGGAAGTTCGCCGACGCCGGCTGCGCCTGGCTGCATGTGGTCGATCTGAACGGCGCCTTTGCCGGAACCCCGGTCAACGGGCCGGCGGTCGAGGCGATTCTTGGCAACATTCAAATTCCGATCCAGCTTGGCGGCGGTATCCGCGATATGGAAACCGTGGCACTGTGGCTGGAAAAGGGCGTCCGCCGGGTGATCCTGGGAACGGCGGCCTTGAAAAATCCCGATCTGGTGATCGCCGCCTGCGCGCAATTTCCGGGCCGCGTCGCCGTCGGCATCGATGCCCGGGGCGGCCGCGTCGCGGTCGAGGGCTGGGCCGAAACATCGGACATCGAGGCGCGCGAGCTGGCCCTTAAATTCGAGGATGCGGGGGTCGCCGCCATCATCTATACCGACATCGAGCGGGACGGCGCCATGCAGGGTCCCAATGTGGATGCGACCCTGGAACTGGCGCGCGCCACCTCGACCCCGGTGATCGCGTCGGGCGGGGTTTCGTCGATGCAGGATCTGGCGGCCTTGAAGGATGCCGGCGGCGATCTTCTGGAAGGCGTCATTTCGGGCCGCGCCGTCTATGACGGGCGCATCGACCCGGCCGCCGCGCTAGCCCTGCTCAGCGGCAGCGGCGAGGGAGTTTGAATCGATGCTGACGACGCGCATCATACCCTGCCTCGACGTCGACAAGGGCCGCGTCGTCAAGGGCGTCAACTTCGTCGATCTCATCGATGCCGGCGATCCGGTGGAACAGGCGCGCCTCTATGATGCCGCCGGCGCCGACGAGCTGTGTTTCCTGGATATCACCGCCAGCCACGAGGACCGCGACACCATATTGGATGTGGTCCGGCGCACCGCCGAGCAATGTTTCATGCCGGTCACCGTCGGCGGCGGGGTACGCAGCCTCGATGATATCAGGAACCTGTTGCTGGCCGGCGCCGACAAGGCGTCGATCAACACCGCCGCCGTCGCCAATCCGGAATTCGTCGGCGAAGCGGCTTTGAAATTCGGCAGCCAGTGCATCGTCGTCGCCATCGACGCCAAGCGCGTTGATAAAGGAGGCGAAACCGGCTTCGAGGTGTTTACCCATGGCGGGCGCCGCGAAACCGGTATCGAGGCCATCGGCTGGGCGCGGCGCATGGCTGATCTGGGCGCCGGCGAATTGCTGCTTACCTCGATGGACCGGGACGGCACCCAAGCCGGCTTCGATCTGGAATTGACCCGCGCCATCGCCGATGCGGTATCGATCCCGGTGATCGCGTCGGGCGGCGTCGGCAGCCTCGATCATCTGGTCGAAGGTGTTACCGGCGGCCATGCCAGCGCCGTGCTGGCGGCTTCCATCTTTCATTTCGGCACCTATAGTATCGCCGAGGCCAAGGCCCATATGCGCGCCGCCGGCCTCAATGTGCGCGTCGAGATTTAGGGAGAGGACGATGAATAAGGCCAGCAATGGGGCCGGCAAGGATACCGCTTCGGATATATTGGCGCGCCTGTTCGAAGTGATCGAAAGCCGCCGTGGCGGCGATCCGGAAAGTTCCTACACCGCCAAGCTATTGGCGGCGGGCAAACCGGAAATCGCCCGCAAGGTGGGCGAGGAGGCCACCGAGGTGCTGACCGCGGCGCTGGCCGAGGGGCGCGCCGAAGTGATCGCCGAAAGCGCCGATCTAATGTATCATCTGATGGTGCTGTGGGCGGCGGAAGGCATCCAGCCCGGCGAGGTCTGGGCCGAACTGGCCCGCCGCGAAGGCATTTCCGGGATCGAGGAAAAACGGTCCCGCGGTAAATCGTAACGGGAGGGGGCTCCAAGCAATGGCCTATGACAACGACAATGTGTTCGCCAAGATCATGCGCGGCGAAATTCCCTGCGCCAAGGTCTATGAAGACGAATTTGCCTTCGCCTTCAACGACATCAATCCGCAGGCGCCGGTGCATGTGCTGGTCATACCCAAGGGGCCTTACGTCTCCATGGACGATTTTTCGGCGCATGCGTCGGACGGCGAAATCACCGGCTTTTTCCGCGCCGTCGGGGCCATCGCCCGGGATTTGAAGCTGGCCAAGCCCGGCTACCGCATCCTCGCCAATCATGGCGCCGACGGGATGCAGGAAGTGCCCCATTTCCACGTCCATATCTTCGGCGGCAAGCTTCTCGGGCCGATGCTGCGCCGGGACGGATAATGCCGTAGTGTCCCGATCGCGAAATTCGCGGGTAGCGAATTTAGCGTGAATCGGGTCACTCACTTTAAGAATCTAGTGTGATTCAGATACCGAAATTAGGCACATTTAATGTGCCGAATTTCGGAATCATCACACTAGGGTGTCGGCTCTGCAAAAAGCCTCAATCCCGCGTTAACCAATTTGCGTTAGGTGTTGGGGTCAATGATAAGCGGGGCCAAGGCTCGCGCGGCCCCGCTAACGGTGGTATAATTGTCCGAAACCGGCAATCGGCCCAAAATTGGGCGTGGTGGCGAAAATGGCTGATGAAAATATGTTGGACGCGCTCGCCGAGAGCGAGAGCGAAAGCGGCGACAGCGGCACTAACAACGCGGCGGCTCCGGCGCCCGTCGTCGATATAGGCGAATCCCTCGGTGCCGCCTTCCTCAATCAAAGCGAATCCCGCGACGGCGCCATCCTCGACGTCAATATCGACGTCGTTGCGGTGCTCGGCACGGCGGATTTGAAGGTGTCCCAGATTCTGCAACTGGGCCGGGGCGCCGTCGTCGAGCTTGACCGCCTGATCGGCGAGCCCGTCGATCTCCGCGCCGAGCGCCAATTGATCGCCAAGGGCGAAGTGGTGGTGGTCGAGGACCGCCTGGCCATTCAGCTGACCGAGGTGATCAAGAACTAATACCACCCTGCACAGATAAACACCCATTGTGATCTTCTTTCCCGTTCCCTCGGTAGGAGGGGAGGCGCGGGCGATGGCGGCCCATCGGCAA
>NZAK01000123.1 GCA_002687515.1 Rhodospirillaceae bacterium
CCGGGGGCCTCGGAAGGCCGCCCGAAGGGTCGCTTTTCCCGTCCCCCCGGGGCGTCGGCAAGCCTTGCCGATGGGCCCGCATCGCCGGCGGCTTCCCTCCTACCGGGGAAACGGGAAAAGCGATCGTAGGGGGTCGGGACTTCCGCTGGGGCGTACTAGCAAAATTGCGAACCGGCGGTTCGCAATATCATCTGGTCCCGGTCCTATTTTACCTTGTCGACGATGAAGGCGATCTGTCGCTGGTCCAGGTGCATGCGGTTGCCGTCGCCGAACCGCACTCTGCCTTGGCCGTCAAAGACGAAATTCGCGGGCACGTAGACAAGCGGCGAAAAATCCTTTTCGACGCGGGCGTCGGCATGGACAATACGGATCGAAGGGTGGAAGCTTCTGATGAAGCTCCGGAGCCGCGCCGGCGACGCATCGCCGTAACGGCCCTCGGTCCAGGCGATGGCGATAACGTTGAGCTTTTCGGCGCCGCCGTCTTCAAGATATCTGCCGAGTTGCACGAACTCGGACCGGCAGGTGCTTCACCAACTGGCGAAGAATACCACCAGCAGCGGTTTGCCGTCGAAGACATCGCTGGTGACGGCCGATCCGCGTACCGGTTTCAAGCCGATCAGGCCTTCCTTGACGCTTTCGCTGAGGCTAAGCCCGGGTCCCGCCTTGGCCGCCGGCGCGCCGACAAACAGAAAGGCGCCGAAGGCGATCAAAACAATTGTACGAACTATATTCATTGCTGCAAATTCCCATTGGCCTTGCGCAAATTCGCGCCGCCACACTCTGTCAATTGATCAACGCCGAAGCCAGTCATATTATTCCCTGCCGCGGCAAATAATGCGTGAGCCGCCGAAGTCTGATAAAATGGCGGTCAAGTTACCGGGAAGGCTGCGGCATGGGTTATCGGGCATTGCTTGGTTTGACATCGGGTGTCTTGGCCGCGGTCTTTATCGCCACCACATTTCCGGCATCCGATGCGGTGGCGCAGGGCGGCCTCGGCCCGGCCGGGCGCGAGGTCATTCAGAACCTGTCGCCCGCCGAGCGGCGGCAATTCTTCGATCTCAGCCGGCGCCAACGCCGCGCCTTTATCCAGAAACGCATGCGCGAGGGCAGCGGCAAGCCAAAGCGCAAGGCGGCGCCGGCGCCCGCCGCCGAGGGCGATCTGAACCCGAACATGCCGCGCCAGGTTCAGGAACGCGCCGGCCTCTTCAATACCGGCGTTACGGCGATTTATCCGAAGGGCGCCAAATGCCTGGAGGTGAAATCCTTTTTCGGCGACCAGACCCGCTATGACGGCAGCACGCGCACGCCGATGTTCTATCAGGGGTATCACGAAGGCTTCGACATTTCGGCCGATGAGGGCACGCCGCTGGTGGCGCTGGCCGACGGCGAAGTGGTCCATAGTTTTTCCGGCAGGCGCCTGGTCGGCAATCAAATCTATCTGCGCCACACCCCGGAAGATACCGGCCTCTCCGTCTACATCTATTCCAAATACAAGCACTTCCGCGATTTGCCCGATCTCAAGGTGGGCACGCGGGTCAAGATCGGCCAGCTGCTGGGGTATTCGGGCAAGACCGGCACCACCGGCGGGCATTTCGGACGCAGCGGCTATCCGCACCTGCATCTTTCCATCTATGTGGCGCCGACCGGCGAATACAAAAGCCAGAAGATCAAGGTGGCGCCCAAGGACGTGCGTTATTTCGATCCGATGGCGCTCTATCTGATGGCGGCGCACAAGGTGACCGACAACCATGCCGTCCGCGCCCTGCCGACGGCGGCCAAGAAGGTTCGTATTCCCTACAAGACCAGCGGCGGCAGGATCGTGCCCGAGGACACGCGGCTCATCTGGCCGTTCCTTTGTGAAGGGAAATAGGCCGGGCTGCAACGGACGTGTCCGTTGATTCGGATAAATTTGATTCGGCGCCGCCAATCCCTATTTTTAACAGGACGAAATTACCGGCCAAGTCACTGTTATTATTGATGCCGGTCAATGCAATAAGGTTCGTATTTCCGTAGGTTGACCCGATACCCAGTTCACGCTATGCGATGCCCGAAAAAGCGTTTTCCGTCATCGCTGGTGATTGCTTCGCATGTCATTATTTTCCCGTCCCGACGGCAATCCCTCAACGGTCACAAAACGCTCGACCGTCGACAAAGACCTCAAGCGTATCGTGCAGCTGGAAAAGGCTGCGGTTTATACCAGCCAGAGAAGCCTGAAACTCGGTTTCGGCCTTCTGTTCCTGCTCGGCGTTTGGGTTTTCATATTTTTCAAATCCGGCGGTGACGGCTTTACCATCCTGGCCATCGCGGCCATCGTCGGCGGCTATATGGCGATTAATATCGGCGCCAACGATGTCGCCAACAATGTCGGTCCGGCGGTCGGATCGAAGGCCCTGACCATGTTCGGCGCCCTGATCATCGCCGCCATATTCGAAGCCGGCGGCGCCTTGATAGCCGGCGGCGATGTCGTCAGCACCATTTCCAAAAGCATCATCAACCCCGATTCCTTCGCCGATAAGAACATATTCATCTGGGCCATGTTGGCGGCGCTTTTGGCGGCGGCCATCTGGGTCAACCTGGCGACCATGGTCGGCGCGCCGGTATCGACCACCCATTCCATCGTCGGCGGCGTGATGGGGGCGGGGATTGCGGCGGCTGGATTTGCCTCCGTCGATTGGGTGGTGATGTTCAAGATTGCCGCCAGTTGGGTCATTTCGCCGGTCTTGGGCGGCATCGTCGCGGCGGCGTTTCTTGCCTTTGTCAAATTCGCGGTGCTTTACCGCGAAGACAAAATCAGAGCCGCGAAACGCTGGGTTCCGGTCCTTGTCGCGATCATGGCGGCGGCGTTTTCGGTCTATCTGGTGATGAAGGGCTTCAAGCGCATCTGGAAGCCCGATGCATCCACCATCGCGCTGATCGGCGCCGCCGCTTTCGTGGTCAGCTACGGGGTCGTCAAATCGGCGGTGGCGCGCGCCGCCGTGAATTTGGAAAACCGCCGTAAATCGGTGGGCAATCTGTTTACCATACCGCTGATTTGCGCCGCCGCGTTGCTGTCATTCGCGCATGGCTCCAACGATGTCGCCAATGCCGTCGGGCCGCTGGCGGCGATCGTTAACGCGGTGACCCAGGGCGCCGTTGCCGCCAAGGTCGTTCTGCCGTTCTGGGTGCTGGCCATCGGCGCCATCGGCATATCGATCGGATTGCTGCTGTTCGGTCCCAAGATTATCGAAATCGTCGGTGAAAAGATCACCAAACTGGACCGGGTACGGGCGTTCTGCGTCGCCTTGTCGGCGTCGATCACGGTTATCGTCGCCTCGACCCTGGGCCTGCCGGTCTCCTCGACGCACATTGCCGTCGGTGCCGTCTTTGGGGTTGGATTCTTGCGCGAGTTTATCACCAACCGGCGGGTCAACATCGCCATGCCGCGGGCGGTCGGCGCCGCGCCCAGTTTCGAAGGCGGCGACGGCTCGGTCTACCGCAGCTGGGCCAAGGCGCGGAAAAGGAAGCTGGTGCGCCGCAGGCACCTGATAAACATCATCGCCGCCTGGCTGATCACGGTTCCGGCCAGCGCCGTGCTCGCCGGCATTCTGTTTATGCTGATCAACACATTTGGCTAAAAAATTCCCATAGCCGGCATATCCGCGCATATTTTGGGTAATATGGCAGTACGTCGCAGCAACGATACTGATCACGGTAATCCCTAGTTGGTGCCGCTTGAGCGGCTGACCGAGGCGGACTAAATTTATTGCCGCTGCTTGGATTTTTCGCGCGCGATTCCCATTTTTGATTTGAGGGAATTTAAAACCGGGCAAGCCCGGCACAAGAACGGCCGAATAATGAGCGAAAAAATACCGCCCCAAACCGGTTTGGGCGGCGGCTTGGCCGTCGCGGCCGCGTTTATGATCGGCGGCGCCATGGTCGGCGCCGCGGTCTATATCGCACATGCCGTGATCTACGGCACCGAGGTGGTGCCCTTCGTTGTTCCGGCACGGGCCTTTCTCTTCGGCGGCGCGACGATCGCGGTTCTGGCCTATTTCGTTGGCAAAAGCAAAAGTTTGGCTTTCCAGCGGCTGCGGGATCAGGGCCACGCGATAGAGGAGCTGGAAGCGGCCGTCGCCGAACGGACCGCCGAGCTGCGCGCCAGCGAGGAACGGCTGCGGGTACAGTTCAAGGGGCTGCCGGCTCCCACCTATACGTGGCAGCGTACCGGCGATGATTTCCAACTGATCGATTACAACGATGCCGCCGATAGCTATACAAGGGGCGCGGTTTCGGAGGCCAAGGGCAGCATGCTTTCCGAGATGTACCGTAATATGCCCGAACTGATCGGCGATATCAGGCGATGCTTAGACGAAAAAACCGGTATCGAACGGGAAATGGTTTATCCCTACCAATCAATCGGCCAAAGGCACCTTAACGTCAAATACGCCTATGTGCCGCCGGATCTTGTCATGGTCCACACCGAAGACATCACCGAGCGCAAATTGGCTGAGGCCGCGGTCAAGGAAAGCGAACGGCGCTATCGGTCGCTCTACAACGAAACGCCGGTGATGATGCATTCCATCGACCTCTCCGGCAAACTCCTCGACGCCAACGAATACTGGCTGGAAACGCTCGGCTACCAGCGCGAAGAAGTTGTCGGAACCTCGGATATGGCATTTTTTACCGAGGCCAGCCGGAAATATGCCCTCGAGGTTAACCTGCCGGCATTTGCCAAAAACGGGTTCTGCCGCGATGTTCCCTACCAGCTTATCAAGAAAAACGGCGAAATCATCGACGTGCTTTTGTCGGCGGTGGCGCAAAAGAACGAAGACGGCTAATTCGACCGGTCGGTCGCCGTGATGATCGATGTGACCGAGGAAAAGAGGGCCAAGGCCCAGTCGAAAAGCGCCCAGGAGTTGCTGCTCAATGCCATCGAGAACATCGACGAAGGGGTGGTCCTCTACGATGCCGATGATCGTTTCGTCCTATGCAACAGTCAGGTACGCATGCATCTCAGGGGGCTCGAAGACCTGCTGGTTCCGGGCACGAAATTCGAAGATGTCCTGAGCGCCGTTCACCGCAACGGCTACGCCGAACCGTCATCGGGCGAAAGCGCCGAGGAACTGATCCAAGATGCCCTCGACTACCACGCCAATCCCGATGGCTCCCGCACCCGCCGGGAACGGGACGGCCGCTGGATCATGATCAACGAATATAAGACCACCGATGGCGGCACCTTGTTGGTCCGCACCGATATTACCGAGACCAAGCGCCGCGAAAAAGAATTGGAACGCGCCCGCGAGGCGGCGGAAACCGCAAGCCGGGCCAAATCGGAATTCCTGTCCTCGATGAGCCACGAGTTGAGGACGCCGATGAACGCGATCCTTGGATTCGCGCAGCTTTTGAACAAAGCCGGCGAGCGCCCCTTGACCGACAGCAGCATTCGAAAATATTCGGGTGAAATCATCAAGGGCGGCAATCACCTTCTTTCGCTGATCGATCAGGTTCTGGACCTTGCCAAAATCGAGGCGGGCAAGCTGAGCCTGTCGTTCGAAAGCGTGCGGCCGGCCGATGTTTTATCCGAATGCATGGCGCTGATCGGCGGACAGATCGGCGAGCGCGGCTTGATATTGATCGACCGGACCGGCGAATCCCCAATGCCGTGGCTTTGGACCGATCAGGCCCGGTTCCGCCAAGTGCTGCTCAATCTATTGTCCAATGCGATCAAATATAACCGGAAAGGAGGGTCGATCACGGTTACCGCGGAGCCCCAGGAAGGCGGCTTCCACCGGATCAGCGTTTTCGATACCGGCCGGGGTATTCCGGCGGATCGGCAAAGCCATTTGTTCGAGCCGTTCAACCGTTTGGGCCGGGAGGCGGGCGAAATCGAGGGCACCGGCATCGGCTTGACGATCTCTAAGCAGATCGTCGACATGCTCGGCGGACGCATCGGTTTCGAAAGCGAGGAGGGGATCGGCAGCCTGTTCTGGATCGATATGCCGATTGCGGCCGATCAATTTGGCGACACCGATGATCAGGACGATGATGATGAAACGGAGCCCGATGCCGCCGGCCGGTTCAGCGGAACGGCGGATCAAAGGCGTAAGGTTCTCTATATCGAGGACAATGTTTCGAACCTTAGGCTGATGCAGGCTGTCCTCGGTCAGATGCCCGGCGTCTCGCTTTATTCGGCGCCCAGCGCGGAATATGGGCTCGATATGGCCGATACCGAGATGCCCGACCTGATCATCATGGACGTCAACCTTCCCGGCATGAGCGGATTGGATGCGCTTCTCAAACTGCGCGCCTCGAAATCGACGCGCGGCATACCGGTGATCGCCCTGACCGAGGCAGCCAAACCCGATGAGATCGAAATTGGGCGCAAGGCCGGATTTAAGGAATATCTGACCAAGCCCATTAATATTCCCGAAGTCTTGGACAGTGTGCGCCGCAATTTGAATTAGCGCGGGTCAGGTCAAGTCAGGCCCAACTCCTTGGAGTAATCCTGGCGCCATTCCTCGATCGGTCTGGTGGTCTCATGCTTGGACAGCAAATCCTCGGTGAATTTATAAATCTCCGTGTCGCTCTGCTCCAGATCGAACGGTTCGAGAAATGGTTGCCGCACATACCAGGGCGTATCCAAAAAGGCCTCGGCGGTGTTGCCTTCCGGGTCCTGGAAATAAACCGACCAGGCATTGCCGTGGGTCAGGGTGCGGATGTCGGATGCTTCGGCTTCGGCTTTCACCTTGGCATGGATTTCGCGCAAGGTATCCATCTTGTCGACGCGGAACGCCATGTGGCCGTAATGCTTGCTGTCTGCTTCGGTCTTGCGCCCGCCAAGCATGATCAACTGGTGGTGATCCTTGGGGTCGGCGCCCAAAAAGACGAGGCGGTCTTCGCCGCGGTCGGTCACCTTGAAGCCGAACACGCGAACATAGAAATCGATCATCTTGTCCATGTCGTAAACATGGAATCCGGCATGGCTTAGCGACACGCGAGGTGGTTTCATACTGCGCTCCTCCCAACTTCCCCCCGCTAACTCGCTCTCAAATAAAGATAGCCCGTCATTTGCATTCAGGCAACGCTAGGCCCCGCGCTTCTTCTCCATCAGCGTGACCAAAGTTATGCCGGCGCAAACCAGGCCAACCCCCCAATAGTGATAGCCGGACAGGCGCTCGCCGAGGAAGGTGACGGCAAGGCCGGCGGTATAAAATGGGAACAGGTTAATGAACACGGCGGCCCGGTGAGGCCCCACCGACCGATTGCATATATTCCAGGCGAAAGTGGTCAAAACCGAGGTCAAGAGCGCCAGCACGGCAAGCGCGCCGACCGATGTCGGGGTCACCGGCACCGGCTTCACGAATATGGATTCGGCGATATAAAAGGGCAGGATGAGCAACGATCCGCAGATGACGATCAGGAGGACCACCAGCGCCATGCTCAGATCACCGGGCAGGCGCTGGATGTTCAGCGCATAGGCGGTGTAGCCGATGGTCGAGATGAGCACCAGGATATCGCCGGGATTGAAATTCAAATCAACGAGGGTCTGCAAATCGGCGCGCACCACCATGATCGATACGCCGAGGAAGGCCGCCGCCACGCCGGCGAACTGCCACGCCGTCACCCGGTGGTGCAGAATCAAGAAGGCGGCGAGGGCGGTAAAGGCGGACTGCGACGAATTGACCAGGGTGGCGTTCATGGTTGAGGTATATTTGACCGACCAGAGAAGCAGCGTGCCGCTGCCGCCCATCAAACCGCCCATCGCGAAAAACAACCCGAGGCGCGGCGCAATGCTGTGCCACTTTTGCCTAAGCTCCCGCCAAACGAACGGAAGCAGCAGCATCGCACCCAGCGACCAGCGCCAGAAAGAAAGCCCGATCGGCGGAATCTCGCCGTGGGCGGTCCGCGCAACCACCAGCGATAAGGCCCACAAAAAAACAGTAACGGCGAGCACCGCATAGGCGGCGCGCGGCGGTATCCGCTGGGGCAGTAAGTTGGATCGAGGATTGGCCGGTTCGGACATCTGGCGAGGTGCGCAATTGTTGGGTCTTGGGAGGCGCAAATGCGCTAGCCCAAGCGGCTGTTTATCGCCGCCAGAATCTCGGCCATATCGTTTGTGCGAGTCGGCACCGCTTCTCCTCCAAGCCTAATTCAGGCATTCAATTACGCTATCGACCAGATCCTCGTTGGAGAACGGTTTTGCCAGGGTGGCCACCGCGCCCTGCCTCTGCGCCCATTCCAGGTGCTATCTTGATCAGCCCACACGCGGGTTCATTGGCCGGTTCATTGTTTCAGACTTCGCGCAAACTCGATGATCTCGGACGTATTCGTCCCCGGTGTGAAAAACTCGCGAACGCCCATATTCCTTAGAATATCAATATCATCGTCGTGCGCGATACCGCCACCGAATACGGCTATGTCTTCGGCTTCTTCATCTTTCAAAAGCGCCATTATTTTCTTGAACTGCGTATTATGCGATCCTGACAGGATACTGATGCCGATGGCATCGGCGCTTTCTTGAATGGCGGTAGCGACAATTTGCTCGGCGGTCTGAAACTTGCCCGTATAAATGACTTCAAAACCGGCATCGGCAAGTATCCGGGCGACCAATTTGGCGCCGCGGTCGTGGCCGTCCAGACCGACCTTGGCGATGACAATTCTCGATTTTGCTACCACGTCATGTCGTTCCTATAGATAAATTTTATCTTCGCTGTAGGCACCGTGTACGTCGCGGAAGACGGCGCCGATTTCTCCTACCGTGGCGTAAACCTTGACCGCCTCCAGGATATAGGGAATCACATTTTTACCGGCCTCGGTGGCGGCGCGCAATGCGTCGATCCGATCCCGGACGGCGCCGTCGTCCCGTTCCGCCCGGAGACGTTTCAGCCGGGTGACAATTCGTTCCTCGGATTCCGGATCATACTTCAGTGGGGTCACCGCGACTTTTTCATCGGTCGTAAATTTATTTAAGCCGACTTTTATCTTGGTATTGCCTTCGATGTCCTGATGCTGCTGGAAGGCGTTTTCGTTGATTTCCTGCTGGTAGAATCCCTTTTCGATGGCCTTGATCGCGCCGCCCATTTCCTCAATTTTTTCCAGATAGTCAAAAACCTTGGTTTCGATCTCCTTGGTCAATGTTTCGACGAAGTAGGACCCGGCGAGTGGATCGGGCGTGCTGGTGACGCCGGTTTCATGGGCCAGAATTTGCTGGGTCCGCAGAGCGATGGTCGCGCCTTGTTCGGTCGGCGTTTGGAAGGCCTCGTCAAACGAAGACAAATTGGCCCATTGCACGCCGCCCAGCACGCCGCCCAGCGCCTGCACGGTGGTACGAACAATATTGTTCAAGGGTTGCTGGCGGGTCAGGTTGCTGCCGCCGGTATAAATCATGATCTTGGCGTTCCAGGTATCCGGATTTTTGGCGCCGAAGCGCTCCTTGGCAATTTTCGCCCATACCTTTCTGAACGCCCGGAACTTGGCCGCCTCTTCAAACAAATCCAGGGTCGAGGAGAAAAACCAGGAAAATTTTCCGGCGAAATCGTCAATGGTAAAGCCACGTTTATCCATTTCCTCGATATAGGTAATAGCGATTGCCAATGGAAAGGCCAGTTCCTGGATGGCGGTGGCGCCGGCTTCGCGCGTATGATAGCCGCACAGTTGCATCGGCGAATATCCGGGATGATTCCGGGTGCAATATTCGATCACATCCGATGACAATTTATGGTGCCCGGCCGGCGTCGTGAATTGCGTGCCGCGGCATACAAATTCCATCAACGCCTCGTTGGTCAGGAAAAGGCCGAACGAATTGGGGTCAATGCCGTTTTTTTCGGCCAGCGCCAGGAACAGGCTCAGGATAATCGGTCCGGTCGACATCCCGACGCAGATAAACATCTTGGCCGCATCCAGCGGCACGCCGTCAAAAATAATCTCCAAATCCTGCAAGGAGTCGATCGGAACGCCGGTCTTCCCGACCTCGCCCTCGGCCAGCGGATCGTCGGAATCCAATCCTTTGTGGGTAGGTAAATCGAGGGCAATGGAAAATGACGAAGCGCCCTGTTCGAGAACGAATTTGAAGCGTTTGTTGGTTTCTTCGGCCGACGCAAAGCCACTGTACTGCATCATCATCCAGTGGTCGTTCCGGTAACCCGCCGGATCAAGACCCCGGGCGAAGGGAAATTCACCTGGGAACCCAAGATCCTCCAAATAATCGAAACCGGCTTCTTCCAAATCCAATGGCGTGTAAAGTTGTTTTACCGGTATCCTCGAATCGGTGAAATGGTCGGGGTTTTCCGGGTTCGATCCGTTCTGGCTCCGGCTCAGGGTTTCCGATTCCCAATTCGCCTTCGATTTCTTCAAACGTTCCAAATATTCCTTGTTGTACATGATGGACCTCTTGATTTACCGCGGCAGCTTGGTGAATACCCCCTTCTAGCGTTCGATTTTTATCCCGGATGCCTCGCGGTCCCAAGTCGCGGCGCTGTTGCCACGGTCACGAAGCGCAAATTTCTGCACTTTTTGATTGGGTGTTTTCGGAAATTGATCGACAAATTCGACATATCTGGGAATCATGAAATAAGCCATCCGGTCCTTGCAAAACAATATTAGATCCTCGGCGCTAAGGGATTCGCCGTTTTTCAAGATGACGAAAATTTTGACCTCATCCTCGGTCATCACTTCGTCTTTAACGGCAACCGCCGCTGACTCCAGGACATTCGGATGGGAGTTCACAACCTCCTCGACCTCGTAGGAAGAAATGTTCTCGCCGCGCCGCCGAATGGCGTCTTTTTTCCTATCGACAAAATAGAAATATCCTTGTTCGTCCTGGATGCCGAAGTCACCGGTATGGTACCAGAGATTTTGAAACGCGGCTAAGGTCGCCTCGGGCATATTGTAATATCCGGCCATTTGCACGAAGGGAACCTTGCCGCGAACGATGATTTCGCCCTTGGTGCCCCGGGGGCATTCAATGTCGTTGTCATCGACGATGCGGCAGTCGAAATGGGGCAGCGCTTTGCCGCAGGAATCGGACTTGGTTTCTTCGTCGAAAGGCGATGCTATGCAGATGGCGGTTTCGGTGGCGCCGAACATGCCGACCAATTTGACGCCGAAGCGCTTTTCGAATTCCAGCGCATCCGGAATCAGGGGTACCGAATTGATCACTTTCAGCGTGTTGTTTTTATCCTCCGGACTGGGCGCCTGCTTCATCAGCAGAATCAAGATCGACCCCATAACATTGGTATGGGTCGCTTTGCATTCAGCAATTTCATCCATAAACGTCGAGAGGCTGAATAGTTTGCTCATGACAAACGTCCCCTTGGTCAGGAGAGCCGTGTAACAGGACGTGAGTTGAGCATTGGCGTGGAACATGGGGAGGCACGAAAACAGCACGTCGCCTTCTGTATGATTTTGGAAATGGATCGCCATCAAGGCATTGTCGTAATAGTAATGCTGGCTCAACATGGCGCCCTTGGAGGG
Source organism: Rhodospirillaceae bacterium (assembly GCA_002687515.1). Classification (GTDB taxonomy): domain Bacteria; phylum Pseudomonadota; class Alphaproteobacteria; order Rhodospirillales; family UBA2165. The sequence goes on from NZAK01000123.1 coordinate 11,452, forward strand.
CCCCGTTGTCCCCGACGTATAAAGAATGGACATGGCGTCGGCCGGCTTGACCTTATCCTCCGGTTGATCCGGTGATCCCGCCAACAATGTGTCGAATTCCAGGATATCGATAGCCGTGAAGTGATCCGTGCTTTGGACCTCCGGGTTTTCGTCAACGCGGATCATCTTGGTAACATTTCCGACCTCATCTTCAATTAATTTGATGCGTTCGATCAAATCGTTGTCGATAAACAGGACCGTCGCTTCCGAGTTGGTCACGATGTGCCGCAGCAGGTTTCCCTTTAAATTCGGGTTCACCGGAACCATCACGGCGCCCAGCTTGGCCAACCCGTACCAGGCGTATATGAATTCCAATGAATTCTTCATCAACAAACACACTTTATCGCCATGTTGAATTCCCAAATCGGTCAGGGAATTCGCCACCCGGTTTGTGGTCTCGTTCATCTCCGTATAGGTCACGGTTTTGTCGCGGAACTTGACATACGGCATGTCGCCGAGTTCTTGGGCGCGTTGTTTCAACAGCGCCGGCAAGGTGCAATTTTCAAATTCCGATTCAAAACGAGAGTAGTCCAAATTTACCATCCCAACTATTTCCTCGAAGTACAATACAATATTGTATGGTTGTAATATTTTTCGGCCAAGTTAACGTCACTAATTCTGCGTTCGCCTTGCAGCTGATAAGTTTTTCACATCGATTTGATCAAACGTCGGTCTCCCCGTCAGGCGTCTTCGGTTAAATGGGCTATATCAAGACCATCGAAGACTTGCCGGAAACAGGCCCATCGGCGCTTTTGCCGGTTGGCCGGTCCTTCCCGGCGGCGGATCATGGCTTCGCCGAAAATCAGCGAATACACGGCAAAGGATCTTTGGGTTGCGTCGTTTTTCGATAACCCCATTTCCAGGAACCTGTCGACCATGTAAACGAACCGGTCCTCGTCGACCTTTTCAACAAGCTTGGCCACCTCTTTATCCGACCTTGCCCAAAGGCGAATGGCCAGTTCCGTACTGAAATCAACCTTACCGGAATTGGCTTCAGCAAACAAATTCTCTATCTTTTGGTAAGGATTGCCGCCGAGCTTTTCAACCCTATGGATGATGCCATAGGTCTCGCGCTCCATCCAATGAGATAAAATGCTGGTGAGAAAATCCTCGCGGTCCTGGAAATGCCAATAGAAACTTCCCCGGGTCACGTTCTGCCGTTCGCACAGATTTTCGACCCTTATGGATTCGATCCCCTTTTCTCCAAGAGCGCGCATTCCCTCCTTGAGCCAATCCTGCTTGGTCAATTTGCGGCGTTTTACCTGGCTATTTTTTATGATAGCGCCCAACGATAATTCCTTAGCTAAATTCCGCATCAATATTTATTCGGATCAAGATTGTGGGTGACCACGCAAGCGACCAGACCAACGATAATAATTTGGCCTAATCAAATAAACATTCTTGACCATACGTTTTTGTATGGTATCTAAGAAAAACGCAAATGCAAAGGCAAAAATAGACTCGCACGAGAAGAAAGCTGTAGACTCCGTTTCGCGCGAGTTGGGAACGGATTAGGAGAGAGCCATGAATGATACGAGAGTTGCGATCGTCGCCGCCGGCACCACCAAATTCGGTAACCGGAATGCGACCTTCCGTGATTTGATATCGGAAGCCGCCAAAGCGACTTTTGACAGCAACGCGCGGGTGTCGCCGAAAGACATCAAATCCTTCATTCTTTCGACCGTCTATCCGGAACGGTCCGCGTTCCAAGGTCATCCGGCGCCGCTGGCGGCGGAATGGTGCGGCGTACGGCCAACCGATTTTCATGTCCGCGTCGAGAACCAGTGCGGCAGCGGCACTTCGGCTATTCGTACCGCTTACTCGATTATCAAATCGGGCATGACCGACATAACCATGGTTCTCGGGGTCGAAAAGATCATGGTGCCGTCGCACGGAGAGATTTTTCTCAATTCGATGGCTGGATCCGACCGTGAGTGGGAGAGCTGCTATGGCATAACGCCGCCGCCGCTTTTCGCAATGGTGGCCCAGGCCCATATGCAGAAATTCAACACCACCGAGGAGCAGATCGCCCAGGTTTCGGTGAAAAATCATAACCATTCCTTGAACAATCCCAACGCGCACCATCAAAAAGGCGCGACTCTCGAAAAAGTCATGAACTCAAGGATGATCTCGAATCCGATAAAGTTGTATGACTGTTCGACCAATACCGACGGTGCGGCGGGCGCCATTGTCTGTTCCGAAGAACGGGCCAGGGAGTTGTCGGACAATCCGATCTTCATCCGCGGCACCGCCCAAATAAATGACGGCTACCCATGGGCCAATTATCCGAAGGATTGGTCGACCTGGCCGTCCCTGGAGTACGCCGCCAAGCGCGCCTATGACATGGCCGGCATCTCACCGTCCGATGTCGACGTTGCCGAAATCCATGATTGCTTTACGATTTCCGAAATCGTCGAATACGAAGAACTCGGCTTTTGCAAAAAAGGCGAGGGTGGAGCCTTTGTCGAAGACGGCCGCGCCACTTATGGCGGTGATGTCGTGGTCAATCCCAGTGGCGGCCTGATCGCCTGCGGCCATCCGTTTGGAGCCACCGGCGTGCGCCAGGCCTATGAAGCCTATAACCAGCTGAGAGGCGAGGCCGAAGACCGGCAAGTGGATGGCGCCGAGATTTTTCTGGGGCACAATTTAAGCGGGCTCGGCGAGCACCACATACTGATCTACGGAAGTCACTGATATGAACTCTAAGAGCAACATGGATTATGTGATCGATCACAATGTCTATGTTTGCGATCCGGTGCCGCAACAGAGCCCGGATCAAAACATGGTCTACCCGTTTTATGATCATCTGCGCGAGAACCGGCTGACGACAACCGAATGCCAGGACTGCGGCCAAATCACCTGGCCGCCGAAAATCGTCTGCAACGAATGCATGTCGGACAATTTGAAGTGGATCGATTTTCCGCCGACCGGGAAAATTTACGCCTTTACCATCCAGGAGGCAGGCATACCGCCCGGTTTCGAAGCCCCTTTGGCCTTTGCCCTGATCGATTTCGATAATGGCGTGAGAATCATTAGCGCCCTCGTCGACACCGACGTGACAAAGGTGACGGTCGGCGCCAGCGTCGCCTTGAAAGTGGTCGAAGCACCTCGCGACCGGGTGCTGTTTTTCTTTACCTTGGCATAGGGCAAGCCGGAATCGATTGGCCCATGCACGAAACGGCAAAAAAAGTAATCGCCGGTGAAGTTCGGACCGCTTCCCGTCTGATTAGGGATATCGATGACGGTAACGCGGAAGTATGGCCGGTTTTAAAGGACCTGTACGCGCACCGGGGCAACGGCTATGTGGTCGGAATTACCGGATCGCCCGGCGCCGGCAAAAGTACGATCGTCGATCAACTGATCTATCATCTTCGAGAGGAAGGCAAAACGCTTGGTGTGCTCAGCGTTGATCCGTCGAGCCCGTTCACCGGCGGCGCCATACTTGGTGACCGCATCAGGATGCAACGCCACGCCACGGACAAAGATGTTTTCATCCGGTCGATGGCCACCCGAGGCGCATTTGGCGGGCTAAGCCGGTCAACAAAAAGCTCGATCAACGTGCTCGACGCGATGGGCAAGAACTACATTCTCGTCGAAACCGTAGGCGTCGGCCAGGATGAGGTCGATATCGTCGGCTGTGCCGATACCACAATCGTCGTCGTGCCGCCGGGAATGGGCGATGATATTCAGGCCATAAAGGCGGGTGTCATGGAAATCGCCGACATATATGTGGTCAACAAGGCTGATTTGGACGGCGCCGAAAAAGCCGCCAACTACTTGACGGCCATGTTGGAGTTGGATTCGGCGAAATATTCAGGTGACGTATGGAAACCTCCGGTATTGATGGTCGAGGCTGTTCAAAACAAGGGTATCCCCGAATTGTTGGACGCCATCAAACAGCACGCCCGGTTCGGGCCGTCTTTCGATCAAGATTATGCCCGCAATAAGGCCCTTAAAAAAATTAGAAATGAACTTGCTGAAATGATCCAAACGTCACTCATTGAACATTGCCAGGCCTATATCGACAATGGTTCGATGATGGGTAAATCGGTCGATGCCATCGCGAACGGTGACTCCGACCCCTATACCGAGAGCGAGAAACTGATTCACCGGTTTTTAAACTCGAATTAGTCGTCCGTGAATAAAAGTCCCTCGCCCCAATTTGATTTGGGCTCGGTGTACTTTTATTCAAGTTTTACAAGGAAAAACGAAGGCTTGGGGCGGCCCTGCGCCTTCTTTTCGCATGGCGATAATTGCAAGCTTTTGGGCGATATTGCCCAAAAGCTTGCAATTCCGTACCGG
>NZAK01000124.1 GCA_002687515.1 Rhodospirillaceae bacterium
CCGAATTGCTCAACGCAGCATCATGTCGATCTGGAGCAAAGGACCCTGCATCCCATCGACACCCCGTTCGGCACGAGGGTGTCACCCATGTCTTAGGTACATTCTGTTACCTATGTCTCCGGGCCGGACACACTGAAATTTTGGCGCGCCCGAAGGGATTCGAACCCCTGACCTTCCGCTCCGGAGGCGGACGCTCTATCCAGCTGAGCTACGGGCGCGCGGGTGGTCCACTTAAGCGGGCGCGCACCTTAACTTAAGCCCACAGCAGCGTAAAGCGCCCGCTGAACCGCTCTAGTCACCGGTGCCGGCCGCCGGCGCCGATTTGACCCAGGCCAGAATATCCTTCCAGACCCTTTCGCCGGCGAGATCGCGCAGCAGCATGTGGTATCCGCTGTCGTAACGCATCAGCCGTTGCCGGTTTCCGGCCCGGGCCGGCAATTGCGCTAGCATCCTTTCGGTCGGCGCCTTGCGGATAACCTCGTCTTTTTCGCCGTAAAGAATGAGCGCCTTGGAGCGAAAGCGGCTGGCCGAGGCCAGCGCCGCATCCATCAGATTGACCAGCCCCCAAATGGTATCGATCCGGGTTTCCTTGATGACCAGCGGATCACGGCCGAGGGCGCGCAGCATTTCGACATTGTCCGAAGGCTTGATGTTCAGCCCGCGCCCCGAAAGCTTGAGCCAGGGAACCGTATGCGCGGCCAGCCACAGCGCCCAGCGTTGATAGAACGGCATCGTCGAGCGCCCCCATACCGCCGGCGCCACCAGGATCACCCCGTCGGCACCCGGCGCTGGCCGCTTGGCGAATGCGGTCATCGTAACGGCGCCGCCCATGCTCATGCCCAGGATATAGAACGGCACGCCGGCATGGCGGCCGCGCAATAGTTTTGCCGCCGCCGCAAGATCGTCGGCTAAGGCGCGGCTTCCCGGCCACAGTCCGGTTGCCGGCGCCTCGCCGAAGCCGCGCTGGTCATAGGCATAAACCTGAACGCCGCGTTGGCGCCAATATTCGGCCGCCGCCTTGATGAAGGTGCCGTAATCGTTGAAGCCGTGCAGGGCGAGGATCACCGCCGTCGGCGCGCTTTCCGCCGGCCAGGCGCGAAGCGGCAGCCGCATGCCGTCGGCCATCAATAGCGCATCACCAACAATGGCGGGCTCGGTCATGGCCGGCCCGGGCGCCTTCAGCAGCGGCGCGCAGGAAGCAAGAAACAGGGCCAGCAACAGAAGCAGCCAGCGTTTTGGATGCCGCGGCTGGAGCTTCATTGTCGCCTCATCGGCTTTTCATTGTTGGCGGTCATTGGGTTAAGACTGTTACCAGACCTTTGATTGTCGGTGCTCTTTCGGTATCATCCGTCCATAAGTGGGTCAACGATAGCAAGACGAGGAAAACGCGCCAGTGACAGCAAACGATGAAGACCAGGCGGTTATTGTCGATCAACGCCGTGTCTATTGCGATGGCGGCGGCGGCGCCCTTGGCCACCCGGGCGTCTATTTGAATATCGAGGATGCCGGCGGCGTCGCCTGCCCCTATTGCAGCCGGCGCTTCGAACTGGCCGCCGGCGCCGGCGCGGCGGCGGACCACTGAGCGCCGGGTCATTGAAGGCTGGGCCATCCGGGATGGAACATGTTTTCCTGATCGACGGGTCGGGGTTCATTTTCCGCGCCTTCTACGGCATCAAGGCGGAGATGACCCGTTCCGACGGCACCCCGACCAATGCCGTCTATGGCTTCACCCAGATGCTGCTGAAAATGGCCGGCGACACCGACGCCGACCATATCGCGGTGGTCTTCGACCGCGCCCGCAAAACCTTCCGCAGCGATATTTATCCCGAATACAAGGCGCACCGGCCGCCGCCGCCCGATGATCTGATCCCGCAGTTCGATCTGGTGCGCGAAGCGACCGAGGCGATGAATATTTCGATGGTCGATATGGACGGCTTCGAAGCCGATGACCTGATCGCCACCTATGCCCGCCAGGCGGTCGAAGCCGGCGCCGACGTGACCGTCGTCTCTTCGGACAAGGATCTGATGCAGATCGTCGGGCCCAAGGTCAAAATGCTCGACGCCATGAAGAACCAGGAAATCGGCCCCGACCAGGTCCGCGAAAAATTCGGCGTCGGACCGGAACGGGTGATCGATGTGCAGGCCCTGGCCGGCGATTCGTCGGACAATGTGCCCGGCGTGCAGGGGATCGGCGTCAAAACGGCGGCCGGGCTGATCGAGGAATTTGGCGATCTCGACGGTATCCTCAGCCGTGCCGAGGAGATCAAGCAGCCGAAGCGCCGCCAGGTATTGATCGAACAGGCGGATCTGGCGCGCATCTCGCGCCAATTGGTGACCTTGCGCGACGACGTGCCGGTCGAGGTGCCGCTGCAAAGCTTCAAGGTCCGCGACTTGGACCCCGAAAAGCTGATGGCGTTTTTGCAGGCGCAGGACTTCAAATCGCTGGTCACGCGGATACAAAGCCGCTACGGCATCAACGCGCCGCCGCCGCCGCCGCAAGAGACCAAGGCCGAGCCGCGGAAAAAACCCGTGGCGGACGCGAAACAAGTCTCTGGCGCCGCACCGGCCGACATTTTCAGCGGCCAAGCCGAATACGAGCTGGTCCAGGACAAGGCGCGCCTCAAGGCCTGGATCGCGGAGGCCGCCGAAGCCGGCATCGTCGCGGTCGATACCGAGACGACCTCGCTCAACGCGATGCGCGCCGAGCTGGTCGGCGTCTCCATGTCCATCAAACCGGGCCGCGCCTGTTATATCCCGGTCGCCCATTCGGCGCCCGAAGCGCAGGCCAGCCTCGATCTCGGTCTCGGCGAGGGGGATGCGCCGAAGGCCAAGGACGGCATCAAGCAGATCAAGCGGGACGACGCGGTCAAGATGCTGAAGCCGCTGCTGGAAGACCCGACGGTGCTCAAAATCGGCCACAACGTGAAATACGATGCCGAAATATTTGCCCATTACGGCGTCGAAGTGGCGCCCGTTGATGACACCATGCTGGTCTCATACGTCCTCGAGGGTGGGCTGCATGGGCACGGCATGGACGATCTTGCCGAACTGCATCTCGGCCACCAGACGATCAAATTCAAGGAAGTCGCCGGCAGCGGCAAGGCGCAGATGACCTTCGATCAGGTGCCGCTCGATAAGGCCCTCGACTACGCCGCCGAGGATGCGGATATCACCTGCCGGCTGCACCGGCTTTTGAAACCGCGCCTCGCCCGCGAGCACATGGTCAGCATCTACGAGGTGATGGAGCGCCCGCTGATCGGCGTCTTGGCCGCGATGGAACGCACCGGCATCCGCGTCGAGCCCAGGGTGCTGAAGGATCTGAGCGCCGATTTTGCCGGGCGCCTTGCCGATCTGGAAGTGGAAATCCACAGGGCCGCCGGGCACGAGTTCAATATCGCCTCGCCGAAGCAGCTGGGCGAGATTCTGTTCGACGAAATGGGCCTCGCGGGCGGCAAGAAGGGCAAGACCGGCGCCTACGGAACCGGCGCCGACGTGCTCGAGGGCCTCGCCGCCGACGGTCATGAATTGCCCGCCCGGGTGCTCGATTGGCGGCAATTGGCGAAGTTGAAAAGCACCTATACCGATACCCTGGTCGAACAGATCAATCCGGCCACCGGGCGCGTGCATACCAATTACGGCCAGGCCATCGCCTCGACCGGGCGGCTTTCGTCCAACGATCCCAACCTGCAGAACATTCCGGTGCGCACCGAGGAGGGGCGCAAGATCAGACAAGCCTTCGTGCCCGATGACGGCCATCTGCTATTGTCCGCCGATTATTCGCAGATCGAGCTGCGCCTGTTGGCCCATGTCGCCGATATCGAGGTGCTCAAAGATGCGTTTCGCGACGGCGCCGATATCCACGCGATCACCGCATCGCAGGTGTTCGGCGTGCCCGCCGAGGGCATGGACCCGATGGTCCGCCGCCAGGCCAAGGCGATCAATTTCGGCATCATCTACGGCATCTCCGCCTTCGGCCTGGCGCGCCAGCTGGGCATCGGGCGCGGCGAGGCGGCGGCCTATATCGACGCCTATTTCGAACGCTATCCGGGCATCCGCGCCTATATGGACCAGGCCAAGGAACAGGCCCGCGAACATGGCTATGTCACCACCCTTTACGGGCGCAAATGCCACGCGCCCGGGATCGAGGATAAAAACTCGGCGCGCCGCAATTTCGCCGAGCGCGCCGCCATCAACGCTCCGATCCAGGGCGGCGCCGCCGATATCATCAAGCGCGCCATGATCCGGCTGCCCGGCGAACTGGCGGCTGCCGGCTTACGCGCGGCGATGCTGTTGCAGGTGCACGACGAACTGATATTCGAGGTGCCGGAGACCGAACTGGAGGCGACGGCCGAATTGGTCAAACGCATCATGGAATCGGTCGCCCAACTCGATGTGCCCCTGGTCGTCGATACCGGCCACGGCGCCAACTGGGACGAGGCCCATTAAGGGGATATCGGCTAAAACGAACCGGTCACGGTAAATTTAATCGAAATTCCGCCGGCCAGTTGGAATAATGGCCTCGTAAAGGCGTTGATCCATTGACGCCGATATTTTCCTTAATCCGATTTAGCCGGAGTTGCCGCATGCTGATCCGAATCAAAAAACCGTCCGACGTCAAATCGTCGGAGATCACCCCTAAGGAAGCCGTGCTCAATCGCCGTGCCTTCATGGCGGCGGCGGCGGCCAGCGGCGCGGCGCTATTGCCGGCCATCGCCGGCCCGGCCTTGGCCGGAACCCGGCTCGAAAATGTCAAGAAAACGCCTTGGGGCGAAGCCGAAATGCCGGCGACCCTGGATGCCATCACCTCGCACAACAATTTCTATGAGTTCGGCACCGGCAAGACCGATCCGAAAGCGAACGCCCATACATTGAAGCCCAAACCCTGGGCAATAGAAATCGCCGGCCATGCGGAAAAAACCGGCAGCTTCGATCTCGACCAGATAATCCGCCCGCATCAATTGGAGGAGCGCATCTACCGGATGCGCTGCGTCGAGGCTTGGTCGATGGTTATTCCCTGGGTCGGGGTGCCCTTGGGCGATGTGCTGAAGCGTTTCAATCCCACCTCGAAAGCCAAGTTTGTGGCCTTCGAGACCCTGGTCGATGTCAAGCAGATGCCGGCGCAAGGCTCGCCCGGCCTGCCCTGGCCCTATGTCGAGGGCCTGCGCATCGACGAAGCCATGCACCCGTTGACCCTTTTGGCGGTCGGCATCCATGGCGAGGTGATGCCCAACCAGAACGGTGCGCCGGTGCGCCTTGTGGTGCCATGGAAATATGGCTTCAAGGGGATCAAATCGATCGTCAAGATCAGCTTCGTCGAAAAACAGCCGCTGGCCACCTGGAACATCCAGGCGCCCGGCGAATACGGCTTCTATTCCAACGTCAATCCCAATCGCAGCCATCCGCGCTGGAGCCAGGCCAAGGAACGCCGCATCACCGGCGAAGGCGGCATCAAGGCCCTGTTCGCGCCGCGCGCCGAAACCCTGATCCATAACGGCTATGCCGAGGAAGTGGCGTCGCTCTATCAGGGCATGGACCTGATGAAGTATTATTGAGGCCTTTGGAGGCCTTATGGCGGTCAAGACTTCGCGCAGGATTTTCAAGCCCATCGTTTTCACAGCCAGCCTGTTGCCGCTGGCCTGGCTGTTGTTCGCGCTCTATTCCGATACCGTCCTCGCCACCCGCTACCTGACCAACGATCCGGTGCAGAAGCTGGACCGCGAATTGGGCGATTGGGCACTGATCTTCATCATCATCACCCTCATCGTACGCCCGGCGCGCGAGCTCTTCGGCGCCGGCGAGCTGATCGCCTATTTCTATGTGCTGCTGCACGTTTCCAGCTATGTATTCGTAAACCTGCAATTCAATCTCGATGAATTCCTCGCCGATGTCGCCAAGCGGCCGTTCATCACCATCGGGGTCATCAATTTGGTCCTCCTGACCGCCCTCGCGGCCACCTCGCCGAAGGCCATGATCCGGCGCATGGGCGGGCGCAATTGGCGGCGATTGCACATGCTGATCTACCTGATCGCCGTCCTCGGCCTGATCCATTTCATCATGATGATCCGCGCCGACTTCTCCCGCCCCTATATCTATGGCGCCTGCATCGCCATCTTGCTCGGCTACCGGGTTTGGCGCAAACGGGCCAGCCTGTCCCCGGCCCGCCAGGGTTGAAGCCCCCAGGCCACGGTAAACGGAAGGTTGAACCACGGAGAGCACAGAGAGCACAGAGATAGTTTCTGGCGCGGAGCGCATTCCCCTTTCTTCTCCGTGATCTCTGTGACCTCTGTGGTGATTCTTTCTTAGACACTTTCTAAAATGCGACACATTTTGCAGAAATCGACCATACCGGATCACCACTAATCATACCGGTTCATACCGGTTCATACCGGTTCATACCGGACGGCGCAGCCCACATGGGGGTGGCCCGTCGACGCAGGCCAATCGGGGATGGCCTGGTTGGCCGATTGGCCGTCGATCTAGCTCGGACCATCATTTGGCAGGCATGAGATATGCTCGGACCTGCATTAACGCGCGCACGGCTAACGGCCACGTTCACGGCACTTCCGCCGCGTGGGATCAAATCGGCCTATTCACAATGTCAAAGAGCACTGCTTGTTATTTAGAACGTAATGTGAACTTCGCAAGGGGGAAATGGGCTGGCGCATTAATTTAGTTTACTGTCCCCAGTTTCCCGGAATTTCCCGGATATTCGGCGTTGAGGCTCGAATTTCCGCCACCGAAGACACAAAGGCAATTATTTGCAATTCTATGTCCGTTTTACGCCCGGAAGCGGACATTCCGGGGGTTTGCGCTGAATGACCGGTTGAGGCGGCAACCCATAGCAGACATTGAGCAATACGGAATAATCGCCACCCCTTTACGCGGCATACCGCTGTCATTTAGTCCTATTTTCAAATAATTACCGAACTGTCTTGTCCGTCGTCAATTTCAACAAATTTCAACAGGCGATTCCCGGTTTGGCCTTTTGACGATCAACGGGTTTTGCATTCCACGTTGAGTCGCCACAGATGGTTTGCGTTGGCACATGCTACTTTGCGAGCAGTCTCTTCAGATAATTGCGAGAAAGCTTTCCGCCAGAGTGCGAGTGTGAAGCGGTAACGTTTTTTCCAATGGTTGGCGAGAACGTTATCCATCGCGAAGATAAATCTATCGGGGTATGATTCGATCAATGTTTTCCACTCAGCGCGCCACTTCAATGTTGGAAGATAGTCCCGGAACCATCCATTGTAAGGCGCTCCCTTAGGCGGGTCGTTGAATAAATTTATCCAGCCAATTTGGGCAATATAACCCTTCCGGCGATTATACTCTAAACTAGCTGCGAGTAGAGCATCCGCCCCACAGGTCAGAAAATAGATGTTCTCATGATTTCCGATTAGATCCCGCGCTTCAGATACCGAAGCTTGTGCCATGTGCATCAATATGAAATTGCCGTTTGGTTTACGCTTCAGAAGGTCTTTTAATTGTTCTAGAATCTTCGCGGACTGGTCCTCGAAATCGTTGAGTTCCAGGTGAAGCATGACGGGAACCTTTCGGCCAAGGACGAGCGAGATCTCTTTTTTTGTCCGACCGCTCTGCAGGTCGCGATTTATGCCTTTGGTGCGGACCGAAGGGTGTTTATACGGCACGTGCTGAACCATAATTTCTGCAAAACCAACGGCTTTATCGAAGTGTAGCTGATCGGCGCGGAACAGGTTCTTTAAGAATTTTTTCTTTGGCGATATGAGAAAACTAGCCCGACCCTTGAGTTCCTCGACAAGTTTTAAAACCCGTAGATCTAATCCAGATAATTTGGATACTTCATTACAACCCCCTGCGGATAGCAAAGTATGAGCGACATCAAATTTTTTGATCGCAGTGTAAATTACCACTTCGTTAGTCTCGCACCTGAGCTGACCTTGGGCATCGATGATGGTGCCTCTGTAATCAGCGGCGAGGCCATCTCTGCTGTTTCCCTGCGTAGCAAGCACCACCAAGGCGACAAACGCCCAGCAGACAGACCTGGATTTCTTTGAAGCACCCTTAGACATTCTTGGACGATACCCCCGCTCTACATGTACTCATAATAGTATGCGCCGTGGAACACCAAGGTCCGCTTGTGGCTAAAAGCGGACCTTCAGAAGCGGAAAATCTACGTCCGCTTTACGGCCAGTAGCGGACATAACCGACAGGTATGCTGAACGGCGGGTTTTGGCTGCCGCACCGACAGGTTGAGGCGGCAACCCTAAGCGGACATCAGGAATTAAGGGGACAATTTACTTATCTCCCGATTCAACCCCACACCGGCACAATAAACGACCGAGCCCGCCGTGCGCCCTGAATGTATGCCCGAGCCTGCCTCACGCCTGCCTGGCCAACCACGCCAACCCCACACCGGCTGCATCCAATCAGATCACGCTTTTCCCCCCGAACCGGTCCCGCCATTTGGGCAGGGCCTCGGGATTGACAATGCATTTCGGCACTTTGCCCGAGAGCGCCGTCAACAGAATCCCGGTCTGCAATGGAATGCAGGCGCGGATGCCAGCGCTGGCGGTGCGTCCGGAGCTGTGCGGCGACAGCAGGATTTTATCGCCGAGGCTCAACAGGGGCGATTGCTTGGGCGGCGGCTCGTCTTCGAAGACATCGAGGGCGGCGGCCGCGATGCCGCCTGAATCAAGGGCCTGATAGAGGGCGTCCTGATCGACCAGGCCGCCGCGCGCGGCATTGATGAAGATGGCGCTCGGTTTCATCAGGCCAAGCTCGCGCGGCCCGATGATGCGCCGGGTTTCCTGGTTGAGATCGCAATGCACGGTGACCACGTCGGAAGCGGACAGCAGCGTATCCAGATCCGACGGTTGGGCGTTGTGGTGGACGAATTTCGATTGGTCGACATAAGGGTCGTTGGCCAGGATACGGACCCGCCAGGGCTGCAACAAATCGGCCAGCCTGGAACCGATCCGGCCGAGCCCGATGATGCCGACGGTGATGCCGTCATAGCCATCGAAGCGGCGGCCGAGATAGGTGGCCTTCGGCTCGCCGCCGCGCCAGCCGCCTTGCTTGACGTGATTGTCGCGGGCACGGAGGTTCTTCAACAGCCCAAGCATGAAGGCGAAGGTGTTTTCGGCAACCGAACCCCAATTGGATTCCACCGGCGAATTGGTGACAATGACGCCAAGCTCGGTGGCGGCATCAAGATCGATGTCGTCGTAACCGATGTTGTAGCGGCAATAGATGCGCAAATCCGGAAAATTGGCCAGCAATTCGCCGTCGATCGGCAGGCCCTCGAGGCGCGCCCCGATGATCGCATCGGCGCCATCACACAGTTTGATGTAGGTTTCGGGGGTGGCGTTGAAGCCGCCGGTCCAGGCGTCGCCGGCGATCGCCAGCTCGCAACCGGCGGCTTCCATCTGTTTGTAGGATTCGCCGGTCGTATCCCATTCGACGACCACTGCCACCTTGGGTTTTGCCATGAATTTTTCCCTGCCCCGCTATTACATAGTTCGCTCAAATGTTTGCCAGCGCCGCCGGCGCCGGCCCATAATAGGTCCAATATTTACCGATCGACAGGGAAATATCCGGGGAGATAAGCATCATGACACACGGCGCATGTGGAAAAATTTCGTGATGGCGCGGTAATGATTGTCGGCGGCCGTCGGGCGGAGCCAAGGAGGCCAGGGAGGCCAGGGAGGCCAGGGAGGCCAGGGAGGCCAGGGAGGCCAGGGAAGGATAAGAGATGCCAGGACACATGATGGATGTTCCGCTATCGATCATTTCCTTGATCCAATACGCGGCAAACTATCATGGCGAGGTGGAGATCGTTTCCAGGACCCTCGAAAACGAGATTCACCGTTACAGCTACCGGGACGCCTATATCCGCATAAAAAAGCTGGCGAATGCCCTCAAATCGCTCGGCATCGGGCCCCAGGACCGGATCGGCACCGTCGCCTGGAACGGCTACCGCCATTTCGAGCTCTATTACGCGATCCCGGGCATCGGCGCCGTTTGCCATACCGTCAATCCCCGCTTGCCCGAAGCCCAGGTCGGCGCCACCATCGCCCACGCCGAAGACAAGATCATCTTTGCCGAACCGGATTTCGTATCCCTTCTCGAGGAGGTCGCCGAATCCACCGGCTGCGTCGGCACCTACGTGATCATGACCGACGAAGCGCGGATGCCGGAAACCAACCTCGCCAACGTGCTCTGTTACGAAACGCTGATCGCCGGCGCCGATGAGGATTTTGCCAATCAAGATTATGATTGGCCGAGCCTCGACGAGAACAGCGCCGCGGCGCTTTGTTACAGTTCCGGCACCACCGGCAGGCCGAAGGGTGTTTTATATACGCACCGCTCGACGATCCTTCATTCCTTTGCCGCCTGCATGCCCGACAATTTTGGCATCGCCAGCCGCGACTGCGTTCTGCCGGTGGTGCCGATGTTCCATGTCAGCGGCTGGTGCCTGCCCTATATCTGCCCGATGGTCGGCGCGAAATTGGTCTTTCCCGGCTCCAGAATGGATGGCCAGGCAATCTTCGAGTTGCTCGATGGCGAAGGGGTGACGATGACCGCCGGCGTGCCGACCGTGTGGATCATGCTGCTCGAGCATCTGCGCGCCTCGGGAAAAAAAGTCCCGCGCCTGAAGCGTCTGCTCATCGGCGGCGCGGCGGTCCCGAAATCAATGATCGAAACATTTGAGACGGAATTCGGCGTCGAGGCGCGCCAGGGCTGGGGGATGACCGAAATGTCCCCGGTCGGCACCATCGGCGGTCTCAAGGGGGCGCAAGCCGAGCTTAGCCGCGATAAGCAATACGCGTACAAGGCGACGCAAGGGAGGCCGGTCTTCGGCGTCGAATTGGAGATCGTCGACAAATCGGGGACGCCGCTGCCCCACGACGGCAAGAACTTTGGCGAGGTGAGGGTGCGCGGGCCCTGGGTGGTGGGCGAATATTTCAAGGACGCCGCGGCGAACGAGGCGGCCTTCGATGCCGCCGGCTGGTTCCGCACCGGTGACGTATCGACCATCGACAGCGATGGCTATATGCGCATCGTCGACCGCACCAAGGACGTGATCAAATCCGGCGGCGAGTGGATCAGCTCCATCGATATCGAGAATGCCGCCGTCGGCCACCCCGAAATCATCGAGGCCGCGGCCATCGCGCTGCCCCATCCGAAATGGGGCGAACGGCCGCTCTTGATCGCGGTGGCGGCCGAAGGCGGCGCGCCCACCCGCGACGGCGTCCTCGCCTATCTCGCCCGGCATCTGTCGAAACTGGAAATGCCGGACGATGTCGTATTCGTCGAAGAATTGCCGCACACGACCACCGGCAAGCTGCGGAAAACAGCCCTTAGGGAGATGTTCAAGGAGCATGTTCTGCCGACCGCTTGACCGGGGTCAAAGTGACGACAAAAGGGGCGTGCGACCATAATCCAAGTGTTTTCGCCGGCTTGAAGCCGCACCGGGGAGGCTAGTCGTGAATTTGATAGAAGCGCAGAAATTCCGAACGGACCGGCGATGAGGATCGCCACCGAGGAAGCGTTTGCCACGCCGGCGCTGATCGGCGCATGGCGCAAGCTGCTCGACGATGGCGCGCCTGGGGAATCCGGGTTTAAACTGCTGATTGGCTTTTTCCTGAACCCGGGCGTCGAGCGGGCCGCCATCATCGGCGAACAGTTGCTCGATCTCGGCGAGCTTCGCCTCAAGCACATGGACGAGGGCGGCGTCGACAAGCAGCTGATCTTCATCACCTCGCCCGGTGTCCAGGTGTTCGCCGCCGATCTCGGCCGCCGCCTCGCCGAAGAAGCCAACGATATCCTCTCGGGTGCGGTAAGGGCGCATCCGGACCGTTTCGATGGGCTGGCCGCCATCGCGCCGCAGGCACCCGATGACGCCGCCAAGGAGCTCGAGCGCGCCAAGGGGCTCGGCCTCAAGGGTGTGGTGATCAATTCCCATACCAAAGGCGAATATCTCGACAACGCCGCCTACCGCCCGATATTGGAAGCCGCCGAAAGCTTGGGCATGCCGATCTATATTCACCCCCGCAATCCGCCGCCCTCCATGCTGCAACCCTTTGCCGAGCGGCATCTGGAACGGTCCCTCTGGGGTTTTCAGACCGAAACCGCGTTGCACGCGCTGCGTATGATCGTCAGCGGGGTGTTTGACGATTTTCCCAAATTGAAGATTGTCCTCGGCCATCTCGGCGAGGGGCTGCCCTTCTGGCTCGACCGCATCGACCGGCATTTTTCCTGGGGGGCGAATTCGGGCGACACGGTGCCTTTCTGGACCGCCAAGCGCCCGCCCGGCGAATACTTCCTGGAGAACTTCTACATCCCCTCGAGCGGCCACAACTGGGACCCCGCCGTCCGTTTCGTCGAGGAAGTGGTCGGCGAGGACCGGCTGATGTTCGCCGTCGATTACCCTTACGAGAATTGCAGGGCGCAGGTCGATCAGGCGGGCGCCATCACCTTGAAAAATCCGGAAAAGTTTTATCACTTGAACGCCGAGCGGGTTTTCAAGTTGAATTAACAGCAGCATCCAGGAGGAACCCCGAATTTGACACATGCCGACCGCTTCTCCCTTTCCGGCAAGGTCGCCGTCATCACCGGCGCCACCAAGGGCATCGGCAGGGCGACGGCCCAGGCGATGGCCGAGGCCGGCGCCCGTGTGGTTGTCTCCAGCCGCAAGGCCGATGCCTGCGAGGCAACCCGGGCCGAGCTTGAAGATGCCGGCTTCGATGCCATCGCCATCCCGTGCAACATTTCCGACACGGACCAGCTGGCGGCGCTGGTCGATGGCGCGCTTGCCGAATGGGGGCGCTTGGATGTGCTGGTACCCAACGCGGCGGTCAATCCATTCTACGGCTCGATGGCGGAGCTGCCGGAAGAAGCCTACGACAAGACCATGGACAGCAACGTCAAGAACTTGCTTTTCCTTTGCAACCGCGCCCTGCCACACATCGCCGAAGCGGGCGGCGGATCAGTGGTCATCGTTTCCTCGATCGCCGGCTATTCGGGCTCGGACACGCTCGGGGTCTATGCCCTGACCAAAGCCGCCGATTTCCAACTGGCGCGTAACATGGCGGTGGAATGGGGGCGGCGGAATATCCGCGTCAACTGCATCGCGCCGGGGCTGGTACGGACCGATTTCGCGCGCGCCCTCTGGGAAAACCCGGAACTTCTCAGAGGGCGCTTGACCACCTGCCCGTTGGGGCGCATCGGCGAGCCCGAGGACATCGCCGGCATCGCCCTTTTTCTCGCGTCCGACGCGGCACGCTACGTTACCGGCCAGGTGCTGACCGCCGACGGTGGCATCGGCATCTGCAACGGCATTTATCCCGAGGAAGATTGACAGGCCAATGATTGACAGGCCAATGATTGACAGGCCGGCGCCCGGCATTTACCCGAAACCAGACACGCAAACGCCCAAGGGGAGGCCACGATATGGAATTCGAACACTCCGCGAAAATTAAGGAGCTGGAGGAGCGCATCTGGGCTTTCATGAAGGCTCATATCCTGCCCAGCGAGAAGGCCCTGAAGGCGGAGATCGACACCGGCGACCGCTTCGAGCCGTTGGTCCTGATGGAGGAGCTCAAGGCCAAAGCAAGGGCGGAGGGTCTCTGGAACATGTTCCTCCCCGACAGCGACAAGGGGTTCGGGCTGACCAATCTTGAATACGCGCCGTTGTGCGAGATCATGGGCTGGTCGCCTTTCGCATCCGAGGTCTTCAACTGCTCGGCCCCCGACACCGGCAACATGGAGATTCTAGAGCGCTTCGGCTCGGACGAGGTAAAGAAGCGCTGGCTGGGGCCCCTGCTCGCCGGCGAAATCCGTTCCGGCTTCGCCATGTCCGAGCCTCACGTGGCTTCATCGGACGCCACCAATATCGAGGGCCGCATCGAACGGGACGGCGACGAATATGTGATCAACGCGCGCAAATGGTGGACCTCGGGCACCGGCGACAAGCGCTGCAAGGTGCTTATCTTCATGGGCAAGACGGCCCCCGACAGCCCCGACCGTTACCGCCAGCAATCGATGATCGTGGTGCCGATGGAAACCCCGGGCATCACCGTCGAGCGCTTGCTCCCGGTGTTCGGCTTCGATTCGGCGCCGCACGGCCACGGACAGGTCGCCTTCGAAGACGTCCGGGTACCCGTCGACAATATCCTCTTGGGCGAGGGGCGGGGCTTCGAGATCGCCCAGGCGCGCCTCGGCCCCGGGCGCATCCACCACTGCATGCGCTCGATCGGCACCGCCGAACAGGCGCTCGAGAAAATGTGCAAGCGCTCGCGCTCGCGCAAGGCCTTCGGCAAGCTGGTCTCCGAGCAGACGGTGACCCAGGAGCGCATCGCCGAATCCCGCATCATGATCGATCAGGCCCGCCTGTTGGTCCTCAAGACGGCGCATATGATGGACAGCGTCGGCAACAAGGAGGCGCGCAAGGAAATCGCCATGATTAAGGTCGCCGTTCCCAACATGGCGTGCAAGGTCATCGACTGGGCGATCCAGGCGCATGGCGCCGCCGGCGTCACCGAGGACGTGGGTCTGGCCGCCGCCTACGCGCACCAGCGCGGGCTGCGCCTCGCCGACGGCCCCGACGAGGTGCACCGCAACCAGATCGCCAAACTGGAACTGCGGCGCTACAACTGAGGCGAAAACCGGTAGTGGGTGAATATCATGACTAGCCAACCGGAAATCCGTGACGACGACGTGGTGCTGACCGATATCCGGGATGCCCACCGCTTCGACGTCGCGGCGCTGACCGCCTATCTTGAAGCCGAAGTCCCGGAGATGAAGGCACCCTTCGAGATCCGCCAGTTCGAGGGCGGCCAGTCAAACCCCACCTTCCTGTTGACCGGCGCCGACGGCGTCCGCTACGTGCTCAGGAAGCAGCCGCCGGGCGAGCTTCTGCCGTCGGCGCATCGGGTGGACCGGGAATTCCGGGTGATGTCGGGGTTGGCCAAAACCGAGGTGCCGGTGCCCGAAATGCTGCATCTCTGCAAGGAGACGGAGATTATCGGCACCATGTTCTTCGTCATGCGCCATGTCGATGGACGCATGCACGCCGACCCGCTGCTGAAGGCGCTGCCGCGCGAGGAACGGATCCAAGTCTATGACCATTTCATCGAGGTTCTGGCCAAGCTGCACACCGTCGACCTGGCGGCGGCGGGGCTCGAAACCTATGGCCGGCCGAGCAATTATTTCGGCCGTCAGGTGGACATCTGGTCGAAGCAATATGTGGCCTCCAAGACCGGCGACATCGCGGCCATGGACGCGCTCATGGAATGGCTGCCGGAAAACCTGCCCGAGGACGAAGCGCCGGCCATCGTGCACGGCGATTTCCGCCTCGCCAACATGATCCTGCACCCCACCGAGCCCCGCATCGTCGCCGTCCTCGATTGGGAGCTTTCCACCCTCGGCCAGCCGCTGGCCGATGTCTCCTATTGCTGCCTGGGATTTAACGGCAAGCTGATCGAGCCCAATTTCTCGGGCGTCGACCTGGCCGCCGAGGGTCTGCCCGACGAGGCCCATTTCCTGGCCCATTATTGCCGGCACGCGGGACGGCCGCCGGTCGAAAATTGGCCCTTCTACCTGGCCTTTTCGGGCTTCCGCTCGGCGGCCATCATCCAGGGGGTCTACAAGCGCGGGCTCGACGGTATCGCCTCATCGGAGGGCACCGAACGCTTCGCCGACAAGTGCCGTTCGCGGGCCGAGGCCGCCTGGGCGCTGGTCGGCGGCTGAGCCCGCCAACGGTGAAATTGTGGCCTATACCTTTTACATAGACCCACAAGTCAATTGTGTTTTCATCAGGCATTTCAATGAGATTGAACCCGGCGATGGACTGTCGTCCATAAGCACGGTTGTCGAAGACCCGAATTTTGTCCCCAAACTGAACATTTTGCGCGACATGCGGGAGGTATCGATCCCCGCCCAATACGGCAGCATTGAGCTGATTCGAAGAGTGCGTATTCAACTCGAGGAATTCGTTCAACATTTCCAAATTAGCAAGTTCGCATGGGTTGTCGGTTCGGCATCCGATTTTGCAATAGCGCACCGCTGGTCGACAACAACACGACTTAACGTGGATTATACAAGAAACCCGTTCCGCGAAATTTCCAAGGCCTTGGAATGGCTGGGCATAGCTGAGGACTACGAGTTCAAATATCCATCGAACCATTGACCAAATGTCGGCCTACCTCAATTTAATTGGCGGACGAATCGAAAACAGACGATTCCGAAAAATTTTATATATCAAGTATATGGCGATTAAATCCAGGCAATCCGCATATTTCGCGGTCACGAATTTCCCGCCAAGCGGATTTTCTAGCCTGAAACCCGCCAGACCTCGGGCGCCGATTGCAGGCGTTCGGCCAGGGCCTGGCGCTGGGCTTCCATTTCCGGCGGCAGCCTGTCATCGAAACGGTCGAACAGTTCCTTCTGGGCCTCTGCTTCCTCGGCGCCGCCGGCGCGCTCGATGTCCATGATGCCATCGAAGTCGCCGGCGCCGAATTCGAGGCCGGTCCAATTGATGTCCTGATGCCGGGGCTGATAACCGAACGGGCTTTCCGCCGCCTCGGCCTCTTCCCGGGCGCGCTCGACGATCCATTGCAGGACACGCATGTTTTCGCCGAAGCCGGGCCAGATGAATTTGCCGTCGCCGTCCTTGCGAAACCAATTGACCCTGAAAATCTTTGGCGGGTCGGCCAGCCCCTTGCCGATCTCAAGCCAGTGGTTCCAGTAATCGGCCATGTTGTAACCGCAAAACGGCAGCATCGCCATCGGATCGCGGCGGATGGCGGCCTGGTTGTCGGCCGCCGCCGTGGCCTCCGATCCCATGGTCGCCGCCATATAGACGCCGTGTTCCCAATCGAAGCTCTGATAGACCAGCGGGAAGGTATGGCTCAGCCGTCCGCCGAAGATAAAGGCGCTGATCGGAACGCCGGCGGGATCGTCCCAGGCGGGATCGGCGCTCGGGCATTTGGTGGTGGCGCAGGTGAAGCGCGCGTTTGGGTGCGCCGCCGGGGTCTCGCTCGCCGGGGTCCAATCGTTGCCTTTCCAGTCGGTCAGATGCTCGGGCGGATCGCCGTCGGCGCCTTCCCACCAGACGTCGCCGTCATCGGTCAGCGCCACGTTGGTGAACATGGTGTCGCTTTTCATCATCTCCATGGCGTTGGGGTTGGTCTTCGACGAGGTTCCCGGCACGACGCCGAAATATCCGGCTTCCGGGTTGATCGCATAGAGCCGCCCGTCCTCGCCCGGCTTGATCCAGGCGATGTCGTCGCCGACGGTACTGACCTTCCAGCCCGCAAAGCCTTCGGGCGGGATCAGCATCGCCAGATTGGTCTTGCCGCAGGCACTAGGGAAGGCGGCGGCGACATAGGTCTTCTCGCCCTTGGGGTTTTCCAGGCCGAGGATCAGCATATGTTCGGCGAGCCAGCCCTGGTCCCGCGCCATCACCGAGGCGATGCGCAGGCTGAAACATTTCTTGCCCAACAGCGCGTTGCCGCCGTAACCGGAGCCATAGGACCAGATGGCCCGCTCTTCCGGATACTGGACGATGTATTTGGTTTCGTTGCACGGCCAGGAAACGTCCTCTTGGCCCGGTTCCAGCGGCGCGCCGACGCTGTGCATGCAGGGCACGAAGGCGCCGTCGCCCAAAACGTCCAGAGCCTGCTGGCCCATGCGGGTCATGATTTTCATGCTCGCCGCGACATAGGGCGAATCGGTCAATTGCACGCCGATATGGGCGATATGCGATCCCAAGGGCCCCATCGAGAACGGCACCACATACATGGTGCGGCCGCGCATGGCGCCGTCGAACAGGCCGTTCATGGTTTTCTTCATTTCGGCGGGATCGACCCAGTTGTTGGTCGGGCCGGCATCCTTTTCGTCCTTGGAACAGACATAGGTGCGGTTTTCGACGCGGGCGACGTCGCTGGGATTGGACTGCGCCAGATAGCAACCCGGGCGTTTATCCTGGTTCAGCTCGATCAGCGTGCCGGCTTCGACCATCTGGGCGCAGAGCCGCTGGTATTCTTGATCGCTGCCGTCGCACCAATGTACCTGATCGGGGTTGCAGAGCCGGGCCATATCCTCGACCCATTTCAGCAAAGCTTGATTGTTGCTCCGGTCCTTGTCGGTTCCCGGCATACGTAACTCCCAATATATTTCCGGCGCCCACCGCGTCCGGGTCAAAACAAAAATTGAAAATGTTGGCGGTAAGAAATTCCAATGCAGCGCAAGTTCGATGCAGGGTAAACTCTATCCGTCGTTCGGGGCGGGTGCAACCGATTCTCAAGACGAAAATGATAAAAAAAATTGCCTATTTGTTTCGGCGTTTGGGCGGCGTCCGCCGCGCCCGTTTTGCCAGTTCGGCGAGGTGGGTGCGCAGCTCCGCCGCGCCGGTAATGCGCCGCTCGAAGTCCAGGCGGTGAACGCCGTTGCCGCAAGCTAGATCGCAGCCTTCGGGATCGAGGGCGATCATCCGCCAATGTTTGCCGCGCGCGCCGATCAGCCGCTTCCCGTAATTGGCAACCGCATCGGCGTGCTCCCGGTTCATGTGTTCGAGGGCGCCAGCCTCGATTTCCGCGACCGCGCGGCATTCGCCGGCGGCCAAGGTGACGCTGCGGCCCTTGAGCCAAACGGCGCGCCCGAAGCCGCCCACATAATGGACCCTTTCGACCGCCATCCGGTAAAAGTTGAAATCGGGAAAACCAGCATACATCCTGGCCTCCGGATGGCGGCCGAGGAAGCGTTCGCCCAGGCGCGCATCGTTGGCCGATTTGAGCCGGCCCATGAAGGCGGCGCGCGGGCCTTGCTGCGGGTTGGCAAAGCCGGCGGAGCCGTCATAGAGGATGGTTGCGCGGGCATCGGCCAGGATATTCTGGGTGTGGTGGGCCAGTTCGGAAAGCAGCAAAACCGGGCTGCCGTCCCAGGCGGCGGCAACGGTAATCAGCGATGCCGACGGCCAGCTTGCGGTATCGGGCTGGCTTTCGGCGCCGATGGTGCATAAATAAGCCTTAGCCGAGGTGCGCGCCAGGTTCCGGCAAATGAAGGCGGCGGCGGAGCGGTTGATAGCGGGCAGGGACATGTCGGCGGGACCCCGAGCCGCAAATGCCCGAGCCTCAAATGAAAGGGTGCAGACGGTAAGATTACAAGTGTTGCCCGATTTGGACTATATTTTTGTCACAATTTGGTCTTTTTCCGGCATTAGCCCTATAAACCGGTAAGAAGAGGCGACCTGCCAATAGGGGTTTATCGATGAGCAGCATTGCATTGGTCGATGACGACCGGAATATCCTGACCTCCGTCACCATGGCGCTGGAAGCCGAGGAATTCGAGGTCGATACCTATATCGACGGCACCGACGCACTGCGCGGATTGTCCCGCAAGCCGGTCGATCTCGTTGTCCTGGACATCAAGATGCCGCGCATGGACGGCATGGAAGTGCTGACCAAACTGCGCGAAAAAAGCGCCGTGCCGGTTATTTTCCTGACCTCCAAGGATGACGAGGTGGATGAGGTCTTGGGCCTGCGCATGGGCGCCGACGACTATCTGACCAAACCTTTTTCACAAAGGCTGCTGATCGAGCGCATCAAGGCGCTCTTGCGGCGGCGCGAGTTGGATGTATCGGACGGGCCGGGCGGCGCCAAAAGCGATGCCATCCGGCGCGGTGATTTGCTGCTCGATCCGGGCCGCCATCAATGTACCTGGCGCGGAACGCCCCTTAATCTGACGGTGACCGAATTCCTGCTTTTGCAATCACTGGCGCAGCGGCCCGGCCATGTGAAGAACCGCGATCAGTTGATCGATGCCGCCTACGGCGAGCATATCTATATCGACGATCGAACCATCGACAGCCATATCAAGCGTCTGCGCAAGAAGTTCCGCGCCGTCGATCCGGAATTTTCCGAGATCGAAACCTTGTATGGTGTCGGATACAGATTTCGGGACGGCAACTAGAGCGGGTCATGATTGATAGGAACCGCTCTGAATCCGGATAGGCAGTGTGCGCGCCATTAGGGGATCAGGGGAAACAGATGCACACGCGCCACCCAGGCGGCGGCGCCTGACCTCGATCTCGCGGCGCATCCTGGCGGTCAATATATTCGCGCTGGCGGTGCTGGTCGCCGGGCTTCTTTTTGTCGGCCAATACCGCCAGGGTTTGATCGATAACGAGGTTGCCGCCATGACCACCCAGGCGGAAATGTTCGCGGCCGCGCTCGGCGAGGCCGCCGTCGGCGCCGGCGCCACGGCCACTAACTCTGGCGATCAAAACATCCTTCCCGATATTGCCGGACAGATCGTCCGCCGTCTCGCCGACACGACGCGCACCCAGGCGCGCCTGATCTCGGCGGACGGCAGGGTGGTTACCGACAGCGGCCATCGCGATGGCCCCGGCGGCGCGGTCCGGGTCGAGGAATTGCCGCCGCCCGATGAGAGCGACGGAAGCCTGGTGCGCCGCGCCCTCGATGCTTATGACCGGATCGTGGCCCGCCTGTTGGGCGAAGGAACCGGGCTCGGCGCTGCCGGCGGGTCCGGCAATGGCGGTATTCCGGGGCGTCAAATCGATCGCGCGCTGGCCGGTGAAAATGGATATGCCGTGCTTCGCGATGCCGGCGGCAACATGGCGGTAACCGTCGCCGTGCCGGTGCAAAGATACAAGCGCGTGCTCGGCGCGTTGACCCTCTTAAAGGATACCCGCCGCATCGACGAGGCCGTCTATCAGGTACGGCTCGATATCCTGAAAGTGTTCGGCATCGCGCTTCTGATAACCGTTGCGCTGTCGGTGTACCTGGCCGGCACCATCGCCCGGCCGCTGCGCCGTCTGGCTTCGGCGGCCGACCATGTCCGGCGCGGGCTGAGCCGCCAATACACAATCCCCGACATGGGCCGGCGCCATGACGAAATCGGCGCCCTCGGCGGGGCGCTCAAGGATATGACCGAAGCCCTCTGGCAACGCATGGACGCCATCGAGGGATTTGCCGCCGACGTCGCCCATGAGATCAAGAATCCGCTGACCTCGTTGAAAAGCGCGGTCGAAACCGCGGCCCGCATCGATGATCCGGAGCAGCAGCGAAAACTGATGTCGATCATCCAAAACGATATCGAGCGGCTCGACCGCCTGATCAGCGATATCTCCAACGCCTCGCGCGTCGATGCCGAATTGTCGCGCGCCGAAATGACGCCGGTGGATATTGGTGCGATCCTGACGGCGCTCTCGGAAATCCACGACGCGGCGGGTGAAGCGCGCGGCGTTGGTATCGAGCTCGAGATGTTGGCCGATGCCACCCTCACCATCGACGGGATCGAGGACCGGATTGTTCAGGTCATGCGCAACCTGATCTCCAACGCCGTCAGCTTCAGCCCGGAAGGCGGCCGCATCCGGATTTCGGCGCGGCGCATCGATGGCTATGTGACGGTCAAAGTTGACGATGACGGACCCGGCATTCCGCCCGGGTCCGAGGAATCCGTTTTCGACCGGTTCTACCATGAACGGCCGGAAAGCGAAAAATTCGGCGCCCATTCCGGTCTCGGCCTCAGCATCTCGAAACAGATCGTCAGCGTCCATGACGGCGGCATCTGGGCCGAAAACCGGACCGGACCGGAGGGCGCGGTTGTTGGCGCCCGGTTTGTTGTCCGCTTCCCGGAAGCGAAGTAATACCAACCTGCGGCGGAACTCAGCCGCGAATATGGGACCAGTGCGATGGAAAAAATTCAGGCGACGGCTGTCGAAGTGAACGGCAAGGGGGTCTTGCTGCGCGGCCCCTCGGGGAGCGGCAAATCGGACCTGGCAGTGCGGCTGATCGACCGCGGCGCCCGCCTGATCGCCGACGATTACGTAGTCGCCGAGCCGAATGCGGATGCAGCCAGCCTGGCGCCGCCGGAAGCCATCGCCGGCATGCTGGAAATTCGCGGCACCGGGCTGGTCAAAATGGAATATGCGCGGGATGTGCCGCTGCGCCTGGTCGTCGATCTTGTCCCCATCAAGGAAATTGAACGCATGCCCGAGCCTGGGGAAATATCGATCTGCGGCGCACCGGTGCCGGTCATCAAGCTTAATCCCTTCCATGCATCGGCGCCGATCATACTTGAAATGGAACTTGCCGCCATCGACGGCGATTTGGAAGTCGTGCGATGACGACGCGCGGCAAACCAGATGACAAGCCAGATGAAAAGCCAGATGACAAAATTGGCGGCGATGCATCGGCGCGCCGGGTGGTCCTGGTGACCGGCATGTCCGGGGCCGGTAAGACCTCGGCCCTAAAGGCGCTTGAGGATTTGGACTTCGAGGCCATCGACAACGTGCCGCTGTCGCTGCTCGAATCCCTGGTCATCGGCTCGCAGCACGAATTCACCGGCCCCGGCATGGCGCGCCCGTTGGCCATCGGCGTCGATATCCGCACCCGCGATTTCGGCGTCGAGGCGTTTGCCGGCCGCTATGATCAATTGATCGCCACCGGTGATGTCGACGTCAAAACCGTCTTTATCGATTGCGACGACGAGGAATTGCGCCGCCGCTACGAGGAAACCCGCCACCGCCATCCGCTGGCCATCGACCGGCCGGTGGCCGACGGCATCGCCCACGAACGCAAATTGGTCTCAAAGCTCCGTGACCGGGCCGATCTGACCATCGATACCACCGGGCTCGGGCCGGGGGAGCTAAAATCCCTGCTGCATGGTCATTTCGGCGGCGAGGGAAATTCGGCGCTGGCCATATTCGTGACCTCGTTCTCGTACCGGCGCGGCATCCCGCGCGAAGCCGATTTGGTGTTCGATGTGCGCTTTCTCGCCAACCCCCATTATGATGCCGAACTGCGTGGGCAAAGCGGCCGCGAGGAGGCCGTCGCCGCCTTCATCGGGCGCGATGAAGCCTTCCAGCCGTTTTTCCAGAACCTGACGCAGCTGTTGTCGCCGCTGCTTCCGCGCTATCTGGCCGAGGGAAAAAGCTACCTGACGCTGGCCATCGGCTGCACCGGCGGCCGGCATAGATCGGTTTTCGTTGCGGAACGGCTTGGACTGTGGTTTGAAGGCCAAGGCCAAAGGGTTCGCCTACACCACCGCGATCTTGAAGGTTAATCCCTTGCCCGCCAACGGCCTGATCGAAAACGGATTTAATGGACAATGATCGGTTTGGTACTCGTCACACATGGCCGCCTGGCCGAGGAAATGGTCAGCGCGCTCGAACATGTGGTCGGTCCGCAAAATCAGGTGGCGGCAATCTCCATCGGTCCCGACGACGATATGGAACAGCGCCGCGCCGATATCGTGAACAGCGTCGACGAAATGGATAGCGGCGATGGCGTTGTCGTGCTCACCGATATGTTTGGCGGCACGCCATCGAACCTGGCGATTTCGATTCTCGAACGCACCAATGTCGAGGTCCTTGCCGGCGTCAACCTGCCGATGCTGGTGAAGCTGGCCAGCGTGCGTGACAAAAGCGATTTGGCCGATGCCGTGGCCAAGGCCCAGGACGCGGGCCGCAAATACATCAATATCGCGTCGCAATTGCTGGCCAAGGAAAAGAGCTAGGCGCCGTCTCCGGACTGGACGCCAAGATTCATGCCGCGCGATACCCTAACCATCATCAACCAACGCGGCCTGCATGCCCGCGCCGCGGCTAAGTTTGTCAAGCTGGCCGGAACCTTCGGTGCGGAGATCAGCATCTCCAAGGATGGCACCCAGGTTTCGGGCCTTTCGATCATGGGATTGATGATGCTGGCCGCGGCGCCCGGCGATGCCATCGATATCAGCGTCGAAGGCGTCGACGCCGACGCCGCGCTCGCCGCCCTCAGTGAACTGGTCCGGGGCGGTTTCGGCGAAGAGTGAGCGCAGTCTGGATAGGGGCCGCCGGACTTGCGGGACCGCCACCCCCTTGTTACACCCCGCCCTTCATCCCCCTATCCGTCATCAGAAAGCATACACAGGAGAACAGCAATGAGTGCGGACAATGATTACAAGGTAGCGGATATTTCCCTCAGCGATTGGGGGCGGAAAGAGATCGCCATCGCCGAGACCGAGATGCCTGGCCTGATGGCCTTGCGCGCCGAA
>NZAK01000125.1 GCA_002687515.1 Rhodospirillaceae bacterium
AAGAGCCAGGCTGAGGCCTGAATAAAGGATCAGGTAGGTGCGTTCGCCAAGCCGGCGGACCAGGGCGCCGCGCGCTCGTGGAAAGGCCGGAAGTACATGCGCGGCGATGAACGCCGCCACCGACAGCAGAAACTCGGTCATGGCCGGGCCGAAATCGTGCCCATCGCGTTACGCCGTGCCCTCCGCGAATTCGTCGTAATGGGGATAGGCGTTGGTCATGTACCAGTTATAGAAATCCCAATAGGTTTCGGGCCCGTATTTGGGCGGATTGTCGGGGCTGCAGCAGCCGGGCAGGCATTCGCACACAGGCTCGAACGCGGTATTGACGAACACCGCCACCGAATAACGGTCCTTGTCGATGGGCGGGATTACCCGGTGCGGGCTGGCTCGGAAGCGTTCATTGCTCCAGCGTTCCGCAAACTGGCCGGTATTGACCAGAATCTCGCCTGCCATGCGCGGTGGCCGGAACCAGTTGCCGTCCGGGTCCAGTACCTCGAGCCCGTCCACATCGGCCTGCGGCAGCAGCGTCATGAAACCGGTATCGGCGTGCGGCCCAAGGCCAAATTCGTTATCGCCCAAATCGGGCACCGGCGGATAGTGTGCGAGGCGCAGATAGGTGTAGTTGTTTTCGAAATATGGTGCGAAGAAACCCCGCGGCAGATCCAGGGCCCGCGCCCAGATCGGCAGCAGGCTTTTGCCGAACGCGGTCATGGTTTGCATGTATTCTTCGACGGTCTCGCGGAATCCAGGTAAATCCTCCGGCCACTGGTTTTCGCCGTAAAACCGCTTGCCCGCCAAGCGGTTCGGATCATCGGGACCGTATTCGGTGGCCAGCACCATGGTTTCGTTGCTGTCGAACTTGGTGTTCTCGTTATAGGTGGAATGGCGGACGAGAGTTGCACCGGGGCGTATATAGCCGCGCTGGTTCTGGTTGATGGTCAGTGCGTTCTTGGCTTCCTGGGATTGGCTGTGGAAGCGTTCGGTTTCGGTAAAGGCGCGCTTGATCAAGCCTTTGTCGATGCCGTGATTCTTAAGGTAAAAGAATCCGAGGGATTCGCAAGCGGCGCGCAATTCCAGGGCCAGCCGTTCTTCGGCGCCGTCTTCGCCCGCCAGAAACGGTTCCAAATCCAACACCGGCAGAGCGTTCCGTTGGGCTATCCGGCCATCGGGATTGTTGCTTACGGGCGTATCGTCCATGTTATTTTTCCGTTCCCTTGTATTTACCGCTTATTTTGAGTACCGGATTGAACGATATAGAGGCTTAAATTGAAAGTTTTTGTTTGCCGCGGGTCGCCGTGGATTGATGAGGCAATCAAAGTCAAGGAGTGGGAATATGGGTGAAACGGTTGGCGTTGTCGGGCTTGGCATCATGGGTTCGGCCTTTGCCCGCAACCTGATGTCCGCCGGGATGGAGGTGGTTGGTTACGATATCGATGAAGCGCGCCTGAAAATGCTTGCCGCCGACGGCGTCGCCGCCGCCGCCTCGCCCCTGGCGGTTGCCGAGGCGGCGGCGGTGGTTATCACCTCGCTGCTCTCGCCGGCGGCCTTTCACAGCGTTATGACCGGGCCGGGCGGCATCATCGAATGCGGGCGCGATGGCTTGGTCGTCATCGATACCTGCACCCTTAGCATCGAGGATAAGAATGCCGCCTTCGATGCGCTGGCGGCGAAGGGGATCACGTTGCTCGACTGCCCGGTCAGCGGCACCGGCGCGCAGGCCGCGGACGGCGATCTCGCGGTCCTCGCCAGCGGCGATCGGCAAGCCTACCAGGCGGCGCTGCCGGTGCTGAAAGGTATTTCGCGGAGCCAGAATTTCATCGGTCCCTTCGGCGACGGCAGCAAGATGAAATATATCGCCAACCTTCTGGTCGCCATTCATAACGTGTCGGCCGCCGAAGCCATGGTCCTGGGGCTCAAATCCGGTCTCGATCCGCAGCTGCTCTACGATGTGCTGACCGACAGCGCCGGCAATTCCAGGATGTTTGAGATGCGCGGGCCGATGATGGTGGCCAATGATTATGACAGTCAGGTCACCGCCACGATGAAGATTCAGGACAAGGATATGGGCATCATCAATCAATATATCGACGGCCTCGACTGTCCGGCGCCGCTGTTTAAATCGACCATCGATCTTTACCGCGCGGCGCTCGAAGGCGGCTTCGAAAACTCCGATAGCGGGTCGGTCTGCGCGGTTCTGGAAAAGATCGCCGGGATCGAACGTTAGAGGCGCCGGTGATGGAACCGACATCGATCACCCCGGAATCAATCACCCAGGCGGCTGGTATCTTAGGCGATTTGCGCCTCCGCCCGGTGGCTTTCGGCGGTTTGCCCGATGGCTGCCGGCCCGCCGATGCGGCCACCGCATACGATATCCAGGACGCCTTGCATCAATGGTTCACCGATCAAGGTTTCGGGCGCCGCGCCGGTTACAAGATCGGCTGCACAACGCCGGTGATGCAGCGCTATATGGGCGTCGGTCATCCCTGCGCCGGCGGCATCTTCGATACGCACCTGCATCATGGCCCCGCCGAATTCGAATATGCCGGCTTCCATCGGCCCGGCGTCGAATGCGAGATCGCGGTGGAAATCGGGATCGGGCTCGATGCGCGCCGGCTGCCGGTTGGCCGCGAGGAAGCGGCGGCCGCGATCGCCGCCCTTTATCCGGCGATCGAGGTAGTCGATGACCGTTACCGCGACCTGATGAAGGTCGGCACGCCGACGCTGATTGCCGATGATTTCTGCCAATCGGCGGCGGTCCTCGGCCCGCGCAACACCGATTGGCACGATGCCGATCTTGGCGCAATTACCGGGCGCACGCTGGTGAACGGGGCAGAGGTTGGCCGCGGCCGGGGCGCCGACGTTTTGGGTCATCCCTTGCAGGCGCTGATCTGGCTGGCCGAGCATTTGGCCGGGCGGGACCGGGCGCTCGAAGCCGGAGAGATTGTCCTCCTCGGCAGCCTGGTGCAGTGCCAATGGTTGAAGGCCGGCGATGCCGCGCGCGTCGAGATCGAAGCTTTGGGCGCCGTTTCCGCCGAATTCCTCTAAAATTCGTCGGTCCGGATTTGCGCATCCAGTTCGGCGAGGTCGGAAAGTAATTGATCTTCCTCGTCTTCGTCGATATCGATAAAACGGACGCCGATGCCGTCATCGAACGAATGGGCGACGACGGAGGCAAATACCCCGACATCCTCGATATCGAGCGCCACCGGATCGTCATCGTCCAGATCGAACTCGCCGCTGACCGCGGCGCCGCCCGCCGATACGTCGCGCAACAGGGCGTCGATATCATCCTCCGACTTGCCGTCGAAGCGGGCGACGACCTTTTTTTTCACCGCGTGGCGCGGATGGTTCCGTTTTTCCTCATTGCCGTTGTTCGCGGACATGTCAGCGCTCCTTTTCCCAAGCACAATCCAGGAAAGTTAACGTTAGGCCGCATTTTACGCCAATCTCCGGGCGCCCTGTCAATTCCCTTCGAACATCGGGTCAATTCCCCTCGAACCGGGGGTCAATTCCCTTCAAAGACTGGTGCTTCCTTGGCGACGAAGGCATTGTAGGCGCGCTCGAAATCCTTGGTCTGCATGCAGATCGCCTGGGCCTGGGCCTCGGCCTCGATGAACTCTGCGATGTTCATATTCCATTCCTTGTTCAGCATGGTCTTGGTGATGCCATGGGCGAAGGTCGGGCCGCCGGCCAGCCGCGCCGCCTGTTTCTGGGCTTCGGCCAGCAATTCATCAGGCTCGATAATGCGGTTATAGAATCCCCAGCGCTCGGCTTCCTCGCCGCCCATCGAGCGGCCGGTGTAAAGAAGCTCCGCCGCCCGTCCTTGGCCGATGATGCGTGGCAGCATGGCGCAGGCGCCCATGTCGCAGCCGGCCAGCCCGACGCGCACAAACAAGAACGCGACCTTCGACCGCTCGGTGCCGTAGCGCAGATCGGACGCCATGGCGACGGCGGCGCCGGCGCCGGCGCAAACGCCGTCGATGGCGGAAATAATCGGCTGCGGGCAATCGCGCATGGCTTTGACCAAATCGCCGGTCATGCGGGTGAATTCCAAAAGCCCGTCCATATCCATGGCCACCAGCGGGCCGATGATATCGTGCACATCGCCGCCCGAGCAGAAATTTTCACCAGCCCCGGTGAAGACCACGGCCTTGACGTCGTCGACATAGACCAGTTGGCGGAAGGTGTCCCTAAGCTCGGCGTAGCTCTCGAGGGTCAGCGGATTCTTCCGCTCCGGCCGGTTGAGGGTGATGGTGGCGACGGTTCCGTCGACGCTCCAATCGAAATGTTTGGGTTTGATCTTGGATGCTTTCATAAGATTCTTTCCTTCCTTGCCTTGAATCGGTGTGCGAATAGATGTTGCAAACAGTTTTAAACTCTATCCCGCCATGGTCAAACCGCCGCAGGCGGCGACGGCGTTGATCGCATTGACCGGCGGCCAGCCTAAGGTCAGCGTCTTGACGCCGCCTTACTGGCTCAGCTGGAACACCGCGATTTCCTTTCCCGATGGCGGATTGGCCTTGTCCGGATGGTGTTGGGCAAGATAGCGGCGCCACCAATCGCGGACCTTGATTTCCATCAAAATAAGCCACCGCGGGGTGTGTTAGGTTTTGAGCATCGTTGGCCAAGATCGCCCGCAAGATCGCACCAAGATCGTCAGAGAGCGTCAAGGAGCATGCCCATGGGAGCCAAAAAAATCCGGCACTGCCATCACCGGGTCGTCGTGGCAACCGAGTGCGATCCCCAGGGAA
Source organism: Rhodospirillaceae bacterium (assembly GCA_002687515.1). Taxonomy (GTDB): domain Bacteria; phylum Pseudomonadota; class Alphaproteobacteria; order Rhodospirillales; family UBA2165. The sequence goes on from NZAK01000125.1 coordinate 4,752, forward strand.
TCGTCAATTACACTGGGTATTTTCATTGGTTTGACCGCAACTGCGAGCGCCTGTTTCGTGATGCCGGTCTGTCTTATTCAGAATTGCTCGATCATCAGCATATCGACGGTATTCCGCTGGTCGAATTGAACTCCAAGTTTACGGCGCCACTGCGCGCCGGTGACGAGATCGAAATCGAAAGCTGGGTCGATGACTGGAACGACAAGACCTTTGCCGTCAAGCACCAGGTCATCCGAAACGGCGAGGTTGTTGTCGAAAGCACCGAGATCCGCGCCTGGGTGGTTCGCGACGCGGCATCGCCAAAGGGGATCAAGGCAACAGCCGTGCCCGAAGAGGTGAAGCAGCGCTTCGCCTGCTGATTAATTTATAAACTTATAATGTGGCGCCGCAGGGTCTTGGCCTTCCCGAGGTTGATCGCCTATAACGCCCTGCGTAATTCCTGTCCACGCTGCAATTTCCAAGGTGTTCGGCCCGATGTTCCGCCTCAAGCAGACCTTCCGGATCATGTTCAGCGACTGCGATCCGGCGAAGCTCATGTACTATCCCCGTTATTTCCAATGGTTCGACCGGGCCAGCCAGCAACTGTTCAACGAGGTCGGGTTGAGTTGGAATGCGACCTGGGAGAAGTACAACATGGCCGGCTTTCCGCTGGTTGATGCCTCGGCCAAATTTTTCGGACCGGCGCGCATGGACGAGTTCGTCGAATTGGAAACCTGGATCGACGAATGGCGCGGACGCACCTTCGTGGTCAAGCACGTGGTCAGCCGTGACGGCGAAACGCTGCTCGAGGGCCAGGAAATCCGCGCCTGGGCGGTACACGATCCGGAGGTGCCAAAGGGCATCCGCGCCGCTGAAATTCCCGAAGAGGTCAAGGCCCGCTTCGAGGTCTAAAGCCCGCGCTCGAGCGCCTGACTCAATCGCTGTGCAAAGCCGGCGGCATCGGCGACCGTCTCGCCCTCGGCGATATGGGCCTGATCCAACAATAGGCGCGCGGTTTCGGAAATCTGGTCCTTTTTGGTCAGATCGTCGGTCATTCCGGCCAGCTTGCGGATCAGCCCATGCGCCGGGTTGATTTCCAATATCCGGGTACTGGTCGGCACGTCCATGTGGCCGTGGCGCTTGAGCATCCGCTCCAGGTGTAAATCCATGTCGCCTTCGCCGGCGATCAAGCAGACGGCGCTGTCGGTCAAGCGTTCGCTCGACTGCACATCGCGGACGGCATCGCCGAGGGCATCCTTGAACGCCAGGATCAGTTTGGCGACGGCGGCGTCATCGGCTTTCTTCGGCTTTTCCTTCTTGTCCTTGCCGGTTTCGGCGTCGGTTTCGATCTTGCCCAGGTCAATGCCGCCGGCGGTGACCGAACGGAGCGGTTTTTCCTCGAACAATCCGACCGCCGGCAGCCAGAACTCGTCCACCGGGTCGGTGAGCAGCAATACCTCGATGCCGCGCGCGGCGAAGCCTTCCAGCTGCGGGCTGGCGCGCAACTGACCGATGTCTTCGCCGGTGATGAAATATATCTCGTCCTGGCCCTTTTTCATGCGCCCGACATAATCGGCGAGGCTGATTAAATCTTCCCCATTGGTTGATCGGAAGCGGGTGATTTCGAGGATACGCTCGCGGTTATCGGCGTCTTCGTACAGCCCTTCCTTGATGACGGCGCCGAAATTATCCCAAAAGGCGGCGTATTCCTCGGGCGCCTTTTCCGCTTTTTTCTTCAATTCGCCGAAGATACGGCGGACCAGGGCGGTGCGGATGCGCTTGACCACCAGATTGTGCTGCAACATTTCGCGGCTGACATTGAGGGGCAGATCCTCGGAATCGACGATGCCGCGGACAAAGCGCAGATAGCTGGGCATCAAATCTTCGCAATCGTCGGTGATGAAGACCCGTTTGACGTACAGTTTGACCCGGTGCTTGCGGTCCGGGTTCATCAGATCGAAAGGCTTGGACGACGGCACATAGAGAAGGTTTGTGTATTCAATCTTGCCCTCGGCGCGGTTGTGCAGGGTCAGCCACGGATCGTCGAAGACATGGCCGACATGGTGATAAAATTCGCGGTACTGCTCTCCTGAGATGTCGCCGCGCGGGCGGGTCCAAATGGCCGAACCGGTATTGAGCTGGTTTTCGCCCTCCTTGGCCGAAATCATGATCGGCAGCGAAATATGATCGGAATAGGTGGTGACGATGTTGCGGATGCGCGCCTCTTCCAAGAATTCGCTTTCGCCCTTGGCCAGATGCACGGTGACCGAGGTGCCTTGGGCTTCCCGTTCGGCCTCTTCCAAGGCAAAGGAACCGCCGCCTTCGGACGTCCACAGCCAAGCCCCCTCTTCGCCGGCGCGGCGGCTCAGCACCTCGACCTTCTTGGCGACGCTGAAGGAGGCGTAGAAGCCGACCCCAAACTGGCCGATCAGGGCCGCGTCCTTTTGCTCGTCGCCCGACAGGCTGTTGAGGAACGCGGTGGTGCCCGAACGGGCGACGGTGCCGAGGTTCTCGATCAGTTCATCGCGGTTCATCCCGATGCCGTTATCGGAAACCGTTATGCTGCGGTCGCGCTTGTTGGTCGAGATGACGATCTTGAACTCGGTGCCGGTATCCACCAGGCCGGGCGCGGTCAATGTCAAATAACGCAGCTTGTCGCAGGCATCGGCGGCGTTTGAGATCAGCTCGCGAAGGAAGATTTCCTTGTTGCTGTACAGCGAATGGATGACGATATCGAGAACCTTGCCGACTTCCGCCTCGAATTGAAATTCGTCTTTGGCCATTTTTTCCTCTTCGAATGGAATTGACTGAAATAACGGATTGCCACCTTGTGCGGGCGGATTTGTGCCCTCATATGTATTGATAGCGGCGCTTGCGCAAGGGGAAACTGCAAACTCATTGTTTTGGAGGTGAATGACTGAAATCAAGGACTGCGGCCTCTTTATATGGCCACAATCAATGGCCTAAGGGAAAGTGCCGCCGGCATGGCGTTCGGCCATTTGCGTCGCCGGCTCAAAATCTGTCACAATGGCCGGGGAACTTCTTGTTCCATCGGTAAATGGCCAGGGAAATGGTGAAATATGTCCATACCGGTTCAAATCTCATTCCGTAATTTTGAACAATCCGATGCCGTCGAGGCGCGAATCAGGGAAAAAGTAGATAAACTGGAGCAGTATTACGACCGCATCACCAACTGCCAGGTGGTGGTCGAAGCGCCGCACCGGCATCATCAAAAAGGCAAGCTGTTTCACATCAAAATTATGTTGTCGGTACCCGGCGACGAGGTGGTCGTGACCCGTGATCCCAAGGACGCTCACAGCCATGAAGATATTTACGTCGCCATCCGCGATGCCTTCGAAGCGGTGCGCCGGCAACTTAAAAAGCATGTACGCCTGGTCCGGCAAAGGCCGTCCAAGGAGGCGGCAACTCGAATTTAGAGCCTTCGGACTGTTTGCGGCGGGACTAGTGGCCTGTGTCATCTAATTTGCACCCCTACGACGGCGTTGCAAGGTTTCCGGCGAGGAGCGCGCCGCGCCGTGGTGCCAATCCAC
>NZAK01000126.1 GCA_002687515.1 Rhodospirillaceae bacterium
AAACGCCGAATTGCCGAGGCAATTGATGAAAGTAGAGGTCATGCAGTTGTCGCCATTCCCATCACCGGGCCGACAACAACACAGAGTTAATCAATTTTCTGACGGAGGAATGAAACGATGGCTGATTTTATGCGGATGCATGAATTCTCGGAAGAACAACGGCTCATGTGGCAAACCGCCAAGGATGTCGTTGACGATGTAATCATTCCCTTCAATAGGGCCAACCGGGAGCGGGAATGGTCGATGAAACCCGACGAACGGAAACTACCCGATGAAATCGTCAATGCCTTGGATCAGTCGGGTATCCGCACCTTGATGGTGCCGGAGGAATAGCGAACGCGCTGACGCCGATCTGGAAGTCGGCGATCCTGTATAAAAAATACATGCCCAAACAATTTCAGGATGAATGGTTCCCCAAAATCATGGCCGACCCGTCCTTCCTGTCCTGCCAGGCGGTGAGCGAACCCCAGGGTGCCTCGGACCGCTGGCTGCCCTACGAGGTACCCGAGACCAAGCTGAGAACCACGGCGGTCCTGGATGGCGACCATTGGGTGATCAACGGCAACAAACAGTTCATCACCAACGGCTACGACGCCGATATCATCCAACTTTACGCCACCACCGATAAAGAGGCCGATATGTGGCAAGGCACCAGTTGTATCTTGGTGCCGCGGGATACGCCGGGTGTCACGGTCACCCGCTGCAACGAAACCCTGGGTTTGCGTTACATGAACAATGGCGAGCTGGTGTTCGAGGATGTCCGGGTGCCGAAAGAATATATGATGATCGAAAATACCGCCTTCGGGGCCGCCGACGTGGTGTTCTACCGGTTGGTCAAGGTTATCCAATCGGCCTATGCCCTCGGCCTTTGCATTGCCGCCTTCGACGACGCCTCCACTTTCACCCAGGACAATGTCCAAGGCGGCCGCCAGATCATCAAGCATCAGGCGATTGCCGTCCGCATGTCTGACATGGCGGTCAAGATCTCCGCCCTCAGGGCTTTTATTTTCAGCACCGCCAGGGCGTTGGACGAGGATGCCGAGGATGCCGGTATCCAGTGCGAGATGCTTAAAGTCTATGCCGCCGATCTTTCGGTCGCGGTTTGCCATCAGGCGGTGGAAATCCATGGTGGCTATGGCACCATGATCGAGTTCGGAGTTGAAAAATATTTGCGCGATGCGCTGATGTTCTCCCATATGGATGGCACCAAGGATATCTGTGCTTTCCGGTTGATGAAGCACTTTTTCCCGGAAACGGAAGGCGCCTATGCCGGACCGGTCAGCAAGCCGGCGTAACCGCTGGATCGCGGAGACTATTGGGGGGATAACCCGATGACCAAAGCCATAAGCGTTTATGAAACCGGCGGACCCGAGGTCCTCAAATGGGAGGATGTGGAGGTTAACGAGCCGGGCGAGGGCCAAATCCGCGTCCGTCACACCGCGGTCGGACTTAATCTGGTCGAAACTTACGTGCGCGCCGGAATCGATCCCAATCCCGGCCTGCCGATCAGGTTGGGCAGCGGGGGCGCCGGCGTTGTCGAGGCCATCGGCGCCGGCGTTACCGGTCTCGGCGTCGGTCAGCCTATCGCCTATGCCCTAAAAGATGTTGCCCAAGCCCACGCCACCATCGAAACTCGCCAAACGACCGGATCAACCATTCTAATTCTCCAGGCGCATCGGTAACGAACGGGAACAGGAGGGCAAATGGGCAAATTCGGCATGGGACAATCGGTCCCCCGGACCGAAGACCCACGGCTGCTCACCGGGCGTGGCCGGTACGTCAGCGATACGGCGCTGGGCGGCCAGGTTTTCGGCTACACCGTCCGTTCCCCCCATGCCCATGCTCATATCCGGTCGATCGATACCGGGGCGGCCAAGGCAGCGCCGGGCATCCTCGCGGTCTATACCCACGAAGATGTGGTGGCCCAGGGGCTGGGCCGGACTCAGGTTCATTTTCCACCCCGCACCCGGCCCGACGGCGCGCCCGATTACGACCGGCCCCATCCCGGCCTGGTCGGCGATACGGTGCGCTGCATCGGCGATCCGGTCGCCTTCGTCGTCGCCGAAACCTCGAACCTGGCCAAGGACGCGGCGGAAATGGTCGTCGTCGATTACGACATATTGCCGGTGGTGACCTCGACCGCCGCCGCAACCGATCCCGATAGTCCCCGTATTTGGGAGGATTTTCCCGACAACATTTCCAATATCTCCGAGCTTGGCGACAAGGCGGCGGTGGCGGCGGCCTTCGCCGGCGCCGCCCATGTGGTCAGCGAGCGTTTTGTGATCAACCGGGTTTCGCCCAACCCAATGGAAACCAGGGGCTGTGTCGGCACCTATGACGCCGCAGACGGCCGCTTTACCCTTTATGGCGACACGCAGACGCCCCATATTTCCCGCCGCCAATTGGCCGAAAGCATTTTCCGCATTCCGGAAACCCAAATGCGGGTGGTGGCGCGGGATATCGGTGGCGCCTTCGGCCTCAAGGAAGGCCATTATCCCGAGGTGCGCCTCTGCTTGATGGCGGCCCGGGATTTGGGTCGGCCGGTGAAGTGGGTTTGCGAGCGGAGCGAAGCCTTCCTGGCCGACGATCACGCCCGCGATCAAATCACCGAGGCTCAGATGGCCTTGGACGAGAACGGCGGCTTCCTGGCCTTGCGCGTCAAGACGACCTGTAACATGGGCGCTTATATTTCCGGTTTTTCGAGCATGGTGCCGACCTTTTCGAACCTGGGCAGCCTGGCCGGCGTCTACACCACGCCGGCGATCCATGTGCAGGTGGCTTGCGTCTTCACCAACACCCAGCCCACCGGCCCCTACCGCGGCGCCGGCCGCCCCGAAGCAAACTACGTGCTGGAGCGCCTGATTGATATCGCCGCCCTGGAAATCGGCATCGACCGGGTCGAACTACGCCGCCGCAATATCATTCCCGCCGCGGCCATGCCTTACCAAACCGGCTTGATCTTTAAATATGATTGCGGCGAATTCGAAAAAAACATGGATCTGGCCCTGAGCGCCGCCGATGCGGGCAATTTCGAGGCCCGCCGTGCCGCCGCCGCGGCCGAGGGCAAGCTCTTGGGGCTCGGCATCGCCAACATGGTTGAACATTCCGGCGGCGGCTTTCCGGAACAGGCCGAAATTCGTTTCGACGCCACCGGCTCGGTCAAGCTGCTGGTCGGCACCAAGGCCCAGGGGCAGGGTCACGAGACCATGTACAAGATCATGCTGTCGGACATGTTGGGCCTCGACAGCGACGATATTCTGGTGGTCGATGACGATACCGATCAGGTAAGTTTCGGTTCCGGCACCATCGGTTCGCGTTCGGCGATGATCGGCGGCGCCGCGCTCAGGGGCGCGGCGGACCGGATCATCGCCAAGGGGCTCGGCATCGCCGCTCATCTGCTGGAAGCCGCCGAGACCGATCTGAAATTCGATAACGGCTGGTTCCGGGTTGCCGGCACCGATAAAGCCATCGAACTCAAGGAAGTCGCCAAGACGGCCTTTTTGCCCCGCCTGCTGCCGCCCGATATCGAGCCCGGCTTTTACGAGCGCGCGACCTATTTTGCCCAAGTCGCCAGCTATCCCAATGGCTGTCATGTTTGCGAAGTGGAAATCGACCGGGACACCGGCCGGGTGCGAATCGTCAACTATGTGGCCGTCGACGACGTGGGAACGGTGATCAATCAACTCACCCTGGATGGTCAAATTCACGGCGGCATTGCCCAAGGCGCGGGCCAGGCGTTGATGGAAAACATCCATCACGATCCCGAAACCGGACAATTGCTGACCGGCTCCTTCCTCGACTATACGATGCCTCGGGCCGACGATTTCTGCGCCTTCGACATTGCCAGCAATCCGGTGCCCTCGAAAACCAATCCTCTCGGTATCAAAGGCGCCGGCGAGGCTGGCACCACCGGCGCCCTGCCGGCGGTGGTTAACGCCGTCAACCAGGCGCTCGCCCCGCTCGGCGTCCGCCACCTGGATATGCCGCTCACCGCGGAACGGGTCTGGCGCTGTATCAAGACGGCCTGACGGCCGGTTCGACCAGGTCGCAATTGTCTGTGTCGCCGATATGACCCTCGGTTGGCCGGGGCGGCGCATGACAAGCAGGGCGAACGCGTCGCAGTTGCGCTGCCAAGCAGTGCAGCGGGTAAGGTATTGCACCGCGAGGTCCGCCGGAAATTCGCTCAACAGGAATAGATTGGCGTGTCCGCACAGTGGACATAGCGGCTGGACGCGATTGACGTTTTTCCGGGAGCTTATCATCATTTCTCCGGCACTTTGAGAATGCAAACGCCGAATTACCGCGACAACTAATGAAAGCATGGAGGTTATGCAGTTGTCGCTGTCGTAGGGGATGCTTTGGGACGGAGCCGTTGACATGACTGACAGGGAATATTTGGTTGAACTCATCGCCGGTATGGAAGAGGATTCCGCCGTCAAACTGTCCGTCGAACTGATGGATGCGGGGACGCCGCTGGAAGATATCCTGGCCGCCTGCCGCGACGCCATGGATATCGTCGGCAAGAAATTCGAAGAGGGAGAGTTTTTTATTCCGGAATTGATTCTGGCGGGAGAAATGTTGGAGCAGATCGGCATTGAAGTGAAGCCCCGCATTAAAGATGTCGCCGGACCGGCAAAGGAAACTTTAGGTAAAGTCTTGATCGGCACGGTTCACGGCGACCTGCACGACATCGGCAAAAACATCGTTACTTTTATGCTTGATGTGAACGGCTATGAGGTAATCGATCTCGGTATAGACGTTCAGCCGCAAACCTTTATTGACGCCATCAAGGAAAATGCTCCCCAGGTGGTGGGCCTCAGCGGTTTCCTTACTCTTGCCTTCGATTCGATGAAGGAAACGGTGGAAGCGATCGCCGACGCCGGCCTGCGCGATCAGGTCAAAATTATGATCGGCGGTGGCCAGGTTGATGAACGGATCCGCAGTCACACCGGCGCCGATTCTTTCGGCCTCAACGCGATGAACGCGGTATCGCAATGCCAGGAATGGATTACGGCTGCCGCATAGGCGGGTTTCAGCGCTCCGATGATTGAGCCAAGGGCGCCGATCATGCGGGGTAAGGGTGGCGGATTTGTAACCGGTGGAAAATATCGTCGCCTTGCGGGTTCAGCGCGTAGGTACGCCAAATAAATTCTACAGGAGGATAAAAATGTTAGATAAAACCGGTAAAGAACTCTACGCGGAACGGGCAAAGCGCATCCAGGATAATATTGAATTGAAAGAAACCAACCGGGTTCCCTATACATTTTTTTCCCATTTCTGGTCCGCGGCATTGGCCGAAATGACCTTCGAAGAGGCGATGTACGACTATGACCGCTACAACGGCGCCATGCGCCATGCCATAGATATCCTGCAACCGGACGAATATGCGCTGACCCAAATCTTTATCAGTCTGGGACCGGCCCTGGAACGCATGGACTTCCAACAGCTGCAATGGCCCGGCCACGGCACCGATCCCAATACGTCTTATCAATTTCTGGACAGGGAATACATGTCGGCGGACGAGTATGATGATTATCTGCGCGATCCGACCGGCTTTTTCCTCCAGAAATATATGCCGCGGGTGGCAACGGCGTTCGAACCGCTGGCCATGCTGCCGAATTTTTCATCTCTCTTCTATACCAAAATGATCCGGGCGACGACCGCCTTCGCTAATCCGAAAATGATGGAAGGCTTCGAGAAAATCGCCGAAGCGGGCCGGGAGATGCTGAAAATGATGGTAGGCGCCATCGCCTTTAACCAGGAAATGGCGGAACTCGGTTACCCGCAAAGCATCGGCGGCAGCGGCGCGGCGCCGTTCGATCACTTCGCCGATTACATGCGCGGCTCCAAGGGCGCCATGTTGGATATGTTCCGCCATCCGGACAAACTTTTGGAAGCGATGGACAGAGCGGCTTATTTTATCGCCGCGGACACCATCGAGACCACCAAAAACAATCCCTGCAAACAGGTCTTTATACCCCTTCACTGGGGCCTCGACGGCTTTATGTCGCTGGATCAGTTCAACACCTTCTACTGGCCGCAATTGCGCAAGGTTATCCTGATGCTGATCGAAGCCGATCTGACACCGTGCGTGCTTTGGGAAGGCGATTGCCAATCCCGGCTCGAATTCATCGGTGACATACCTCCAAAAAAAGCCATCTATTGGTTCGAAAAAACCGACCTCAAAAAAGCCAAAGACGTGCTCGGCGATATCGTTTGCCTGCGCGGCAATGTGCCGTCTTCGATGTTGACGACAGGCACCGCCGACGACGTCGACGAATATTGCTGCGATCTCATTAAGTCTGTCGGCAAGGGCGGCGGTTTCATCCTGGACGGCGCCATCGGCGTGCCGGACGAAGCCAAAACCGAAAACGTCATCGCCATGGCCCAATCGGTCCACAAATACGCCAACTAAGGTCTGAACGGGAAATTGACAAACGCCTCAAAATGCCACATCGACACGGCATACAAACAACCAGTTTGTAAACGTGACAATGCCCGGCACGGTTCCTAAGGGGGGAGCGAAGAATGAGCAGCACACAATTCGACGGAATTGTCATCGGTGCAGGACATAACGGCCTGATCACCGCCGCATACCTTGCCAAGGCTGGTCTGAAGATCGCGGTGCTTGAGGCGCGGCCTACCGTCGGCGGAGGGTTCTCCACCGACGAGGTCACGGCTCCTGGGTTCAAGCACAATCTGCACGCCCACTACTGCAAGATCCACGAGAGCCCCGCGCAAACCGATCTTGAGCTCGATCGTTACGGAGTTGCTTACGTATTTCCCGATCCAAAGATGGCGATCGTTAGAAAGGACGGTTACTTCCTGTACCATCAAGACAGGGAGAAGACATACAATTCGATCAAGCGTTTTTCGGAAAAAGATGCGGAAACGTTCCGGGAAATGTCGAAAAAATGGCACCAGTGGTATGTCGATTTCATCCTGCCGGAAATGTACTCGGTTCCGAAGCCTCCAGGGGAATGGGAAGCAGAAATTCGCTCCAAACCCGGTGGCGAGGAATATCTGAATGTCGTCATGAATTACAGCCCGTTGGAATATGCGCGGGAGCTGTTCGAGACCGAAATCTGCCAAATGGGGATCCTTCGAGGGGCGAGCTCCGCCGAGTACGAACTGAATTCCAAGGGAATACCAGCCTTGGTATTCCAAACTATCTTGAACTGGTTCAACGGGAAAACCGCGCAGGTGGTGGGCGGTAGTAAACAAATCCCGTTGGCGCTCGCGCGCATTGTCGAGGAGAATGGCGGGACCATATTCGAGAATACAAGAGTTGCCAGAATAATCGTCGAGAACAATGTCGCAAAAGGTATTGCCCTGGAGGACGGGAGTGAAATTGGTGCGAGCAGCTTTGTGGCAAGCTCGATCGACCCGGTGCATACGTTCCTTTTCATGCTTGGCGAGGAACATCTACCCGAAGACGCCCGTGAGAAGGTCGCCAGCTTCAAGTTTAGGGGGACCTCATTATTCCGCGTGCACTTGGCGCTCAAGGAACGCCCGCGCTTTACCATGGCCAAGCGTGATCCGTCGATCGACGATGCCTGGTTGTTCACCATCGGCTTTGAAGCGCCCGGCGATTTTGAACGGATCGGCGCTCAGATTGATACCGGACAGATACCGGACATCTCGGGCCTGGCCTTTGGCTTGGCCACCGTCTTCGACCCCTCCTTGGCTCCGGAAGGGCACCACGTTGCTTATGTCGGGATTTCCGTCCCCTTCGAGCTGGCCGATGGCGGCGCCGAGCGATGGTCATCGGTGGCCAAGGAACTGGGTGATCGGTTGATCGTGAAATTGCGCGAATATGCGCCGAACATGACCGATGATAATATTATCGGCCGCTTCGCCTATACGCCGAAGGATATCGAGGAATATCTGCCCAATATGATCGAGGGAGATATCTGCGCCGGCGAGATGTGTCCCGAGCAGCTTGGCTATAACCGGCCATGGCCGGGCATGAGCCAATACCGCACCTTTATTTCGAATCTCTACCTGTGTGGTGCCTCCACCCATCCCGGAGGCCATGCGGTCGGTGGCTCCGGATATAACGCCGCGAACGCGATCGCCGATGATCTCGGCATCGCCAAGTGGTGGCCCGCCTATGACGCGAAGAAGATCGTCGCGTCTTGGGAGAACTGAAACCTGACCTTCGCCTTGCCGCTCGGGCGGGATGATCACGAGACGCAGCGGGCCTGATGCGGACTATCTTGGAACAGGCGGAGCCCAGGCCGTAATAGAGTGCAAGACAAGGCATCGAGCTATTTAACCACTATCCAGGAGGTCGAAAATGGACGGAAGGGTATGCATCGTTACCGGCGGCGGGCAGGGCCTGGGCCGGGCCTTCGCCAAACATTTCGCGGCCCACGGCGCCACCGCGGTGGTTGCCGAACTGATCGCCGATAATGGCCAGGCGGTGGCCGCCGAGATCACCGATGCCGGCGGCAAGGCCCTGGCCGTCCCCACCGATGTCGGAGACTCGGCCTCGGTCCGAGCCATGGTGGAAATGGTCATGGGCGAATTCGGCCGGATCGATATCTTGATCAACAACGCGGCCCTGCTTTCCTCGCTCCGGCGCAGCCCGGTGGAAGAGATCACCGACGCGGAATGGGATCAGGTCATGCGCGTCAATATCACCGGCGCCTTCTATTGCGTGCGGGCCGTGGCGCCGATCATGCGCCAGGCCCGATGGGGGCGGATCATCAACCTGTCGTCGGACACGGCGCTCAATCCGCCGCCCCTGACCTTTGCCCATTACGTCACCTCCAAGGCGGCGCTTGTCGGCTTCACCCGGACGCTCGCCCGCGAACTGGGGCCCGACGGCATCACCGTCAACGCCATCATGCCGGGTGCCACGGAAACCGAAATCGAGCGGGGCGAGGAGATGCGCGAGAACCGGGCCAAAAACGTCGTCCCCAGGCAGGCCATTCCGCGCCAGGAGGTGCCCGAAGACCTGGTCGGCGCGGCCCTCTTCCTGGCCTCGGACGCCGCCGCCTTCATCACCGGTCAGACCCTGCCGGTGAATGGCGGCTTGGCCTTCGTTTAACCGACATTTCCCGGTGAGGACATCTAATGAATTTATCTGCAAAATGACAATTCATAAATTATTGAACCAAATGCCGCTGTCCTGTCATTTGGGGGATTTTGCGACCCATTTCCCGCGTTCGCAAAAATCAAACCGTGCCGCGCCGATGGGCGGCGTCGATACCAAGGTGTGTCCATGAAAATTCTGACCTTCGTGAAACATGTACCGACCCCGGCGGTTACGCCGAGAATCGCCGAATCCGGTGACCGCATCGAGGATAGTGGGCTCTCATACGAAGCCAACGAAGCCGATCTCTATGCGATCGAGGAAGCCATTCATCAGAAATCCCTTCACGGTGGCGACACAATCGCCGTCACCATTGGCCCGGACCGGGCGAAAGAGGCGCTTCATGTGGCGCTTGCCAAGGGTGTCGATCAGGTGCTTCACGTGTTGGACGAACGATTCCAAGGGACCAATTCCGGCCTCAGCTGGATGGCCGCGACGCGGGTCGTGAAAAAGTTCGAGCCTGACTTGGTTCTATGCGGCGTCCAGGCCGAGGACGATATGCAAGGGCAGTTCGGGATCATGCTCGCCGAGGTGCTCGGACTTCCCGTCGTCACCGCCGTTACCGAAATCAATGTGAACGCCGACCGGACGGCGGCGACGGTTGTCCGTGAAATCGGCGCCGGCTTCAAGGAAGAGATCGAAGTCGACCTGCCATGCGTTCTGACCATCCAATTCGGCATCAGGCCGCTGCGTTATACGCCGATCATGTCGATCGTGAGAATGCGCATGCGTCCCGTCGAGACGATCGATCTCGAAGGCCTGGGCATTGCGCCGGACGCTCTCGGCGCGGAGGAGGACATGCGCGTGGTCGAGCTTCGCTACCCCGACGCCGGGGGCAAATGCGAGGTGATCGACGGCTTGCCCGATGACGCGGCCGACGAACTCGTGGGAAAACTCATCGACAGGGGAGTGCTGCAAGATGCCCGGTAATGATGTCATCATCGCCTGCGAATCAGGGGATGGACAGACGGAATCTGGAAATGCGCGGCTCATCGCCACCGGTTCCGAGCTCGCCCGGCATTGGGGCGGCAAGCTGGTTTGCCTGCTGGCCGGCGGCGCCACCGACGAGAAAGCGGATGAGATCAGTTGCCATGTCGACGAGGTTCGGGTGGCTGACTTCGGTGGACATCCCTATAACTCCACCGCTCACCTGCGGGCGGCGCGGGCGCTTGTCGGCGAAGTCGATCCGCGAGCGGTGCTGTTCGCCCATACCTTCATCGGCATGGATCTGGCCCCGCGCATAGCCGCCGGCCTCGGCGTAATCGCCGCCAGCAATTGTCTTGCGCTGATGCCGGAAGATGACGGCCTGTACCTGATCAGACCAATGTATCGTGGGCGAATTCACGCCAAAGTCGAAATGAAGGATTGTCCCATTGTCGTTACTGTTCAGCCGGGCGGCGGGGACTTGCCGTCGGCGACCAGGCAGGGGTCAATAAGAACTTTGCCCGTCGAGCCGGATGCCAATCCGAAAGTCAGGCCGATAAGAATACTCGCCCCGGTCAAAACGGGTATCGACATCGCGAAGGCCGAGATCATCGTCGCCGGTGGAAGAGGAATCGGTGAACAGGAGAATTTCGCGCTCGTCGAAAATCTGGCCGGCGCGCTTGGCGGCGTCCCCGCCTGTTCGCGCCCGCTGGTGGATATGGGCTGGTTCGAAACCGACCGCCAGGTAGGTATGTCGGGAAACAGCGTCAAGCCGAAGCTGTATGTGGCCTGCGGAATATCCGGCGCCGTCGAACATCTTCACGGCATGAGGGAATCCGAAACCATCGTGGCCATCAACAAAGACCCCGACGCACCCATCTTCGAAGTTGCTCACTTCGGTATCGTCGGCGACGTGATGGAATTCATGCCACCATTAATCGCGCGCGCGAAAGCGATAAGGGGAGCATTGTCAGGTTAAGCGCTCTGACTTCAATTGCCTCTTTGGTGTAACATGTTGGGATACGAACCATCTCCTTCACACGCCATCGATTTCCACCGGACATCATTCGCCACGCCGTCTGGCTCTATGCCCGCTTCACCTTAAGCTATCGAGACCTAGAGGATCTATTGGCGAAACGGGGATTGGACATCTCCTATGAAACCGTGCGGCGCTGGTTCCTCAAATTTGGAGCGCCAATCGCTCGAAACCTGCGCCATATGCGACCAACGCCCAGCGACTATTGGCATCTCGATGAGATGGTCATCGTTATCCGAGGGCGACGTCATTGGTTATGGCGTGCCGTCGATAACGAAGGCGAGGTTCCGGATATCCTCGTGCAATCAAAGCGGAACGCCAAGGCGGCGTTGAAGTTGATGCGGAAACTGCTGAAGAAACAAGGGTGGGCGCCAACGCGGGTCCAATGAGAACACCAATGGCCTGTTGAGACAGTACTTCCCCAAGGGAACGGATTTGTCGGTATATTCGCAAGCTGACCTGAACAAGGTGGTACGTCAGCTCAACGAGCGGCCACGCAAGACGTTGGGGTTTGAAACCCCGGCAGAAGGATTTAACGCCTGTGTTGCATCGACCGGGAGTGGGAAAGCCATCATCTCCTTTTGGCCAAAGGTGAGCACCAGACGCCGGAGTACTTCAAACTCAATCCCAAAGGCGTGGTCCCAACATTGCTTGACGATGGCAAGGTTATCCGTGAATCCACAATCATCACCGAATATTTGAACGAAACTTACCCTGAACCAGCGCTGATGCCTGCCACAAGCCTAGACCGTGCCAAGGCGCGCCTTTGTCCCGCAGGGCCGGCGCCAGCAGGTCCAGAACCGGCTCACTTGGGCCGAATACGAAACGCGCGTTCCTATCGCAGGAGTGGGGATATCAGGTGGTTTCCGAAAGCTCTTTCCGGTTCGCCCGCCGGTTACTTCGTTGCGCCGTCATCACGGCCGCCGCCCGTGGCCAGGAAAATGATCTCGCCTACTTGGTCTTCGAGCGTTCTGTAGTCCTCGGTATTGTCGATGGTGTCGCCCGCGGCCAAGCTCTTTTTTGATTGCCCGGGCTTGAGCAGCACGTACTTGCCGCCGAACAGCCCTTCGCTGCCGATGGTCGCCACCGTGTCCTCGGGTACCTTGACGCCCGATTTGATGGTCAGGGTGACGACGGCTCTGTAGGTTTCCGGGTCCAAAATCCGTTGCGTGACGGTTCCGACGTTAATGCCGCTGATCCTCACGTCGCTGCCGGGCTGCAATCCGCCGACCTTGGTGAATGTCGCCTTCACCTCGTACCCTTGGACGGTTCCCACCTCGGCGGTGGTGAAGAAAAAATAGAGGAAGCTAAAGGCGATCAGTAATACCACGGCGCCCACGGCTGTTTCCGCTAGATTCTTACTCATTTGAGGCCCTCATCTTCATTTCGAACATTGCCGGTAAGTCCGTTATTTCTTCCACTTCGCCTGATTGGCCTTGGCTTCGCCGATGATCAGTTCCAGCAGGTCCTGGACGACAACTGAATCCTGGGTCAAATCGAACTTGTCGCCATTTCCCAGGTATTCCTCCTCGCCGCCCGGATCCAGAACGACGCTGCTAGCGAGAAGAACCCGACCGCGATGTTTCTAACTTCTTCATTCTTAGGGGGAAACCACTCCCGTATGAATTAATTTGCAGAAACTAATAGCATGTCGAATTTCGTCCCGTGAGATTTTATTTCCAGTCTAGAGCGTTATCCGGCATCAGCCGAATGGTTTCCACAGTAATATCAGCTTTGGCAGCACCGTGAGTGCTGCCAAAAGGGCGATGAACATTGCCGTCCCGGTTAACACGCCAAATAAGATAGTGGGGATGAAGTTGGACAACATCAGGATGGAGAAGCCGAAGATGACGGTCATGGTCGTGTAGAACACCGCTTTGCCGATATTGGAATGGCAAATGTGCAGGGTCTCCACATAACTGCGCGTAACGGCGTATTCCTCTCTAAAGCGGTAGATGTAGTGAATGCCATTGTCCACAG
>NZAK01000127.1 GCA_002687515.1 Rhodospirillaceae bacterium
AGGAGCGCGCCGCGCCGTGGTGCCAATCCACCACAAGTGGTGCGCGACGATGTCCGGGAGCCTTGCAACGCCGCCCGAAGGGTCGCTTTTCCCGTCCCCCCAGGGTGTCGAAAGGGCTTACCGATGTGCCGGCATCGCCGGCGCCCTTCCTCCTGCCGGGGAAACGGGAAAAGCGATCGTAGGGGCGCAAATTAGATGACGCAGGCCACTTGGGTACGGGGTTATCGCGCCATCAACCACCCTTGGCTTCGGTCGCCGCGGCGATAATGTCCTCGGCCCGCAACCAAACGGGTGTTCCAACTTGTGTTCGCGATTGGGATCTTTTTGCCAAGCTGATCGCATTGTCGAATCGTCCCAAAAGTAGGGCCTCCTCGGCAAGCGCGCGCCAGCTTTCCACCATATTGCCGTTTTTCCCCTCTGCGGTTGCCAGCAGGCGCCAGGAGAAGGGGCGTTTCGGCTCGATGCCGAGGGCAGAATTCAGATTTTGGATGGCGCGGTCGCGCAATTCGGGATCATTCTTTTCAATTTGTGCCTTGGCCAAATCGGTTAGTAGAAGCGCCGAACCAGGCAATAACGCAACGGCCTTTTCATATGGCGGAATAGCTTCCGCGACGCGTCCATTTTCGAACAATATCTGACCCTTCAATTCGTGAAAGTAGGGATCATCTGGGTGTTCGCTCAGAAGCTGATCCATCAATTTCAACGCCTTTTCAACCCGGGCACTGCGGTAATACGCGATGGCATGCGCGTAGCGGGCATACAGAGAGCTGTCGTTTTCGGGATAATATCGAAAGGTCAGGCGCGAGCTAAGCGTAAAGGCGCGCAGCTTGGCGACAATCCGGTTGTGCGCAATTTTGAATTTATCCGGTGTCGGTTTGCCCGAGTGCCGCGATTGGGCTACATGACGGCGGAGGAACGATATGCGGTTGCGGGTCAGTGGGTGAGTGCGCACATAAGGATCTTGACGACTGACGCTCAACAATTCTTGCTCACCGAGCAATTCCATGAATTCCAGCAGCCCGCTTGCGGATTGGCCGGTCGAATCGAGATAGCGCGCGGCAGACCGGTCGGCGGTAGATTCCTGGGTGCGGCTGAATTTAAGATAAGAACGGGCGGCGGCATTTTGCGAACCACCGATAACGGCGGCGCCGACATCGGGTCTTCCCGCGATCACCGCGGCGCCGCCGAGGATATAGCCGAGTATGGTTTGCGCGGAAGCGTTTTTGATGGCCTGCGTCGAGCGAACCAAGTGGCCACCCGCGATGTGGCCGGCTTCATGGGCCAGAACGCCGATAACCTGGGACGCGTCTTTGCTGCGCATAATCAGGCCGGTATTGACGAACAGGTTTTGACCACCGGCGACGAATGCATTAAGCGATTTGTCATTGACGATGAAAATGCGGACCGCCGACGGCTCAAGGCGAGCTGCCAGGAGTAGTGGCGTCGCGTATGCGCGGATGGTATTTTCAGTTTCCGCGTCCCGGATAAATGATATCCGTTGCGCATTTGCAGTTGACGTAGCCGCAAATACCATGCCGGCTAGGGCAAATAGTACCGGAACAAGAAGGCGTGATTTCACTGTGCTAATTTCCAATCATTCGATCCACGTTAGATTTGTATCACTACTCCGTCAATCAGTAGTCATTTTGGTGCTGAGCCTATTATCGGGGTGCTCCCTTTTCGACCTGGAAGACAGCGAAAATGTCGAGGTTCGCGAATTTATAGGTGGGGTCGCCGGGGATGAGCCGCAAGCGGTGCTCGCGGCCCGGGGTATTCTTCGTTCGGGCGGAAACGCCGTAGATGCGGCGACCGCCCTATATTTCGCCCTAAGTGTAACGCTGCCTTCTTCGGCGAGTTTGGGTAGCGGCGGTGTCTGTTTGGTTCACGACGCGCCAAAAAGGAAAACCGAAGCGCTGGATTTCGTGCTCCGGACGCCGCGAATAATTCCGCAAAATACCGACCGGCCAAGCGCCATTCCCGGCAGTCCCATGGGAATGTTCGTCTTGCACACGAAATATGGGAATTTGCCATGGTCTCAATTGGTTGCGGTCGGCGAAAGGCTGGCGCGGTTCGGCTCGCGCGCTACACGAACGCTGGTCAACGATCTTGAGCCGGTTGCCGCGGCGCTGTTTGAGGACGCGTCAAGTCGCAAAATATTTGCCGATAGGAACGGAAATATAGTGGCCGAGGGCAGCAAGCTGGTACAGCTCGACCTGGCCAATGTCCTGGCCAACATCCGCGTTAACGGGCCGGTCGATCTGTATAGCGGCAAGCTTGCCGCCCGTCTCGTCGAAGCGGTGAAAGCTGCCGGCGGATCGCTGTCGTTGGCCGATCTCAGGGATTTTTCTCCTCGATGGCTTAAACCGGCTAAGTACAAAATTGCGAACCGAAGCGCCTTTTTCTTTCCTCCGCCCGGTGCCGCTGGCATCGTTTTGGGGCAGATGATTGGCATGCTCGACGTAGATGACGAATTTGACGATTCCTCTGAAGTTGCGCGCCTGCACCTGCTCGCCGAAACGGCCATGCGCGCGCTTGCCGAACGTCAAAGATGGATGACGGACGACTATCAGAGCCGGGAAGACCCGGACAAGCTGGTCGAACCCGGGCATTTAAGAAAATTGCTATCGAACTTCAGTCTCGATAAACATACCTCGCCCGGCGCATTCAATCCAAGGCCGGCAGCGCGCCCCGAGAATCCCTCGGCCACAAGTTTTGTTGTTGTCGACCGGCTAGGATCGGCGGTCGCCTGCGAATTGACCATGAATAACCGATTTGGCGTCGGCCGGATCGCGCCGGGTACCGGTGTCATGCTGGCCGCGGTATCCAATAATTTGGGCAGGGGGCCGGTGTCAATGGGGCCGATGATGGTCGTCCACGAATTTACCCGCCAATTTCATTTCGCCGGCGCCGCCACCGGCGGCGTAGCGGCGCCGACGGCATTGGCCAACGTTGCGGCACGCGTGACCCTGTCCGAGGAGTCCTTGCGAAGCGCCATGGATCAGCGGCGTGTACATCACGGCGGTGCACCGGATACGACTTATTACGAACCGGGGATTCCACCGGAAGTGATCGCCGGCTTGACCCGGCGTGGCCACCGTGTCGCCGCGACGCCAACACTTGGAATTGTGAACGCCGCCTCTTGTCCCGAAGGCATGCCCCGCGAACCGGATGGATGCGAAGTGGTGTCCGACCGGCGGGGAAGCGGCCTTGCCATCAATGTCAACAGGCGCTGATGTGGTCCTGAAGGGTTCAAAGCGCGCCGCGATTTCGCCCTTTATTGTCATGGACGTTATGCGCGCGGCCAATAAGCGCGCGGCCGGCGGCGGCGATGTCCTTCATCTTGAGGTCGGCCAACCGAGCACCCCGGCGCCCGCGGCTGTGCTTGCCGAGGCAAAGGCGGCGCTGGACAGCGACCGGTTGGGTTATACCGATGCCCTTGGAATTCCCGAGCTTCGTTCGCGCATAGCCGGCCATTATAAAGTATTTTATGGGATCGAGGTGGATACGCGGCGTATCGTCGTCACCACCGGCTCGTCGGGCGCCTTTCTTTTGTCGTTCCTCAGCGCCTTCGATCAGGGTGATCGCGTCGGCTTAGCCCTACCTGGATATCCAGCCTACAAGAATATTCTCGCCGCCCTGGATATCGAGGTTGTCGAAATCCCGGTTGACGGCTCGAGCGGTTTTCAGCCATCGGCCGCTATATTGGAAGGGCTGGATGTGACACTCGATGGGTTGATCATCGCCAGCCCTTCCAATCCGACCGGCAGCATGCTTGACGCGGGCGCTTTCGCCTTGCTTACCGAATGGTGCCGAAAAAATGGCGTTCGCCTGATCTCGGACGAAATTTACCACGGCATAACCTATGGACCGGACCCAGTGACGGCGCTTTCATTGGACGCGGAAGCGATCATCGTAAACAGTTTTTCCAAATATTTTTCGATGACCGGATGGCGCCTCGGCTGGATGATCCTACCCGAAAAGCTTCTTCGCGCCGCCGAGTGCCTGACGCAGAATTTCTTCATCTCACCGCCCACATTGTCGCAAATCGCCGCGGCAAAGGTATTCGATTGTTATGAAGAACTGGACGCCAATGTGGCACGATATGGCGAAAACCGTGCCCTCTTGCTGGACCGGCTTCCGGGGGCCGGGTTTGAAGATTTGGCACCGTCCGATGGGGCGTTCTACATCTACGCAAATGTGGCCCATCTGACCAACGACAGTCAGGAATTCTGCAAAAGCATGCTGGCCGAAACCGGCGTTGCGGTAACGCCGGGAATCGATTTCGATCCGGAACGCGGGCACCGGTATGTCAGGTTTTCATACGCCGGTTCAACGGGCGAGATGGAAGAGGCCGCCAAACGGCTGAAAGCCTGGTTGAAATAAGAGCTGAGCGAAAAAAAGGCCGGCGCGCCGCTTATTCCATCAACCGTTGCCACCAGCCCCGGCGCGATTCGTCGGAAGGCTCACCACCATCCTCCGATGGGCCGACGATGGTGGAATTGCTGCCGGGGTAGGCCGGATTATCCTCCGGAACGGATGGAACTACGGCATCGCCGGTCTGATCGTCGCCAGAGACGGATGCCGCTGCTGGTTTTTCCTCGGCTTCCGGCTCGTCCTCGGGTTCCGGTTCTGGCATCGATTCCGGAACAGCTTGTTTGGTCGGCTCATTTTCCGGTGGTTCCGCCGGTGTTTCGGTAGCCGTAACCGATTCGCTCTCCTGATCTCTGGCCTGAACGTCAGGCTGATCGCTTGCTTGGGCCTCGGTGGCCACGGCATCTTTACCGGAATCCGCTTTTGCGGCTTTTTTGCGCACGCGGCGGCGGCGTTTCGGCTTATCTTCGCTTATCTTGTCGGCGGCGGGAGCATCGGAGGCGGCCCTCTTAGCATCATCTTTTTCGGACGATTTCGCTTGCTGTTTGCCACCTTCATCGGATGTTTTTGCCGCGGCATCGGTGTCCGATCCGCGCCCGCGCCGGCGTCCGCCGCGGCGCCCGCGCCGGCGCCTTGCGGGCGGCTTTTCATCGTCCTCGTCACCGGTTTCAGCTGATTCCGCGGTCTCCGAAGATTCCGCCGCCGCTATTTCGATTTCGGCATCCTGCTGGACTTCGGCGTCGGTGGCGTCGTCGCTGCGTTTTCGGCTCCGGGAGCGGCGCCTTTTCCGCTTTTTATCGTCTTCTGGACGGTCGGCATCCGCATCCACCCGCTCTTCTGCTCCATCTTCGCCCGCCCTGTCGATGGTCCGTTTAATCACATAGTTGGGCGGAATCAGTGATTCGTCCTCGGTGATAAAGACCCGGAATTCAAATTTTTGCTCGATATCGCCGAGCGCAACGCGCTTGTGGTTCAAAATGTATAGGGCCAATTCCGGATGGATCGACACGTCAAGTTCCTGAGCGCGTTTGCGCACACCTTCTTCTTCGATGGCGCGAAGTACATGGAGTGCCGCCGATTCCGTCGATCGGCGGATTCCCGTGCCGCCACAGTGCGGGCACACATCGGCGATGGTTTCGGTAATGCTTGGGCGCAATCTTTGGCGCGATAATTCAAGCAAGCCGAAGGGGCTGATGCGGCCGATTTGGATGCGCGCCCGGTCGCGGCGCATGGCTTCCTTAAGCCGGCGTTCGACATTGGTCTGATTGCGGTGGACTTCCATATCGATGAAATCGATTACCACCAGTCCGGCAAGGTCTCTAAGCCTGAGATGGCGGGCGATTTCGGTCGCTGCCTCGGTATTGGTCCTGAGCGCGGTTTCCTCGATATTCCGGCCGCGCGTGGCGCGCCCCGAATTGACATCGATTGCGACCAGCGCCTCGGTGGAATTAATTACGATATAGCCGCCCGATTTCAGTTGAACCTCCTGATGGTTCATGGCTTCAAGCTGGCTTTCGATATGATAGCGGCTGAAAAGAGAAACAATCGAATCGGTATATGGTTGAACCTTCCTGGCGTGGCTCGGAACCAGCATTTTCATTAGGTCCTTTGCCGTGCGGTAGCCGTTTTCGCCCTCGATCAATATTTCGTCGATATCGCGCGAATAAAGATCGCGGATACTGCGCTTGATGATATTCGCTTCCTCGTGGATCAGGGCCGGTGCTGTCGATTCCAAGGTTAGGTTGCGTATATCGTTCCATAGCTTGATGAGATAGTCGTAGTCGCGCTTGATTTCGGCCTTACTTCGGTCAGCGCCGGCGGTCCTCACGATTACCGCCATGCCGGCTGCGATATCCAGGCCCGAGATGATCGACTTCAAACGCTTGCGATCCTGACCACTGCCGATTTTGCGCGATATGCCGCCGCCCTTGCCGGTATTGGGCATCAGGACGCAATAGCGGCCGGCAAGCGAGAGGTATGTCGTAAGGGCGGCGCCTTTGTTGCCCCGCTCTTCCTTGACCACCTGCACCAGCAAAATCTGGCGCCGTTTGATTACTTCTTGAATTTTGTAACGGCGGACGGGACGTGCCCGCATTTCAACCTCGGCTTCGTCGATGTCATCGCCGCCGATGGTTTCGACGTTCTTGTCCGATTGGCCGTTGCCATTTCCCTCGCCTTCGGTTTCCTCGTCGGAGGCGGCCTCGTTGTCCTCGCCTTCAAGCGATTCGTTCTCTTCCGCCAACAACCGTTCGCGGTCGGAAACGGGTATTTGATAGTAGTCTGGGTGGATTTCGTTGAACGACAGGAAGCCGTGGCGATTTCCGCCGTAATCGACAAATGCCGCCTGAAGCGACGGTTCGACCCGGGTTACCTTGGCTAGGTATATATTACCCTTAAGCAGCCGGCGGGATGATGATTCAACGTCGAATTCTTCGAGATGGTTCCCGTCCATGATCGCGACCCTGGTCTCTTCCGGGTGGGCCGCATCGACCAACATTCTTTTTAATGCCATTGTTATGTAAACTCCATAGCCCGCTAGCGGCGCCAAACATACCTAGGGGCTTATTTGGCGCGCTGGGGGCAAATTTGCAGATTGATCCGTTGACGTGCGCCGCATCGCGCCGGCCTTGGCTGGCGATAATATTCCGCGATTTTATTCGCGGTCGTGCGGTTGCACTCGAATGGGCGGTTGTCATCGGCATGAGAATTATTAAACCTTCCGTTGATATCGATTCAGACGGTTTCGGCGATGATCGGGGGTCCAACCGGACTTTCATCGCAACGGCATCGGCGAAAATATATTTGGTTCCGCCGAGCAGCCGTCCGCACCATTTCAACTTGGTTAACATAACGGTAGGATTATATTTCCACAATCCAATTTAATTACATCGTTCGAATCTGGGGTTGAGCCCGGGGTTGAATTTGGCTGAAACCAGTGAAATTCGTTGAAGCCGGCTACAATGGCGCTGTATATGTTAATCACTTTGATATTGGAATATTGCCGAATTATTAGATCCCTTGCCCGGTCGATTGGCCTGTTGTCGGCGGTCGTCTTCGCTATTTTGTTTTTTGGCGGCGAGGGCCGCGCCCAATTGACTGTCGCCTCGGATTTCCGCCTCGGCACGCATTCAGAAAAAACCCGTCTGGTCATCGAATTGTCGAACGAGGTCGAATATCGGGCCTTCGCGTTGGCCAATCCCGACCGGATTGTGATCGATCTTCCGGAAATCGACTGGCGCATGCGACCGGGCAGTGCGGTGCGGGCCGCGGGTATTGTCGAGGGATTCCGGTTTGGCCTGGTGCGGCCGGGAACTTCGCGCGTGGTTCTTGATCTCAAGCGTCCGGGATATATCAAGGGTGCATTTTTCCTGCCACCCCGAGACGGAAAAATGTATCGTTTCGTTCTCGATATGGCGCCTGGAAACCAAGCGCTTGGAAAAAGCCTTTCAAGCATCGCCAAGGCCGGCGCGGGTGCCAAGTTAGCGGCTCGCCCCGAGCCGCCGGTCCGCTTTCCCTCACCGACGCGCAAGCCGGCGCCCGGTGCCGGTAAACGCCACATCGTCGTCATCGATCCCGGGCACGGCGGTATCGATCCGGGCGCCACCGGGCGCAGCGGTATTCTTGAAAAGAATATTACCCTTGCGGTGGCCCGCGATATCAGGGAGCGGTTGCGGCGAACCGGCCGCTATAAAGCCATATTGACACGCGATCGGGACATGTTCATCCAACTCCGGGATCGCGTCGCCCTGGCGCGCAACAAGGGGGCCGAGCTTTTTATTTCGCTTCATGCCGATACCATCCGCAACAAAAATGTACGCGGGCTTGCGGTATATACGCTTTCCGAGCGCGCCTCGGATAAGGAAGCGGCGGAACTGGCGGAACGGGAAAACAAGGTCGATCTGATTGCCGGAATCGACCTTTCAGACAAGGCACCGGAAGTCACCAATATTTTAATCGATTTGGCGCAACGCGTAACCATGAACGAATCGGCGCGCGCCGCCGGTTTTCTGGTGCGCGAGCTGAAACGTGTATCCAAGCTTTTACGTAATACGCATCGGTTCGCGGGCTTCGCCGTCCTCAAGGCTCCGGACGTGCCGTCCTTGTTGATCGAAATGGGGTTCCTATCGAATGTCCGCGACGAGCGTTCCTTGCGCAGCACCAGATACAGAAAACGGCTGGCCGGCGCGGTTGCCAAAGCGATCGATGGTTATTTTACCCGCGTGGAACAGGCCGACCGGCTGTAGATGAATTTATGGTTTGGCCGAATTATGCTGGGGCGCCGAAGCCATAATCATGCCATAATAGCGCGTTAGATCGCGGACCATACGGCTATAATATTGGCAATCCGCAGGCCCACCAGGTGGCGCCGCTGGCGCTTGGAAAACTAGACAACAAAGATGCTGCGCACATTCATTTTATTCATGAGCGTGATTTTCATCGCCCTGTTCGCGGCGTCCGGCGGCGGGCTTTACCTGTTTTATCGCTATGGGCAGGGCTTGCCCGATTACAGCCAGCTCGCCGACTATGAGCCACCGGTTATGACGCGGGTCCATGCCGGCGATGGGCGGCTGCTAGTGGAATATGCGCGCCAACGGCGCGTTTTCATTCCGGTTTCCGCGATGCCCAAATTGGTTCGCCAGGCTTTTTTGTCGGCGGAGGACAAGAATTTTTTTCTGCACCCCGGGATAGATCCCCTCGGCGTCGCGCGCGCCGTTATCACCAACATAAAGAACATCGCCAGCGGACACCGGCTGGTAGGCGCTTCCACCATAACCCAGCAGGTCGCCAAGAATTTCCTGTTGACCAGCGATGTCACGTTTGAGCGCAAGATTAAGGAAGCGATCCTCGCCTTCCGGATCGAACGGGCGCTCTCCAAAGAGCGGATTTTGGAATTATACCTCAACGAAATCTATCTGGGATTCGGTTCTTACGGCGCGGCGGCGGCGTCATTGAACTACTTCAACAAGCCCCTTGGAGGCCTGGATATAGCCGAAGCGGCGTTTCTGGCGGCGTTGCCCAAGGCGCCCAACAATTACAATCCCAATAAATATCCGAAAGCGGCCAAGGCCCGGCGGGATTGGGTGATCGGACGCATGTTGGAGGACGGCGTCATAACCGGCGAAGAAGCCAAATGGGCGCGCGCCACGCCGATACTGACGAGCCGGCGCGACGAGGCCGAATTCGTGCGTGGTGACTATTTTGCCGAAGAAGTGCGCCGGCAGTTGGTGAGCCGTTATGGCGAGGAACAGCTTTACGACGGTGGTCTTTCGGTTCAAACGACGATGGACCCTAAATACCAGGCGATTGCGGACCGGGTTCTAAGGGCGGGTCTGATCGCCTACGACCGGCGGCACGGTTGGCGCGGACCGATCACCAACAGTCCACCCGGCACGGCTTGGTTCGGCGAATTGTCGGCAATCGAACCGCCCAAGGGCCGTGGCGCTTGGCGCCTGGCGATGGTGCGCACCGTGACCGCCGGCCAGGCTGATATAGGGCTGGATGACGGCTCGACCGGATCGATCCCGCTCGCCGAATTGAAGTGGGCCCGAAAATGGCTGAAAGGCGAGCGCCGTGGACCGCGCGTCAAAAGAGCGGACGATGTTCTGTTCCAGGGCGACGTGATTTTGGTCGAAGATGTGCAAAAGGACGCAGGGGGTAAACCATATCCGCCAGATAGCTATGCACTTCGCCAGATTCCCGAAATCGAGGGCGGGCTGGTCGCGCTTGATCCGCATACGGGACGCATTCTTGCCATGTCGGGAGGCTTTGATTTCGAAAAAAGCCAATTCAATCGGGCCGTGCAGGCGCTGCGTCAGCCCGGGTCCGCGTTCAAGCCGTTCGTCTATTTAACCGCGCTCGACAAGGGCTATACGCCATCCACGCTGATACTCGATGCGCCGTTCGTGATCGATCAGGGGCCTGGCCTGCCCAAATGGCGGCCAGCCAACTACACCAAGAAATTTTATGGGCCGAGCACAATGCGCCTCGGCATCGAGAAATCGCGTAACCTGATGACCGTGCGCTTGGCTCAGACCATCGGCATCGAGGCCATCGCCGACTATGCCGAACGTTTCGGCGTTGTTGAAAAACTGCCGCACCAACTGTCGATGTCGTTAGGTGCCGGCGAAACCACGCTGCTCAAGCTCACGGCGGGCTATGCGATGTTTGTCAATGGCGGCAAATACATCGTTCCGACATTGATAGACCGGGTCCAGGACCGGCATGGCAAGACGATCTTCAAGCATGACAATCGGATATGCCCGAAATGCCAGGCTGTAAGTTGGCTCAGCCAGCCGGTACCCAAGGTTCCCGATACGCGCAAGGCCATTACCGACCCGGCCAGTGCCTATCAGATCGTATCCATGCTGCAGGGCGTCGTGGAACGCGGTACCGGCCGCCGCATTCGAGCGGTGAGCAAACCGATCGCCGGCAAGACCGGAACCACCAATCAGTCCCTCGACACTTGGTTTATCGGGTTTACCCCCGATTTGGCACTCGGTGTCTTCGCCGGGTTTGATCAGCCGCGCTCGCTCGGCCGGCGGGAGCAGGGCGCCAGTGTCGCGGCGCCGATATTCCGAGATTTCATGATCGCCGCGCTCAAGGATAAGCCGGCGATTCCCTTCCGCATTCCATCCGGCATTCATCTGGTGCGCGTTGACAGCGTAACCGGGCGGCCGGCGCGCCAGGGTGACAAAAAAGTGATTCTAGAGGCTTTCAAGCCCGAGACCATTCCCACCGGCCGGGAAAGCGTTCTGGAAGGCGTTTCGGAAACACCCGTCGCCACACCCGCCACTGGAACCGGCGGGCTTTATTGACGCCGAAGAAGTCGTTTTGCCCAGGTCTTGCGA
The DNA here is from genome assembly GCA_002687515.1 of Rhodospirillaceae bacterium. Taxonomy (GTDB): domain Bacteria; phylum Pseudomonadota; class Alphaproteobacteria; order Rhodospirillales; family UBA2165. The sequence goes on from NZAK01000127.1 coordinate 11,220, forward strand.
TGCGGCGGACCAGCCATTAAAACGCCTGCCATCGCCCCACTAATGGATCAACGTCATCATGCGCGCCGAAATCGAAACCCTGGTTTCATCGATCAAGCAGTCTCTTGAGCTGTTGAGGAGGCGTCTTTGACTATGACGCCGCGGTTCGCAAGCTCGACGAACTGAATGCCCTCGCCGAGGATCCCAAGCTGTGGGACGATCCCGGCAACGCCCAATCGGTCATGCGTCAACGCAATCGGCTGGAAAACGGCATCCGGGCGGTTGACGATGTCGAACGTGATCTAACCGATAACATGGAACTTATTGAACTTGGCGATGCGGAAAGCGACCAAGGCGTCGTCGATGAGGCCGAAGCCGCCTTGCGGTTGCTTGCCGGACAGGTCAACAAGGCGCGCCTGCAGGCCCTCTTGTCAGGCGAGGTGGACGGCAATGATTGTTATCTTGAGATTCACGCCGGCGCTGGCGGCACCGAGGCCCAGGACTGGGCGCAGATATTGGAACGCATGTACGCCCGTTGGGCGGAAAAGCGCGGCTACAAAATCGAATGGCTGGAAGAAAGTGCCGGCGAGGAGGCGGGCATCAAGTCCTGCGTCGTCAAGGTATGCGGCGAGGATTCCTATGGCTGGTTGAAAACCGAAAGCGGGGTTCACAGGCTGGTCCGTATTTCGCCGTTTGATGCCAGCTCGCGCCGGCATACCAGTTTCGCCTCGGTTTGGGTTTATCCGGTTATCGACGATAATATCGAAATCGAAATCGAGGAAAAGGATCTGCGTGTCGATACCTACCGCGCATCCGGCGCCGGCGGTCAGCATGTCAACAAAACCGATTCGGCGGTGCGCATCACCCATCTTCCCACCGGCATTGTCGTCCAATGCCAGAACGACCGGTCGCAGCACCGGAACCGGGCGGCGGCCTATTCAATGTTGCGCGCCCGCCTCTATGAAGCGGAGTTGCAGAAACGCGAGGTTGAGGCGCAGGCGGAACACGATTCCAAGACCGAAATCGGCTGGGGGCATCAGATTCGATCCTACGTGCTGCAGCCTTACCAGATGGTCAAGGATTTGCGCACCGGGGCCGAAACCTCGAACACCCAGGCGGTACTAGACGGCGAACTGGACGAATTTATGGCCGCCATGTTGGCATCACGTATCGAAGACGGCGAAACGGCATCCTAATGGCTTGGCTCAGGGTCGGACAATGCGCTTAGCGGTTCATAATATGCGGGATCGAAACCGGCGGACCGGCGCGCATCCGCCGCGAATGGGGCTTTCAGCTTGCCCTTGAAGCGTTCCCGGACGAAACGGTGGTAGGTGGATATGGGCTCCATCCCGCGCGCCGCGCAAACATGTTCGAACCAGCGCACCCCAGCCGCCACATGGGGGATTTCCTCTTCTGCGATAGCGGTCAGAATCTCGGCGGCGTCCTGATCGCCGGCTTCGCCAAATTTCCTGATCGCCGCCGGAGTGGTATCTAGGCCGCGGGCTTCGAGGACCATCGGCACCAGCGCCAGCCGCGCCAATATGTCGTCGCAGGTTATCGATGCTGCTTCCCACAAACCGTCATGGGCGGGAAGATCGCCATAGGCGGCGCCATTTCGCTTTAAGTATCCCGCAAGCAGTTGGAAGTGCCGCGCCTCGTCGGCGGCGACGCCGGTCCAATCATCGAAAAAATCCCGGGGCAGTCCTTCGCCGGCGAAGCGCGCGACCATGTCCCAGGCGAGGTCGATGGCATTCAACTCGATATGCGCGATGGCGTGAATAAACGATACGCGCCCCCGAACACTATGGAAACGCCGGCGCGGCATGTCGCGGGGCGGGCGCAGCTCGGGCCGTTCGGGGCGGCTGGGACGGCCCGGGGGCTGGTAATCTCCGATTGCGGTAATATTGCCGCCGGCCCAATCGGCGGCGTAGGATTCACTGAAGCGTACCTTCGTTGCCGGTTCCGAAGCATTCAAAACGTTACAGGCGGCGGCGGTCAGGCAAGTCGCTGCCGGGCATTCGGGAATTTGGTCAGTCATCGTCCGTCTGTCCCTGGCCGTTTTCAGCGGTTGCCGGAATGATAGATTCGAATAACTTGTAGACTTGATCCGCGGTTCGCCGCATTTGCGCTTGCAGAGATTCGAAATCGGGCGCGCCGGCGGCGCGCGCAAGAGCCCGTTTCAAGGCTTCCGGCATTTCGCGGCTGGTATCGGCCGCCTCGGAAAGGGTCAGGCGAAGCATGCCTTGGATGGCCTGCCAAAGGGCGAGCGCGTCGCGCAAAGTTCCGCCGTCACCGGCTTCGATCAGCCCGCTAATTTCAAGCCGCGACAACGCCTGCAAGGTGTTGGTGGATAATATATTCGGGAACTGGCCCGCGTGCCGAAGCTGCAGGTATTGGGCGATGAATTCGATATCCACAAGCCCGCCGCGGATATGTTTGACCTCCCAGATAACTTCGGTGTGGTGTTCCCGGTCCATCCGCGCGCGCATTTCGGCAATGTCCGGGACCAGTTTTCCGGGGTCGCGGGCGGCCGTCAGTGTTTTCTTGGTGATCGATCTGATCTTATCCGCAAGCTCTTCATCGCCGCCGAGGACACGCGCCCGGGACAGCGCCATATGTTCCCAAGTCCAGGCACTTTCCTCGTGATATTTGGTAAAGGCGGTCAGGTGCGATGCAATCGGTCCGGCGTTCCCCGAAGGGCGCAGGCGCATATCCACCTCGTACAGCTTGCCTTCCGCGGTTGGCGCGGTGATCGCATTGATCAGCCGCTGGCAAAGCCGTGCATAATAACGCGACGGATCAAGCGGCGCCGGACCGTCGGAACCGGTTGCGTCCTCGGCATGATCGTATATGAAAATCAGATCCAAATCCGATGCCGGCGTCATTTCATGGCCGCCTAGCTTGCCCAGTGCCATGATCGCCCACTGGCTTCCGGGGATTTGACCATGCTTGCGCGCGAATTCCTCGGCGACCTTGCCCGAAAGCTGGGTGATGGCCGCTTCGGCGACGTCGCTCAGGCTGCGGCCGGCGTATTCCCAATCGATGATGTTGCGGAGGGTCTGCACGCCAATCTGAAGCTTTCGGTCATTGGCCCAGCGCCGGCAGATATCGAGCACGTCTTCATATATTTCGGCTCCGGCGAGAGCCGCCGAAAGTTCTTCATTCATTGCCGCCAGCGATGGCGGCGGGTCAAAAAAATCCGTCGACAGCACGCTTTCAAGCGCCGCCGGATTGCGTTCCAGATGTTCGGCCAGTTTCGGTGCGCCGCCCATGATTTCGGCAACCAATTCCAACAGACGCGGGTTCGCATGGAACATCGAGAACAATTGAACTCCGGCGGGAAGCCGGGCCAGGAAATCGTCGAACCTGGCGAAGGCGCCGTCGGGATCGGGCGAGCCCGCGAACGCCGTCAGGATCGCGGGCATCAATTCCGTCAGGATTTGCCGGGCGCGTTCGGTGCGCGTCGCCCGGGTCCGGCCCCGATGCCAGCTCCGGACCCGTGCGGCAATGGTCTGCGGCTTCCTGAAACCCAGATTTTCCAACGTTCGCATGGTATCCGGATCGTCTTCCGAGCCAGTGAAAATCAGATTTCCTTGAATGTCGCCGCCGCCCGATAGGTCCGGGGCTTCTTCGAACAGCGCCGCGTAATGACCCTCCACCCGGCGCAGGTGGAACAGCATATCGGTTCGAAACGCGCCGGCTTCGGGATATCCCAAAAAAGTGGCAAGCGCTTCCATTGCCTCCTCGGTATCAGGAAGTTCGTGGGTCTGTTGATCATCGATCATCTGCAGCCGGTGTTCGACGCGGCGAAGAAACCAGTAAGTCTCGATCATCTCTGCCGCGATGTCACTGCTGATCAAGGACTCTTCCGCCAAAATCTCAAGCGCGCGGCAGGTCGATCTTTCGCGCAATTTGGCGTTGCGCCCGCCCCAGATAAGCTGTTGGGTCTGGGCGAAAAATTCCACTTCACGGATGCCGCCGCGGCCGATTTTAATATCATGGCCCTCTATGGCTATTTCACCGCCGCCGCGATAGGCGTTGATCTGACGCTTGATCGAATGAATGTCCTGGATCGCCGCGAAATCCAAATTTTTTCGCCAGATAAAAGGCAGTAAATTATCAAGAAAACGGGCTCCGGCGATCTTGTCGCCGGCGATCTGACGCGCCTTGATCAATGCCGCCCGCTCCCAATTTTGGCCAATGCTTTCGTAATAGGTCTCGGCGGCGAGGACTGAGATGGCGGGCGGTGTCGAAGCCGGGTCGGGACGCAATCTGAGATCGGTTCGGAACACGTAACCGTCCTCGGTTCGATCAGACAGGATATTGACCAGATCGCGTGCCAGGCGCGCGAAACTCTGTTGCAGGCCGCCGGGGCTGTCGGTAACCACGGCGTCCGGATCAAATAAAATGATCAGATCGATATCGCTCGAATAATTGAGCTCCATCGATCCGAGCTTGCCAAGTGCCAACACAATCAATCCCGACGCCCGCCCCGGTTCAGCCGGGTCGGGTAGATCGATTGCGCCGGCGCCGGCCAAGCGGGTCAGCAGAAAATTTATCGCCGAGGCTGTGCAGATATCGGCCAATCTCGAGAGCGCTTGGACGATCCGGTCCTGGCTCCAAACACCAGCGACATCGGCAAGGGCGATGGCTAATGCCGCCCTACGTTTGGCGATCCGCAATTCTTTTTTGAGCGCGTCGTCATTGGCGATCTCGTTCGCGCCGGAAACAAGATCAAGGCATAGGCGCTCGAACAACTGCTCGGGCCCCGATTCGATCAATCCAGCGGTGAATTCAGGTTCACGAATGGCGCATTGGGCCAAATATGGACTATTCCCGAACAATGCGCCAAGTAGCGCATCCCCGACCGGATCGCCGGCAATCCGTTCAAGTTGCTGGAAGAGGTTCTGCTTCTTGCTTTTTTCGGCGGCTTCCAGCAAACGTTCCTTAGCCAGCCGGCATCTGTCGCCATCCGATGGGCGTGGCAAATTTTCGGCATTGGGCAAGTAAGAGAATTGATGCATTATCAAACGATCCAATTTGGCGCAGACTGCGTGAGCGCGCACAATCGGTCAAGCGGCACCGGCAGAGCTTTGAGCCTTGCCGGCACGGAGAATTTTTTGTGATCCGGCGAACGATTCATTTAAGCTTTCAATTTATCGGGGTCCTTGCCGTCGGCTTCGCAATTGTGTTGATAGGTTTCTTTTGGCGCTTGAGTTCCGGCCCGCTTTCGATCGCATATTTTACACCCTATTTCGAATCGGCCCTCAGCGAAGAGGGCGGCGATTTGAGAATCAGGCTCGATGATACAATCTTAACTTGGGCCGAAGTGGGGCGTACGCTGGACATTCGGCTGATCGGCGCCAAGGCAATCGGCGCCAACGGAAATATTATTGCGGAAATACCAGAACTTTCCGTGTCGTTGAGCGCGGCAGCTCTGCTGCAGGGACGTTTCGCGCCCAGAACATTGTCGATTTCCGGACCCAGCCTCAAAATCCTGCGCGAAGAAGACGGAAACCTCGATTTTGGCTTCTCAGGCGAAGGCGTCGCCGCAAACGCCTTTGCCAAAAGTGTCATGACCGGTCTGCTCGAACGCTCGAAAGGCGTTCGCGCCATCGATTTCCTGGTTCGCCTGAATATTCTGGGCGCCCATCTGACCATTGATGACCGCCGGTTGGGGGTCGTTTGGGATGCGCCCGACGCCAACATCGTATTGAAGCGAACCGGGCGCGGTGTAACCGGCCAAACCGATCTTGCCTTGCGCGTCGCGGATCAGGTGGCGGCGCTTCAAGTCAATGCAGACTATGACGCGCAGTCCAAATTGTTGGCGGTCAGCATCGGTTTTGCCGATTTTAATCCAAGCCTTCTGGCGGGCTTGTCGAAAAAGGTGAAATTTATCGGGGCGGCGAATATTCCGGCGAGCGGTACCGTGTCGTTCATCACGCGGACGGACGGACAGCTTAAATCCGCTGAGTTCAATATTGCCACGGGCCGTGGAAGCATTGGCGCCGGAGGCACAATACCGGTTTCGTTGGAAGTCGAGAAGGGCCGGCTGATTGGCAGTTACGATCAGGGCGGGGAAATCCTGAGTGTCGAAGAATTGACCCTTGAACTCGGCGAAAATGGCCGGATTGAACTGCCGGCGCCTATCGACCATGTAATGCCGCTCAAGAAAATAAGCTTGAGCGGAAATTTTTCCTGGGAATTTGACCGGCTTGATATTCAGCGCATTGAAATTGATACGCCAGGTCCCAAGGCCAGTGGAAGCGCCACCCTTCAGGAAATCGGTGATGAACTTTCCATTGCGTTGGATTTAACCGGCGGTGGTCTCGATGCCGGCAGGGGGAAGACCTATTGGCCCAAGAAACTGGGCTCGATTGCGCGCGAATGGATTGTTGAAAATATCACCGAAGGCGCCGTCGACGAAGCCCGCGTCCGGCTGATCGCGGGGTGGAGCAAGAAAGACGGATTCAAAATTGTTTCCCTTGCGGGTGATCTGAAAGCGAGCGGCTTGAGCGTCGATTATTTCGCCCCGATGGCCAAGATCGTCGAAAGCGACGCACGCGCCAAGTTCGATCAAAAACGGTTCGACATCACGGTGACCAGCGGCCGGTCCGGGGACCTGATCATAAATTCCGGGCGGGTTCTTTTTACCGATATGGATAAGTTTGACCAGTTCGCCGATATCGAGGTCGATCTTGATGGCCCGCTGTCTTCGGTGCTGCAAATGATCGATGGCGAACCATTGGATTTCGCGCGCCAATTCAATATCCGCCCCGGCGCCGCCAAGGGACGCGTCTCGACAAAACTGAAGCTGAACTTTCTTGTCGAACGGACCATGACCGCCGATACCATAAAGGTTGCGGCCACATCCGACTTTCAATCCATATCCTTGCCGGGCGTCGCCTTTGGCTTCGATCTCACGAAAAGCGATCTGGCGCTGAGTCTGGATAATCGCGGGATGGAGGTGAGCGGCCAAGTCAATCTTGGCGGTATCAACACCGATTTCCAGTGGCGCCACGGTTTCGATAAAAAGGAACCTGCTTCCAGTTACCGCATAAAGGCTGAATTAAGCGAGGAGGATTGGCGCCGGAAACTGGGTTTGAAAATTCCGGGTGCCGATCCGGAAACCATTCGTGGACCGATCGCGGCCGATTTGAATATCACGGTAAATGCGGGCGGCGAGGGACGCCTGGATGCAAAATTGGATTTGAAGGGAACCACCCTCAGCCTCGCCAAATTCGACTGGACAAAAGATGCGGGCACGGATGCAACCGCCAATATTTCGGCGAACTTCAGAGGCGGAAAATTCCGGAATATTTCCAAACTATCGTTCACCAGCGCCGGCCTCGAAGCGCTAGGATCCGTCAAATTCAATGAAGCCGGGGGCGCCGGGGAAATCCGTATTGGTAAGTTTAAACTCGGTGATACCGATATTGCCGCTGTCCTAATCCCCGTTGACGGCGGATGGGAAATTGATGTCCGCGGAAAGAATTTGGATTTGCGGGGCTGGATCGACGGCGACGAAAATGAAGAGCAGAAGGAATACAAGCGAGGGGAAACGCTTAGCGTATCCTTCAGTCTTGAAAAGGCGTTGTTGGAGGCCGGGCAATCCCTCGCCAATGTGACCGGCGCTGCCGTTTTTGATGGGCTTGTGTGGCGCAATGTCCAATTTTCGGGTGGCATGAAAGGCGGCAAAGATATCGCCATCACAATCGCTCCCAAGGACGGAGGGCGGAGTTTTCTGCTGACCAGCAGCGATGCCGGCGCCGCGCTCAAGGTGCTAGATTTCAACGAGAACATTGTTGGCGGAAAGTTACGTATCGAAGCGGTTTATAAGGGCATGATGCCCGACAGTCGATTGCAGGGAAATTTGGTGGTGAATGATTTCAGGGTCTTGGACGCACCTGTATTCGCGCAACTTTTAAGCATTGCATCCTTGACCGGCATACTGGAGGCCTTGGGTGGAGAAGGTCTTCAATTCAATGGACTGATTGTTCCGTTCGTTAGTGAACGTGGGGTTATCCGCGTCGATGGCGCCCGGGCCACGGGTATCACCCTCGGGGTGACCGCGTCCGGAACCGTCGATGAAAGGAACGAGACCATCGATATCAAGGGAACACTGATTCCAGCCTATCTCATCAACAGCGCCCTCGGCCGCCTGCCGATTGTGGGTCCGTTGTTCAGCGGCGGAGAAAAGGGCGGCGGCGTTTTTGCCGCCGAATTCAGGGTCAAGGGCAAGGCGGATAAGCCCGAGGTCTCGACCAACCCGTTGACGGCCTTCGCGCCCGGATTTCTTAGAAACTTTTTCAAGGTGTTCGAGCGCAAGGATAAGCTGCCCGAAACGAAAGAAAACAACGGCAAGGAACGTTCGACAAACTAGTGCGCTAACCTATGCGCAGCAGAACATGCCGTTTTTTTCCGGCCGATAGTTTGATGGCACCGTTTTCATCAAGATCGGCAAGTGTGACCGATCTCGTTTCCTCGGTTACCGCTTGATCGTTTAGGCGCGCGCCTTGCCCTTTTATCAAGCGCCTCGCCTCGCCGTTCGATTTGCAAAGCCCGGCAAGCCTGAAGATTTCAAAAGCCGGAATGCCGGCGCTGAGTTGATCCTCGGATAGCTCGACGGTCGGCAGATCATCGCCGGCGCCGCCTTTTACGAAGGTTTCCTCGGCGGTCGCCGCCGCGTTTTCGGCGGCTTCGGCGCCGTGACACAATGTGGTGGCCTCGCCCGCGAGAATTTTTTTTGCCTCGTTGATCTCGGCATCCTTGAGCTTTTCAAGACGCTCGATTTCACCGATCGGCAACTCCGTGAACAGGCGCAGGAAGCGGCCGACATCGGCGTCTTCGGTGTTGCGCCAATATTGCCAGAACTCGTAGGCTGAAAGCTGGACTTGGTCCAGCCACACCGCGCCATCGGCGGTCTTGCCCATCTTGGCGCCGGAGGCGGTGGTTAGAAGCGGGGATGTCAGGCCGAACAGGGTGCGGCCATCGGTGCGCCGGCCCAATTCAACGCCATTGATGATGTTGCCCCACTGATCCGATCCGCCCATTTGCATGTCGCAGTCGTAGCGGCGCGCCAATTCCAGGAAATCGTAGGCTTGCAGGATCATGTAGTTAAATTCGAGAAAGGTCAGCGCGTGCTCGCGCTCCAGGCGCAGCTTGACGCTATCGAATGTCAGCATGCGGTTGATGGTGAAATGGCGGCCATATTCGCGCAGGAACGGAATGTACTGCAGCTCGTCCAGCCAATCGGCGTTGTTGGCCATGATCGCGTCCGAAGGGCCGTCGCCGAATGTCAGATAGCGCGAGAAAATGGATTTGATCGATTCCAGGTTCGCGACGATTTGGTCCACGGTCAAAATCTGCCGGCTTTCGTCCTTGCCCGACGGATCGCCCACCTTGGTGGTGCCGCCGCCCATCAGCACGATGGGCCGGTGTCCCGTCTGCTGCATCCAGCGCAGCAGCATGATCGGCATCAAGCTGCCGGCATGCAGGCTGGGGGCCGTGCAATCGAATCCGATATAGGCGGTTACCACCCGTTCCCCGGCCAATGCGTCCAGCGCATCCAGGTCGGTGCACTGGTGCAGGAAACCGCGTTCGACGATGGTCCGTATGAAATCCGATTTATATTTTGGCATTTCTTCCGCGCTGATCTTTACTTGCCGGGCGGCGGGTCGTTTAGCACAATCGAAACATTGGTACAACGATACGCGAGCATTGGAAACAGGCACCCGCCGGCATGGCCAAGGCAAATTTCATGCGCGCCCTCGGATTGATGAGCGGCACCTCAATGGACGGCATCGACGCCGCCGTGGTGGAAACCGACGGCGAACGGATTGGCGAGCTTGGACCTTACGCGTTTTTGCCCTATTCCGACGCTTGGCGCGCGCAGCTTCGCGGCGCGGTTGCCGAAGGTGCGGCGGACGCCGAGCTGATCGCCGGCCTGACGCGATTGCATGGTGAAGCCGTGCGGAACTGTCTCGCCGAGTGCGGCCTGAAGGCGGGCAATATCGATGTCATCGGCTTTCACGGCCAGACCATTCTGCATGACCCGGCTGACCGGAAGACGGTGCAGATCGGCGATGCCGCGCAGCTTGCCGAAATCACCGGTATTGATGTGGTTTCCGATTTCCGCTCGGCGGATATTGCAAAGGGCGGCGAGGGCGCGCCGTTGGCGCCGATTTTTCATCATGTCTTGAGCAAGGCTGAATCGCGCCCGCTGGCGGTCCTCAATATTGGCGGTGTCGCTAATGTCACCTGGCTTGGGACCGGTGCCGACGGCGCCACCGGTAGCGGTATGTTGGCCTTCGACACCGGGCCGGGAAACGCCATGATCGACGATTGGGTGCGCGCCGGCGCCGGCCTGGATTTCGACCGGGACGGGCTGATCGCGGCGCGCGGCAAGGTCGAGCCCAGGCGCCTCGAACAGCTAATGGACAATTCGTTTTTCTCGCGGCCGCCGCCCAAGTCCCTGGATCGGAACGCGTTTGATGCCGGTATCTTGGATGGCTGCGGTTTGGAAGACGGCGCCGCACTTTTGACCGCCTTCACCGCCGAGAGCATCCGCCGCGCCGAGGAATTTTTCCCGGAGCCCGTCGGTCAATGGATTGTGTGCGGCGGTGGCCGCAGGAATGGCCATCTTATGGGGGTGCTGAGCTCTTCGCTGGCGGCAACCGTGCGCTCCGCCGAATCCGCCGGCTGGGACGGTGACGCGTTGGAAGCTCGGGCCTTCGCCCTGATGGCAGTGCGCAGCATGAAAAACATGCCGATCAGTTTTCCCAGCACCACGGGGGTGCCGGTTCCCCTGACCGGCGGGCGGCTGACCCGGGCCTAAACCATACTATTCAATTATCACTCGGAGCCGGAGCCCGCGCTTCCAATGACGCCTTCAGGTATTTGGAAACTTCCGATTCCAGCTGATCCGTTTTGTCCTGATAAAAATGATCGGCGCCCTTGATGACGCTGTAATCTATGGTGATGTTTTTCTGCGTCCTGAGTTTTTGCACCAATTTGGCTACAGATTCCGCCGGCACATGCTGGTCCGCTTCGCCGTGCACCAAAAGCCCCGAAGACGGGCAGGGCGCGAGAAAGGAAAAATCCTCCGTATTGGCGGGCGGCGAAAGGGCAAGGAATCCTACAATCTCGGGCCGGCGCATCATCAGTTGCATGGAAATAAGCGCACCGAATGAATAACCGCCGATCCAGCAATATGGGCTGTTGGGGTTCATCTGCTGGATCCAATCGAAGGCATAAGCGGCATCGCTCAATTCGCCAAAGCCGTTGTCGAACACGCCTTGCGAACGCCCGACGCCGCGAAAATTGAAGCGCATCACGGAAAATCCCTGCTCGACGAATGTATTGTAGAGAATAAAGACGATCCGATTGTTCATATTGCCGCCATGCAGTGGATTCGGATGCAGAACAATGGCGATTGGGGCTTCGGGGTTCTTGGCTTTGTGATAGCGACCTTCAAGTCTGCCATCGGGTCCGTTGAAGATAATTTCCGGCATGTTTTCCTGGCTTGGATGTGGCCATTGGCGGGCTTTTGTGCAGCTGCCAACCATTGGCCGATTAATTTTGTAGGTTAAATGGCAAATCAACGAGACTTGACCACTAAATTAATTGACCTATTTAGTAAGTTATAATATGGTCGCCTCCGTTCAGAGGGGGGGGAAGTCTCATGATCGGTCCGGCTGAAAGTATTTCGGCTGTTCCGGCGCGGCTGACCCCATATGTAAATGGCTGCGGATACTAGCATAATGAAACCTACTTTATACAAGAGACTTATCGAAGATATCGATTCTTATATGGAACACGATCCGGCGGCGCGGTCACGCTTGGAAGTTGTCTTGTGCTATCCGGGATATCACGCGCTGATCGGCTACCGCATCAGCAATGCACTGTGGCGGTGGAATTGGCGTCTGCTGGCACGCTTTCTTTCGAACCTCTCGAAGATCTTCACGGGTATCGAAATTCATCCAGGCGCAATCATCGGGCGGCGTTTTGTCATCGATCATGGTACCGGCGTGGTGATCGGCGAAACCTCGGAAATCGGCGACGATGTCATGCTCTATCAAGGCGTCACCCTTGGCGGCACGTCCCTCGAAAAAGGCAAGCGGCATCCGACCCTCGAGGATGGCGTGGTCGTCGGTTCCGGTGCCCAGGTGCTCGGCCCCTTGAAAGTAGGTACCGGTGCGCGCATCGGGGCCAACGCGGTCGTTTTGAAGGATGTGATCAAGGGCGCGACCATGGTGGGCATCCCCGCGAAGATGGTTATGACGCGGCCAAAAGAAGCCGATACAGAATTTCCCGCTTACGGCATGCCATCGACGGAACTGCCTGATCCCATCGCACGCAGTTTCGAAATCATGCGCGCGCAGATCAGCACATTGATGGAGCGCCTCGAGCAGCTTGAATCTGAACGGGACAGCGATAACGAATCGGAAGATCAGCGCCCGTCGGATATGAATAAAATTAAGAGAGCCGGCGGTTGATGCCGTTACGGTTCATTCCTTAACGCCCAAAATTATGCAAGGAGAAGTAACTTGAAACTCAGCACCAAAGGACGTTACGCAGTTATGGCAATGGCTGATTTGGCGCGCCAAAGCGAAGGAAAGCCGGTGGCGCTTGCCGATATCGCCGATCGACAGGATATATCGCTGTCTTACCTCGAACAGCTATTCGGCAAGTTACGGCGCGGCGCCCAGGTCAAAAGCGTTCGCGGACCCGGCGGCGGATACATGCTTGCGCGCCCGGCCGCCGAAATGCGCGTTTCGGATATCATCATGGCGGTGGACGAGCCGATCAAGGCGACCCGCTGCACGCCCGGCGCCCCGGCAGGCTGCCGTCCGGACCGAAGCCGCTGCTTGACCCATGACCTGTGGGAAGAGTTGGGAAACCAGATTTACCTGTTCCTGAGCACCATCACCCTCGGAGATATTATCGAAAGCCGTATTTTGGGCCGTAGCGGGCAGGATTTTATCATGAGCCCGGACACGTCCGCCGTTGATAGCGAGGCGGCGGCGCGTAGCGGGCAAATTCACGCAGCCGAGTAACGTTTGCGAACGTAAAGTATCATGCGCCCCATCTATCTGGACCATAACGCCACGACCCCGGTTCGGCGTCCCGTTGCCGACGCAATGCGGGATGCAATGGACAAGTGCGGTAACGCGTCCTCGGTGCATGCCTCGGGCAGGCGGGCGCGCGCCGCCATCGATGACGCCCGCGAAGCCGTGGCCGCATTAGTCGGCGCGTCGGCGGCGGATGTCGTTTTCACCAGCGGCGGAACCGAAGCCAACAACCTGGCCCTCTGCGCCACCGATAGCCGGCGCGTTCTGGTCAGCGCGGTTGAGCACTTATCGGTATTGCAGGCGCATGGGCATGCCGATGTTTGCCCGGTGGACGAAGAAGGCAGGATTGAACTTGATGCATTGCGCCAGTGGCTGGACAGCGCCGGGACGCCGGCGCTGGTTTCGGTCATGCTGGCCAACAACGAAACCGGCGTCATTCAGCCGCTGCGCCAGGTTGCCGAGATTTGCCAAGGGGCGAATGCCCTGCTGCATTGCGATGCGGTTCAGGCTGCCGGCAAGATCGATGTGGATTGGCGCGAACTTGGCGCCGATATGCTCAGCCTATCGGCACATAAAATCGGCGGCCCGCAAGGCGTTGGCGCCTTGATCGTCAACCAAAGGGCCGGGCCCCGCGCAATAATTTCCGGCGGTGGCCAGGAACGCGGACGGCGCGCCGGCACCGAAAATCTGCCGGGCATCGTTGGCTTCGGCGTCGCCGCGGATATTGCGGCCAATGCGAACTCCGATGCGGCCCGCTTGCAGGCGATGCGCGGCCGTATCGAAGATCGGATTTCGGAATTTGCGGCGGATGCGCGCTTCCACGGCGCCGGCGCGCCGCGCCTTGGCAATACATCCTGCATCCATATGCCGGGCGTTCTCGCCGAAACCCAGGTCATGGCCCTCGATCTGGAAGGTATCATGGTCAGCGCCGGTTCCGCCTGTTCATCGGGCAAGGTGCGGGCGTCTCATGTGCTGCTGGCCATGGGTATTGCCGCCGATCGAGCCGATCAGGCCATTCGCGTCAGCCTTGGCTGGGACAGCGAAGACCAAGACATCGACGAATTTGTTGCTGCTTGGCGCCGAATATATGAGCGGCTCGGCAGTGCCCGGGCTTCGGCGGCATAGGCGCGGGGGGGGGATTGATCATGAGCGGACATAATAAAAAGCGTCCCATTTATCTGGACAATCACGCGACGACGCCGGTTGATCCCGCCGTCCTCAATGTCATGCTGCCCTATTATCAGGAAAAATTCGGCAATCCCCATTCCGGCACGCACTTTTATGGCTGGGAGGCGCGCGAGGCAGTCGAATTGGTGCGCGAACAGATTGCCGCCCTCATCGGCGCCGAACCCGGCGAGATTTATTTCACCTCCGGCGCCACCGAATCCAACAATCTGGCGATCAAGGGCGTTGCCCGCATGTACCGTGGGCGCAAGGACCATATGGTAAGTTGTGTCAGCGAGCATATGTGCGTGCTCGATTCCATGTTTCATGTGGAAAGGGAAGGCACGAAAGTCACCTATCTTGAGGTTGGAAACGACGGATTGATCGATCTTGGCGCGCTGGCGGATGCCATTACCGATGACACCATCCTGGTTTCCATCATGACCGTTCAGAACGAGATCGGCGTCATTCAGCCAATGGCCGAGATCGGCGCCATTTGCCGTGAACGGGGCGCCTTCCTGCATACCGATGCGGCGCAGGCCGTCGCCAAGATGCCGATCGATGTGAAGGCCATGAAAATAGACCTTCTCAGCCTGACCGCGCACAAGTTCTATGGCCCGATGGGCATCGGCGCCATCTATATCGGGCGTAAGCCCAAGGTCCGCCTGGAACCGATTTTCAGCGGCGGCGGTCAGGAAAATAATTTCCGCTCGGGAACCTTGCCAGCGCCTCTTTGTGTCGGCCTTGGCAAAGCGTGCGAGCTTGGCCTGGCCGCCCTCGCCGAGGAACCAGCCCGCCTCGGCGAGATGCGCGATCACCTTCTTGGCCGTTTGCAGGTGGCGCTGCCCGGCATCCACGTCAATGGCGGGATGGCCCACCGGGTGCCGGGAAACCTGAATATCAGTTTCGAAGGCGTGCGCGCCGAAGATATCATGGCGGCGGTGCCCGACCTTGCCATATCGTCGGGTTCCGCCTGCACGTCTGAATCGGACGAATCCTCCTATGTGTTGCGCGCCATCGGCCTGTCCAACGATTTGGCCGAAAGCAGCCTGCGCTTCGGGCTCGGGCGCTTTACGACGCCGGAGGAAGTGGACTATGCCGCCGACCGGCTGATCGCCGAAATCTCCCGCCTGCGCCAGGAAAAACGGGACGCCGGAATATCGACGGGCGCCACGGCCCCAGTTTTAGATGAAGTCAAATAGTACCTACGTAATGCGTAAAACAGGAATTACATGAATGCCCGCAGTCAGTGAAACCGTCGATCACGTCGCGTCCGTCGCCGAACAGAAATACAAGTACGGCTTCGTTACCGATATCGACACCGATTCGGCGCCCAAGGGCCTCTCAGAAGACATCGTCCGCTTCATTTCGGCGAAGAAGGACGAACCGGAATGGCTTTTGGAATGGCGCTTGAAGGCCTACCGCCACTGGCTGACCATGATTGAGCCGGACTGGGCCAAGGTCGGATATCCCGCCATCGATTACCAGGACGCTTATTATTATTCCGCGCCGAAGCAGGCGGACGGGCCCGATAGCCTCGAAGATGTCGATCCGGAACTGCTGCGCACCTATGAAAAACTGGGCATCCCCCTGCACGAGCAGGAAGTCCTGGCGGGCGTTAAAAACGTCGCCGTCGATGCCGTGTTCGACAGCGTGTCGGTAGCCACCACCTTCAAGGAAACCCTGGCCGAGCATGGCGTTATCTTTTGTCCCATATCCGAAGCCGTGCAGAACCATCCCGAATTGGTGCAGCAATATATGGGCTCGGTGGTTCCCTATTCGGATAACTTTTTCGCGACGCTGAATTCGGCGGTGTTCACCGACGGCTCCTTCGTTTTTATCCCCAAGGGCGTCCGTTGCCCAATGGAACTTTCCACCTATTTCCGCATCAACGCCGCCAATACGGGCCAATTTGAACGTACCCTGATCATCGCCGAGGAAGGTTCATACGTCAGCTACCTGGAAGGCTGCACGGCGCCGATGCGTGACGAAAACCAACTGCATGCGGCGGTGGTTGAGCTGGTCGCCATGGACGACGCCGAGATCAAATATTCGACCGTGCAGAATTGGTATCCAGGCGACGAAAACGGCGTCGGCGGCATCTACAATTTCGTCACCAAGCGCGGCGCCTGCCGGGGGCGGGATTCGAAAATTTCCTGGACCCAGGTGGAAACCGGCTCGGCCATCACCTGGAAATATCCAAGCTGTATCCTGCAAGGCGACAATTCGGTCGGCGAGTTTTATTCGGTTGCCATCACCAACAATTACCAGCAGGCCGATACCGGCACCAAGATGATCCATCTCGGGCGAAATACGAAATCGAGAATCATATCCAAGGGTATTTCGGCGGGTAAATCGCAAAGCACCTATCGCGGCTTGGTGAAGATGATGCCCGGCGCCGGCGGCGCCCGCAATCACACCCAGTGCGATTCGCTCCTTATCGGCAAGGAATGCGGCGCCCACACGGTGCCCTATATCGAAAGCCGCAATCCGTCGGCCAAGGTCGAGCATGAGGCGACGACATCGAAAATCGCCGAGGACCAGCTTTTTTATTGCCGCCAGCGCGGCATGTCCGAGGAAGAGGCCGTGGCGCTGATCGTCAACGGTTTCTGCCGCGAGGTGTTGCAGGAACTTCCCATGGAATTCGCCGTCGAGGCGCAAAAACTGGTCGGTATCTCTCTTGAAGGCAGCGTCGGTTAGGCGCCAGAAATTTATTGAATGAAAGGCAGTTGAGTTAATGCTCGAAGTAAGAAATTTACACGTGGCCGTAGACGGCAAGGAAATCCTGAAAGGCCTGGACCTAATCATGGGTCTTGGCGAAGTGCATGCCATCATGGGGCCGAACGGTTCCGGCAAGAGCACCCTCTCATACGTATTGGCCGGGCGCGACGGCTATGAAGTAACCGATGGCAGCGTCACCTATTTGGGTAAGGACCTGCTTGCGATGGAGCCCGAAGAGCGGGCCGCCGAGGGCTTGTTCCTGGCTTTTCAATACCCGGTGGAAATCCCCGGCGTGTCGACCATGAATTTCCTGAAAACCTCGTTTAACGCCGTGCGCTCGGCCAAAGGCGAAGCCGAAATGGATGCCATGGATTTTTTGAAATTCGTCCGCGAGAAAACCAAGACCCTGGATATCAGCGACGAAATGCTGAAACGGGCCGTCAATGTCGGCTTCTCCGGCGGCGAAAAAAAGCGCAACGAGGTTTTGCAGATGGCCGTCCTTGAGCCCACCCTTGCCGTTCTCGATGAAACCGACAGCGGGCTCGACGTGGATGCGTTGCGCATCGTCGGCGAAGGCGTGACCGGGCTGCGTTCGCCCAACAATTCGATGCTGGTGATCACTCATTATCAGCGGCTTTTGGATTACATCGTGCCCGATCATGTGCATGTGTTGGCCGGCGGGCGCATCGTCAAATCCGGCGGCAAGGAACTGGCCCTCGAGTTGGAGGCCAACGGCTACGCGGAATATACCGCCGAAGCGGCTTAAGGGGCCGGGTATTGATGAGCGACGTACAAACCTTATCTGAGCTGTCACCGGCAAGCCGTGCATTGTTCGATATGAGTGGCGCCGCAACCGATTTGCCGGGCGGCGATATAAACTGGCTCACCCAACTGCGCGAAGAGGCGCTTCGCCGGTTCGGCCAAGCCGGGCTGCCGACGCCGAAACTCGAAGATTGGAAATACACCGATCTCAAGGCGCTCAACGGCGCCGATCTGGCAAGGCGCTTAGGGGATACAGTGGCCGAAGCGGACGCGGATTTCGCGCCCGGCGTACGCCACCGGCTGCGCTTCCAAGATGGCTGTTTTGCGCCCGGTGCATCCTCGGCGGATGATTTGCCCAAGGGTGTTACTTTGTTGCCGCTCCGCCGCGCGCTGGCGGACATGCCTGATACACTACGTGCCCACCTCGATCAGCAAGACGCCGGCGCGCTCAGCGATCTCAACGCCGCCTATCTGGATGAAGGCGCGGTGATAATCGTCGATGACACTTCTGATGAGGACATTACGCTCGCCCTGGAATTTTTTACCTCCGACGGCGGCAAAGTCATGCCCGCCTTCCATCCGCGCAACATCATCGTGGTCCGCAAGGGCGCCCGGACCAGCTTGCTGGAACGGCATGGCGGCGAACCCGATGCGACTTATTTCGCCAATCATGTCACCACCATCGCCCTCGAAGACGGCGCCAGCCTCAACCATGTCAAAGAATTCGGCGACCCGGCCGGCGCCTTCAATACCTCGCTGACGCAAGTGCGGGTTGGCCGCGATGCATCCTATGTGTCGGCCATTTTGGCGACCGGCGGCCAGCTGTTGCGTAACGAAATCCGCATCGAACTGGCCGAAGAAGGGGCCGAGGCGCAACTTGCCGGCGCCTATCTGGGGCGCGGCGCCCAACACACCGATCACACCACCCGGATCGACCATTTGGCCCCGAATACCACTAGCCGGCAGATTTTCCGGGGCGCCCTCGACGGCAATTCGCGCGCCGTGTTTCAGGGCAATATCGTGGTCGCCGACGGCGCCGACGGCAGTGACGGCCGCCTGGCCAACGATACGCTGCTGCTGACCGAAGGATGCGAAATCGACAGCAAGCCGCAGCTCGAAATCTATGCCGACGACGTCAAATGCGCGCACGGTTCGACCGCCGGCGAGCTCGATGACGAAGCCATGTTTTATCTGCGCTCGCGCGGTGTGCCCGAGGCCGAGGCCCGCGCCATGCTGGTCGAAGGATTTATTTCCACGGTCTTTGAAGGCATCGAGGAGCTCAGCGGCATCGGGGAGTTACAGAACGGTATCGCCAAATGGCTTGCCGGCGGGAACGGGAGCGCGCGCCCATGACCACGGCAATCAAAGAAAATATTGCGGCGGACGATATGGACCGGGCCAATTTCTACGATGTGGATGCAATTCGCGACGATTTCCCGTCCATGTCGCTGGAAGTCAACGGCCACCCGCTGGTGTTCCTCGACAGTGGCGCCAGCGCCCAAAAACCGGTTCAGGTTCTGCAGCGAATGGACCGCGCCTATCGCGAGGAATATGCCAACGTGCATCGCGGCGCCTACAAGCTGAGTGAGTTGGCCACCGAAAATTACGAAAATGCGCGGGCAACGGTCGCGCAATTCATGAATGCCGGTTCTCCGGACGAGATTGTCTTCACCCGTAACGCCACCGCGGCGATCAATCTGGTAGCCGCCACCTATGGCCGCGAATTCCTGGGCGAGGGCGACGAGATTATCCTCTCCCAAATGGAGCACCACGCCAATATCGTTCCCTGGCAAATGCTACGGGACGAAAAAGGCATCGTCATCAAGGTGGCGCCCATCGACGACGACGGCAATTTGCTGATCGACGCCTTCGCAGAATTATTCGGCCCGAAGACCAAATTGGTTGCCATCACCCATACCTCCAACGTCCTCGGCACCGTTACGCCGATCAAGGAGATCGCGGCCCTGGCCCATGCAAACGGCGCCTTGGTGTTGTTCGACGGGGCGCAGGGGATTGTCCATGCCGGCATCGATGTCCAGGACGTGGACGCCGATTTTTACGTCTTCACCGGCCACAAGCTCTATGGCCCGACCGGGATAGGCGTGCTTTACGGCAAGCAGGAACTTTTGAAAAAAATGCCTCCCTACCAGGGCGGCGGCGACATGATCGAATTGGTGACCATCGAGAAAACCACCTACCGCGAGCCGCCGGCCCGCTTCGAGGCGGGAACACCGCCGATTATCGAAGCGGTCGGCCTGGCCGCCGCCATCGATTACGTAACCGCTATCGGACAGGACGCCATCGCGGCCCACGAAGGCGGGCTGCTGGCCTACGCGACGCAAAGGCTTTCCGAAATCGACGGGCTGACCGTTTTCGGCCGCGCGCGGCAGAAATGCGGCATCGTATCCTTCACCATCGACGGCGTGCACCCGCACGATATCGGCACCATTATCGACAGCCGCGGCGTTGCCATCCGCGCCGGCCATCATTGCGCGCAGCCGCTGATGGAGCGTTTCGGCATCGCCGCCACGGCGCGCGCCTCGTTCGGCATGTACAACAAAAAGGAAGACGTCGATAAGCTGGTCGACTCGCTTCTCTACGCCAAGGAGATATTTTCCTGATGGACGAAGATATCCGCGAGCTATATCAAGAAGTCATCCTGGACCACGGCAAAAATCCCAGGAACTTCCGGCATCCCGAGGATGCGCCGCTGGAAGCGCACGGCAACAACCCTTTGTGCGGCGATAAGCTGACCGTCTATGTGCGCCTTGGTGATGAGCAAAAGATCGAGGATGCGGCCTTCGAGGGGCGTGGTTGCGCCATTTCCATTGCCTCGGCGTCGATGATGACCGACATCGTGCGCGGCAAGACGGTAGCCGAAATGGAGAGGCTGTTCGGTGTGTTTCACAACATGTGCACCGGCGAGGGCGAGGCGGACATCAACACCGGCGGCGAATTCGCCGACGATTTGGATAAGCTGCGGGTGCTATCGGGGGTCAAGCAATTCCCGATGCGGGTCAAATGCGCGACCCTGGCCTGGCACACAATTAATGCCGCGATCCATGACGAACATGACGCGACGACCGAGTAACGATCAATATTGGAAACGAGACATGGAAATGGATGAAGAAAGCAACCCGATGAGCACCAGCCCGACGAACACCAATCCCACGAGCACCAATCCGAGGGAACCCTGGCAAGACCACCAGACGCCGGACCCCTATGGTGATATGGGTGAGATAACCGGCCTTGTGGCCAAGTCGGGCACGGTCAACGAAGCCGGGCCGGCGCCGTCGCGCGAAGGCATCGTCGAAGCCTTGAAAACCGTTTATGACCCTGAAATTCCGGTCGATATCTATGAATTGGGTTTGGTCTACGAGATCGATATCGCCGACACCGGCAATATCAAGATCAACATGACCCTGACCGCGCCGGGCTGCCCGGTCGCCGGCATCCTGCCGCAACAGGTGGCCGACGCGGCGGCTTCGGTTACCGAAAGCGGCGAAGTCGAGGTTTACCTGGTCTGGGATCCACCCTGGGACATGGAAAGAATGTCCGAGGAAGCCAAGCTGGCTCTCGGATTTTTCTAAAACTTTCGAAAAAATAAAGGAATTCAGTCTTATTCAGGCTATATGAGTAATATGATGAACGAGTTGCAAACCACCAATACGCCGATCAAGTTGACCGATGCCGCCGTCGGGCGGGTCAGGGCGCTGATCGAGCGCGCCGACAAGCCCGTGCTCGGTATCCGCGTCGGCGTCACCAGCACCGGTTGCTCGGGGCACATGTACCAGGTGGAATATGCCGAGGAACAGCGCCCCATGGAAGATGTTGTCGAGCAGGACGGCGTCCGTGTTTTCATCGATCCGCTGGCCCTGATGTTCATTGTCGGCAGCACCATGGATTACGTCGAAGACAAGCTCCATTCGGGCTTCGTTTTTGACAACCCGAATGCCACGGGCCAATGCGGCTGCGGTGAATCCTTCAGCGTCTGAAACTGCATGCCGCGCCTGACATTCGTCGATAGCAACGGCAACCGCCGCGAGGTCGAGGCCGAAGCCGGCGTCTCGATCCTCGACGCGGCGCAAAAAAACGGAATTGATATCGAAGGCGCCTGCGAAGGTGTCATGGCCTGTTCGACCTGCCACGTGGTCGTCGATGAAGAATGGCACGGCCGGCTGGACGCGCCCGGCGAGGAAGAGGAGTTCATGCTCGACCTGGCCTTCGGGCTGACCCGCACGTCGCGCCTCGGATGCCAGCTCATCCTCACCGACGCGCTCGACGGGCTGGTGGTGCGGCTGCCCGCCGAATGGCGCAACATGATGATATAAGCGGTCCATGGTGGAAGCATTATTCGACCGGTTGAAGGCGGCGGGCGCCGATGATTGGGATGCCTATATCCACCATCCCTTCGTCGCCGGGCTGGCCGACGGCACGCTGCCCGAAGCCTCTTTCCGTCACTATTTGGGACAGGATTACCTGTTCCTCATTCATTTCGCCCGCGCCTATGCGCTGGCCGCCTACAAGTCATCCAGCCTCGATGAAATCCGTCAGGCCGCGCAAGGCCTTAGCACCATCGTCGATATGGAAATGGACCTGCATGTCGAATTCTGCGCCTCTTGGGGATTGACCGAGGCCGATATGGAAGCCTTGCCGGAAGCGGCTGAAACCATGGCCTATACTCGCTTCGTTTTGGAAACCGGCCTGGCCGGCGACGCTTTGGATCTGCATGTGGCCCTGGCGCCGTGCATCGTCGGCTACGCCGAAATCGGTGCCGAGCTGGCAACCGCGGCGAGCGACGATAACCCTTACGCCGCCTGGATCCATATGTACGCTTCGGACGATTACCAAGCCGCCGCCGCCGCCGAGCGCCGGCACCTGGACGCTTTGTTCGAAGCCCGCGCCGGCGAAGGCCGGATGTCGGCGCTGACGCGTATTTTCAACCAGGCGACGCGCCTCGAATGCGCCTTCTGGCAGATGGGGCTGGATGCCGGAGCTTGAGCCCGTTGCGCCCGGCCGCCGAACGCCTATATTCAACCCATGAATTCCCTCGGAATAGATAAAGCGCCCGAAGACACCCGCGTCGTGGTCGCCATGTCGGGCGGCGTCGATTCGTCGGTCACCGCCGCGCTCCTCGCCGAACAGGGCTATCAGGTGATCGGCATCACCTTGCAGCTTTACGATCACGGCCGGGCGGTAGGCCCCGGTTCCTGCTGCGCCGGCCAGGATATCCATGATGCGCGCCAGGTCGCCG
>NZAK01000128.1 GCA_002687515.1 Rhodospirillaceae bacterium
CCGACTTCGTCGGACTAGCTCTAAAGAAAGATGGTCTTCAGAACCTGAAATGTGATTTCAGGTTCTTTGTCGATTGTATGGAGCCGCCGCCGCCTCAAGTAGCCACTCGTAAGAACTCGCTGGGCTACTTGACCCAGCGTCTACGGTGCGATGTCGGCCAGGTTGTAGTTGTTCTCAATACACCATCAAGATAAGTTCCCCTACTCTCGAAGCCAGAGCCGTGGGAAGATATTGTGTCGAAGACCATCACACGTATGGACCTAGTTAACGCTCTTCACGCCGAGACTGGCTTATCTCAAAGCGACTGCGCTAATCTGCTTCAATCAGTATTGGACCGCATGAGCGAGAGCCTGGCCGAAGGTGAACAGGTAAAGATTAGTAGCTTCGCCACGTTCTCAGTACGCCATAAGAAGGAACGTATTGGCCGTAATCCAAAGACCGGCCAACCGGCATCCATTTCCCCACGCAGTGTCGTCGTGTTTAAAGCATCGCAAGTTTTGAAAGATAGATTGAAGCAGTCCGAGGACTAATGTCGCCTGGATTTAAGGGTAATTCGACCCTTTCGCGTGCTCCCTATGTGCTCCCTAGATAGAACAATGGGCCAGCTATTTCTAGCTAACCCATTGAAAAAATGGTGGAGCCGAGGGGAATCGAACCCCTGACCTCGTGAATGCCATTCACGCGCTCTCCCAACTGAGCTACGGCCCCATAAGGATTTGCCCGATTTTCCGGCCGGCGCGCCAGTTCGGCGCAATCGGTCCGGCGGGCGGCGGTAATTAAGAGGGAATTCGTTTATAAAGCAAGAAAAATCCTGACCGGCCTGACCGGTATGACCGGCAATATAGATGCTCTAGGTCTTCTCGCCGACGTCATCGTCGATATTTTCGATAACCACGGCGACATCGTCTTCATCGCCGCCGATATCCGATGTATCTTCCATCAGACCAGCGTCGCCGTCGCCCTTGTCGTCCGCATCGAGGACCTCATCTTCGGCTTCGGCTTTGGCTTTGGCTTTGACTTTGGCTTTGGCTTCGACTTCGACTACGGCGCCGTTTTCCTGCGCAGCCGGTTGCGCCTCGGTTTTTGCCGGTGCCGGCACGGCTGCTTCCGGCGGCGCGCGGCGGACTTTCGGTTTCGCCGGCGCGTATTCGGTTTCACAACTCGGGCAAACCGGCTGCTTCTTCTTTAGATCATAGAATTTAGCGCCGCAGCTTTGACAGGTCAGCTTGTTGCCCCATTCCGCTTTTGCCACTGCAAACTCCTTCTTCTCGGCAAATTAAAACATGGCCAATTGCCATGTTGTAAACGCTCTGTCAAAACTAATTTTCGTTAATACCAACACGCCCGGCGGCTCTGCGCCGCCGGGGACTGGCTTGCACGCCGGTCACGTGTTAGAGACGCCCGGAATTTATACGGCAAGTGGCCTGGCAAACGGAATGAACGATTTGACACCCATGGTATCGCGCGCCTCGAACGGGGTAAGCGGCGATGTGCGGGTGCCCGGGGATAAATCGATTTCCCACCGGGCGCTGTTGATCGGCGCCTCGGCGGTCGGCGAAACCGAAATCGCCGGGCTTTTGGAGGCCGGTGACATCATGGCGACGGCCGCCGCGCTACGCGCCCTCGGTATCGAGATCGAGCGCGCCGGCGGCGATGCCGCGGCGGACCCGGTCTGGCGCGTCCGGGGGCGCGGCGTCGGCGGTCTGGCGGAGCCCGAAACGGTCCTTGATCTCGGCAATTCCGGCACCGGCGCGCGGCTGTTGATGGGGCTGTTGGCCAGCCACCCGTTCGCCAGCGTGCTGACCGGCGATGCCTCGCTCAGGGAACGGCCGATGGCGCGGGTGATGGAGCCGCTCGGCCGCATGGGAGCGGAATTCACGGCCAGGGGCGGTGGCGGCGGCCGCCTGCCGGTAACCGTGCACGGCACCGATATGCTCCGCCCGGTGACCGAAACGCTTGCGGTGGCGTCGGCGCAGGTCAAATCGGCGATCCTCTTTGCGGCCCTCAATACCCAGGGCCGGACCAGCGTCGTCGAGCCCAATCCGTCGCGCGATCATACCGAGCTTTTGTTGCGTCATTTCGGCGCAGATGTAAGCGTCCGCGATGAAAGCGGCGGCGCCCGGCGCATCAGCGTCGCCGGATATCCGGAACTGGCCGGCGCCAAGGTCACCGTTCCGGGCGATTTCTCATCCGCCGCCTTCCCCTTGGTGGCGGCGCTCCTGGTTCCGGGATCGAACCTGAGACTGCGCCGCGTCGGGCTTAACCCGTTGCGTAGCGGTCTCTTACAAACCCTGGAGGAAATGGGCGCGCGCATTGAAATCCATGATCTTCGCGATCAGGGCGGCGAAACTTTTGCCGACCTGCAAGTCGAGCACGGCCCGCTCAAGGGCGTCACCGTGCCCGCCGGGCGGGCGCCCAGCATGATCGATGAATATCCGATCCTGGGCGTCGCCGCGGCCTGCGCCGCCGGCGTCACCCATTTTGACGGCATCGGCGAATTGCGGGTCAAGGAATCGGACCGGCTGGCGGCGATGGCGCAAGGTCTCGAAGCCGCTGGCATCGAAGTCGAGGAAGGCGATGACAGCCTGACCATTCACGGGGCGGGCGGCGCGCCCAAGGGCGGCGCAACCATCGCCTCCAGGCTCGACCACCGCATCGCCATGTCGTTCCTGGTCCTCGGCGCCGCCTCCAAGGCGCCGATCACCATCGACGATGGCGCCACCATCGCCACCAGTTTTCCGGAATTCATCGATATGATGAACCGATTGGGCGCCAATATGGAAACCAGCATGGAGACCGATGGGGCGCGGCCGTGATCATCACCGTCGATGGTCCGGCGGCGGCGGGCAAGGGCGAATTGACGCAAAGGCTGGCGAAGCATTTCGGCTTCGCGCGCCTGGACACCGGCAAGCTTTACCGCGCCGTCGGCTGGCGGGTGCTCGCCGGCGGCGGCGATCCCGAAAACGAAGCCGCGGCGGTGGACGCCGCGAAGGCCCTGGCGGCGGATGACCTGGAGGCGCCGGGCTTGCGTTCCGAAGAGGCCGCCGAAGCCGCCTCCAAGGTCGCCGCCATCCAGGCGGTGCGCGGCGTGTTGCTGGAATTCCAGCGCCATTTCGCGGCGGCGCCGCCGGGCGGCCGCAAGGGCGCCGTTTTTGACGGGCGCGACACCGGCACCGTGGTCTGCCCGGATGCAATGATCAAGCTGTTCCTGACCGCCAGCCCGGAGGTTCGCGCGATAAGGCGCGTAAAGCAGTTGCAGGAACAGGGAGCGGAGGCTATACATGGCCGCGTTTTGCAGGAATTGAAAGAACGGGACGCCCGCGATACGACGCGTAATGTAGCGCCCCTAAAGCCGGCCGAGGACGCATTGGTCATCGATACCAGCGATATGGACGCCGACGCGGTGTTTGCCGCGGCGCTCGATTTCATTTCCTCGCAGGCACCCGATCAGTTGCCCAAATCTTAGATGGCTGGCCGTCACAAGATTTGGACCGATGATCAAACCCAACGCCGCCATCCCGCTTCGGACGGTGGATTGATTTTTGACCAAGACCGCCGGAAAAACCGGCTGGCCGGAATAGAAATGAAGGAAACTATCTAATGGCCGAGACAACGCAAGAAGCGTTTCCCCCCGTCACCGTTGAGAATTTCGCCGAATTGTTGGAAGAATCCTTTGCCGACGACGATCGTCTGTTCGGCAAGGTGGTAACCGGCACGGTATTGTCCGTCGAGAATGATTTCGTCATCGTCGATGTCGGGCTGAAATCGGAAGGCACGGTTCCGATCCGCGAATTCCGCGACGCCTCGGGCGAGATCAATGTCGATGTCGGCACCTCGGTCGACGTTTTCGTCGAGCGTTTCGAGGATCGTAACGGCGTCGTCATGCTGAGCCGCGACAAGGCGCGGCGCGAGGAAGCCTGGACGGTTCTTGAAAAGGCCTTCGAAAACGGCGAACGGGTTAACGGCATCATATTCGGGCGCGTCAAGGGCGGCTTCACCGTCGATTTGGCCGGCGCCGTCGCCTTTCTGCCGGGCAGCCAGGTGGATATCCGGCCGGTTCGCGATGCCTCTTCGCTGATGGGCTCGCCGCAACCCTTCCAGATTTTGAAAATGGACCGCAGCCGCGGCAATATCGTGATTTCACGGCGCGCCGTCCTTGAGGAAACCCGCGCCGAGGAACGCTCGGAGCTTATTTCCAACCTAGAGGAAGGCCAGGTCCTGGAAGGCGTGGTCAAGAACATCACCGATTACGGCGCCTTTGTCGATTTGGGTGGCGTCGACGGCTTGCTGCATGTCACCGACATCGCCTGGCGGCGCATCAATCACCCGTCAGAAGCTTTGCAGATCGGCCAGACGGTTAACGTCCAGGTGATCCGCTTCAATGCCGAAAACCAGCGTATTTCGCTGGGCATGAAGCAGCTTGAATCCGATCCTTGGGACGGCGTCGAGTTGAAATATCCGATCGAAACCAAGTTCAACGGCCGCGTCACCAATATCACCGATTACGGCGCCTTCGTCGAATTGGAGGAAGGTATCGAGGGCTTGGTGCATGTCTCCGAGATGAGTTGGACCAAGAAAAACGTGCACCCGGGCAAGATCGTTTCGACCAGCCAGGAAGTCGAGGTCATGGTCCTCGACGTGGATCCCACGAAGCGGCGCATCAGCCTCGGCCTCAAGCAATGCATGGCCAATCCCTGGCTTGATTTCGGGGAGAAAAGCGAGGTTGGCTCCATCGTCGAGGGCGATATCAAGAATATCACCGAGTTTGGCTTGTTCATCGGTTTAACCGAAGAAATCGACGGCATGGTGCACATGTCGGACCTGGATTGGGTGACCCCCGGCGAGGAGGCCATCGCGGCCTATAACAAGGGCGATGTGATCAAGGTCAAAATACTCGACATCGACGTCGAAAAGGAACGCATCAGCCTGGGTGTCAAGCAATTGACCGACGATCCCATCAAGAGCGGTCTGGAAAAACTGAAAAAGGGCGACATCGTAACCTGTACCATTACCGCCGTCGTCGACAACGGCATCGAGGTCAAGGTCAGCGACGATATTCCAGGTTTCATCCGCCGCTCGGACCTGTCCCGCGACCGCTCGGAACAGCGTCCCGACCGGTTTGCCGCCGGCGAATTGGTCGATGCCAAGGTTACTTCGGTCGACCGCGCGACACGCAAAATCGGCCTCTCCATCAAGGCCCGCGAGGTCGAGGAAGAAAAGGTCGCCATGGCCGCCTATGGCTCGTCCGATTCGGGCGCCTCGCTGGGCGATATTCTCGGCGCCGCCTTGAAGGAAAAGAGCGCGGAGCAAGCCGCCACCGAGGAATCGGCCGGCGAAGCCGAAGCCGGGACGGAAGAAACGGAAGCCGAAGCCAAGGCGGTGGATGCCGCAACCGAACCGGAAGCCGAGGCCGAGCAGCCCGCGGAGGAAAAAGCCGAGGCGCCCGCGGAGGAGGCCGCCGAAGCAAAAGACGACACCGAGCCCGAGGCAGCCGCGGAGCCCGAAAAGAAGGCGCCCGCCAAGGCCAAGGCGGTGACCAAGGCCAAGGCGGCGACCAAGGCCAAGGCGCCCGCCAAAAAGAAAGCTGCTGCCAAGAAGAAGGCGCCGGCTAAAAAGAAGGCTCCCGCCAAGGCCAAGGCGGACGACAAAAAGAAGTCCGAGGACGCGGCCGAATAGTCGTTTCGATGGCGCCGGGCGCCGGGCGCCGCCAATTTTTTCAGAGGGTGGCTTGACGGAGGGTGGCTTAACGGAGGGCAGTGCCGATGGCGCTTGAAGCCGACCGCTATTTTGACCGCCGGCGCTTGAAACGGCGATTGACCTTGTGGCGCATCATCGCCATCGCCGCCATTGTCGCCATCGTCGCCGTCGCGTTCGGCCGCTGGGGCAGTTTCGGATCGAGCGCTTCCATCGCCACGCTCGATGTGAGTAATGTCATTTTCGACGATCCCGACCGCAACAAGGCGCTGAAGAGGCTCGCCAAAAACGACCGGATCAAGGCGCTGATCGTGCGCATCAACAGCCCCGGCGGCACCGTCGTCGGCGGGGAAAGCCTGTATTTGAACCTCCGCGATATCGCCGAAAAGAAACCGGTGGTTGCCGTTTTGGGGGAACTGGCCACCTCGGCCGGCTATATGGCTGCCCTCGGCGCCGATCATATCATCGGACGTAAGTCGACGATTACCGGCTCGATCGGTGTTCTGATGCAGACCACCGAGATCACCGGGCTTCTCGACAAACTGGGGATCAAGGCGGAAACCATAAAAAGCGCGCCCTTGAAGGCACAACCCAACCCCTTGGAGCCGATGAGCCCGGAAGCGCGCGCCGCGGCAAATGAAGTTATCGCCGATATCTATGGGATGTTTGTCGATATGGTGGTGGCCAGGCGCAATATGAGCCGGGAAAAGGTTCTGAAAATAGCCGACGGCAGGGTTTATACCGGCCGGCAGGCCATAAAAAACGGCCTGATCGACGCCCTCGGCGGTATCGATACGGCACGTCAATGGCTCGCCAGCAGCCGGAATATCGATAAAAATCTGCCCCTTCAGCCTGTGAAAATAAAGCGAAAACGGGATTCATTGCTCGGCCTGCTGGATGATTTGTTTGGAAAAACATTGTTTTCTGAACGACTTAGACTTGACGGCGTGATCTCGCTTTGGCACCCTGAATTGCGTTAGTTGGCAAATTCGCTACTTCGGACGCTGATTGCCGAACATTTCGGGCGTCCGTAATTCAAAGCCGGCGGTGGCAGGAAGATATGACCAAATCTGAACTCATCGCGTACCTTGCCGAGGAAAATCCGCATCTCTATCAACGGGATGTGGAACGGATCGTCACCACCATCTTCGATGAAATCGCCACCGCGCTGGCGCGCGGCGACCGGGTCGAGCTGCGTGGCTTCGGCGCCTTTTCGATTAAGCAGCGCAATGCCCGCATCGGGCGCAATCCGCGCACCGGCGCCTCGGTCAACGTCGCCGCCAAACGCGTGCCTTATTTCAAAACCGGCAAACAGTTGCGCGAAAAGCTGAATTCCTGAATTTCACAGCACAGCTTGCATTCAGGCGGGCCCTTAATAGAAAGCGTGTCATGGGAAGTAGGCGCACATGGGCCGCATAATCGCCTTTTTCACCATGGTTCTGGTCGGATTTCTGTTGATTCTTTTTTCGATCTCTAACCGTGCGCCGGTTTCGCTTGATTTCTGGCCGTTGCCGTTCACGAAGCCCGTTCCCGTATATAGTATCGTGATCGCGACCGCCGTCCTCGCCTTTCTCGCCGGCGGTATCGTCGCCTGGTATTCCGGCGGCCGCGCCCGCCGGCGCGCGCGCTTAGCGTCGCGCCGCGCCCACAATCTGGAAAAGGATCTCTCGACGCTCAATGAGCGCATTGACGATCTCGAGAAAAAACGCAAATCGGAATCCTGACTACGGATTGTCAGATGAATATCTGGCGGCCCTGGGGCAGAGCCGGTATAAAGGCCGCGACACAGATAGACGCGGGCCGCCATTCATGACCGCCGATCCCAGAAGCCGAATTTTCGTTCCCCTCGACACCTCCGATCTCGAGACGGCGTTGCGTATTACCCGCATGCTGAAAGGCCATGTCGGCGGCGTCAAGATCGGCAAGGAATTTTTCACCGCGTTGGGTCCGGCGGGGGTGGCGCGCATCACCGATGAAGGCATGCCCCTGTTCCTGGACCTCAAATTCCATGACATTCCCAACACCGTCGCCGGCGCCGTGCGCTCGGCTGTAGCCATGGCGCCGATAATTCTCAATGTCCACGCCGGCGGCGGCAAGGCGATGATGGCCGCCGCCGCCAACGCGGCCAAGGAAGAGGCCGAAAAACAGGGCGTCCCCCGGCCCCTGGTTCTTGGTGTCACGGTCCTTACCTCCCTTGATGAAACCGATCTTGCCGATACCGGCGTCAGCGGCACGGCGGAAGATCAGGTGCTGCGTCTGGCGCGCCTCGCCGGCGCCGCCGGTTTGGACGGCGTCGTCTGTTCCGGCGCCGAGATCGAGCCCTTGCGCGCCGCCCTCGGTCCCGGCTTCAAGCTCCTGGTTCCCGGCATCCGGCCCGATTGGGCCGCGGCGGGCGACCAGAAGCGTATCCTGACCCCGTCCGACGCGGTGGCCCGGGGCGCCGATTTCCTGGTCATCGGGCGGCCGATAACCGGCGCCGACGATCCGGTTGCCGCCGCCGAGAAGATCGGCGACGAACTCGCCAATGCCGCCTGATCCCTCCCGAACCGGCATCGAGGTTAAGATTTGCGGCCTCGACCGCGCCGAAAGCGTCGATGCGGCGGTTGCCGGCGGGGCGCGCTACACCGGCTTTGTTTTCTATCCGCCGTCGCCGCGCAATCTAAGCGCCGAACAGGCCCAGCGGCTTACCGGGCGGATACCCGTCGATGTCTTTCGGGTGGCGCTGTTTGTCGATCCCAGCGATACCGAAATCGCCCGTGTCCTGGACCGTACCCAAATGGACATTATCCAACTGCACGGCGGCGAAACACCGGACCGGGTGGCTGATATCCGCAGCAAGTCCGGCATCCAAGTCATGAAAGTGATTAAGCTGGCCGGCGCCGGCGATCTGCAAGCGGCGGAAAATTATTACGCCGCCGCCGACCGCCTGATCTTCGATGCCAAACCGCCCAATCATATGGCTGGCGCCCTGCCCGGCGGCAATGCGCTGGCCTTCGACTGGCAGCTTCTGGCCGGTGCCAGGGTCCCGCTGCCATGGATGCTGGCCGGCGGATTGACGGCGGAAAACCTGGCCGAGGCGGTTGCCAGCAGCGGTGCCGCGGCCCTCGATGTCTCTTCCGGCGTCGAGGATGCGCCTGGGGTTAAGAATGTTGAAAAAATCCGCGCCTTTCTTGCCGCCGCCGCCGCCATTTAGATTTACCTGCCCGGTGCGCCGAATTCGCTCGATTTTCCGGGCCGATATGCTTAATAAGCGGCCATGAGCACCCCCAACAGCTACCGCCTGGGAGCGGACGAAAACGGTCATTTCGGCATCTATGGCGGCCGCTATGTGGCGGAAACCTTGATGCCGCTGATCCTCGAGGTGGAGCGCGCCTATCACGCGCTTGAAGGCGACGAGGCTTTTTGGGGCGAGTTTGCCGGCTATTTGAAGGATTATGTGGGCCGTCCGACGCCGCTTTATTTCGCCGAGCGCCTGAGCCGGCACCTGGGCGGCGCCAAGATTTATTTCAAGCGCGAGGATCTGAACCATACCGGCGCGCACAAGATCAACAACTGCATCGGGCAAATCCTCCTTGCCCGGCGCATGGGCAAAACACGCGTCATCGCCGAAACCGGCGCCGGTATGCATGGCGTCGCGACCGCCACCGTCTGCGCCTTGTTCGATATTCCCTGCACCGTCTATATGGGCGCCGTCGATATCGACCGCCAGGCACCCAACGTCTTTCGCATGGAGATGCTGGGCGCCGAGGTGATACCGGTGACCTCCGGTTCCTCGACCCTCAAGGACGCCATGAACGAAGCCTTGCGCGACTGGGTCGCCAATGTCGACAACACCTATTACCTGATCGGCACCGTCGCCGGGCCGCACCCCTACCCCTCCATGGTGCGCGATTTTCAAGCCGTAATCGGCGATGAAACGCGAACCCAGATCATCGCAGCCGAAGGCCGGCTCCCCGACAGCCTTGTCGCCTGCATCGGTGGCGGTTCCAACGCCATCGGCCTGTTTCATTCATTTTTGGACGATGAGGAGGTCCGTATCATCGCCGTCGAGGCTTCCGGCGAGGGCATCGAGACGGGCCGTCACGCGGCCAGCCTCGGCGCCGGCGGCGCCGGCGTGCTGCACGGCAACCGCACATATTTATTGCAAAACGAAGATGGCCAGATCACCGAGGCGCACAGCATCTCCGCCGGCCTCGATTATCCCGGTATCGGGCCGGAACATGCATGGCTGCACGATATCGGCCGCGTCGAATATGTGTCGATCACCGATGCCGAAGCGGTCGAGGCGTTCCAGCTTTGCACCCGCATCGAAGGCATCATCCCGGCGCTGGAATCGGCGCACGCCGTCGCCTTTGCCGCGAAGATCGCCGGCGGGCTGCCGGCCGACCATCTGATGGTCATCAATATGAGCGGGCGCGGCGACAAGGATATGGACCAGGTCGGCCGCTACCTGAAGGATCAGGCATGAGCCGCCAGGGAAAGAGCAAATCAAAACGCATCGAACGGCGCTTTGCCGAACTGAAGGATGCGGGCCGCGCCGGTCTGGTTACCTTCGTCACCGCCGGCGATCCCAACCCGGATACGTCCCGGGAAATATTATTGGGGCTGACCGGAGCGGGGGCCGATTTGATCGAGCTCGGCATGCCCTTTTCCGATCCGATGGCCGACGGCCCCGCCATCCAGCTATCCAGCCAAAGGGCGCTGGCCGCCGGCGGCAGCATGAAAACGACCCTCGCCCTGGTGCGCGATTTCCGCGCCGCCGATGACGCGACGCCGGTCATCCTGATGGGTTATTACAATCCGATCTATATATACGGGCCCGAACGCTTTCTCGCCGATGCCGGGGACGCCGGCGTCGACGGGCTGATCATCGTCGATCTGCCGCCGGAAGAGGATGAATTGCTGGCGCCCCTGGAAAATTCAGGCATCGATCTGATCTATCTGACGGCGCCGACCACCGACGATGCGCGCCTGCCGGTGGTGGTGAAAAATGCCGGCGGCTTTATCTATTACGTATCGGTCACCGGGATCACCGGCACCAAATCGGCGGCCCAGGCCGACATCGCAAGCGCCGTCGCGCGGCTCAGGACCGCAACCGAGCTTCCCATCGCCGTCGGCTTCGGCATCCGCACGCCAGCGCAAGCCGCCGAGGTCGCTTCCTCGGCCGATGCGGTGGTAGTCGGCTCGGCGCTGGTATCGGCGCTGGCCGACAATCTGGACGACGATGGCGCACCAGGACCGGGTTGCGCCGGCGCGGTGCATCAATTGGTGCGTGAACTGGCGGCCGGCGTGCGCCAAGCAGCCACTGAGCGGAAATGAACGCCGGCGCCCAGGACAACACCCGGGACAGCGCCGATCTGGCCGTCCGCCTCAATCGTCTGCACCCCAAGGTCATCGATCTGTCGCTCGGCCGTATCGAGCGCTTGCTCGGCCGCCTCGGCAATCCGCATCAATCGCTGCCGCCGGTTGTCCATGTGGCGGGCACCAACGGCAAGGGTTCGGTGATCGCCTTTGCGCGCGCCATCGCCGAGGCCGCCGGGCTCCGCGTGCACGCCTATACCTCGCCGCATCTGATACGCTTCAACGAACGCATTTGCGTCGGCGGCGGCGACATCGAGGACGGGTTGCTGCTTTCCTTGATCGAGGAATGCGAAGACGCCAACGGCGATGCGCCGATCACCTTTTTCGAGCTGACCACGGCCGTCGCCTTGCTCGCCTTCGCGCGCCGCCCGGCCGATCTGCTCCTCCTGGAAACCGGGCTCGGCGGCCGCCTGGACGCAACCAATGTGATCGCCCGCCCGGTGATTACCGCGCTGACCCCGATATCCATCGATCATGTCGGCTTCCTCGGTGAAACGATGCAAGAGATCGCCGCCGAAAAGGCCGGAATCTTGAAACCGGGCAGGCCTTGCGTGATGGCCGCGCAGGATGCCGCCGCCGCCGAAATTATCCGCGCCCGCGCCCGCGAACTAAGCGCGCCGCTCCTGGAAGAAAATGATTTCTGGAGCTTTGAGGCCGGCGGCGGCGGCTTCACCGTCACAACCGGCCAGCGGACACTGCGCCTGCCGGTGCCCGGCCTGGCTGGCGCCCACCAGGTGGCGAACGCGGCTTTGGCGGTCACCATTCTGGATCATCTCGACGCGCCGATGATCGACGCGGATGCTGTCGCCGAGGGCCTGCGCTCGACCCGTTGGCCGGCGCGGCTGCAACACCTGACCGGCGGCGCCCTGGCCGGGATGTTGCCCGGAGGGTGGGAACTATGGCTCGATGGCGGCCACAACGGGGCCGCCGGCAGGGTTTTGGCCGATCAGGCATCGGCCTGGACCGGCAAGCCCCTCTACCTGATCGCCGGTATTCTGAACTCCAAGGACCCGGCCGGTTTCCTGACGCCGCTGGCCACCCATGCCGCCAGGCTGGCCGCCGTTCCGATTCCCGGCGAAGAGGCCAGCCTGGACGCGAAAGAGGTGGCCGGGCTGGCCGCCGGGCTGAACCTACCGGCCACGGAATCGCCGTCGGTCAGGGCCGCCATCGAAACCCTTGTCGATGGCGCCGAAGCGCCCGGGCGCATCCTGATCTGCGGCTCGCTTTATTTGGCGGGACACGTCCTGGCGGAAAACGGTTAACACCCTAACCGGCCGCCGGTGCCAGGAATCCGAGCTCCAGGAATTTCGGCAGCCTCTGCGCGTGGAAATTTTTTAGCGCGATCTCGATGGCCTCGATTTCGCTGCCTTCTTCAAAGTTCATCTGTTTCTTCGCCTCAACAAGCCGCTGCGACACCCAGTCGGCGAGCTGATCCCTCGGCGCTTCGGCCGAGCAAAGGGCGAACAAGGCATCGCTCATCGAAATCTCGAAACCGACGCCGGCACCGGTCGAGACAAAACCGAGAGCGGATTGCTGGAGCAGCCGCGCCTTCAGGATGGCGAGATTGAACGGCACCGGCAGGGTGAAACGGTCCGCCGCCAGCGCCGCCGCGTCCGGCGCCTCGGTTCCACCCCGGAACGGCAAAAGCTGCTCGCTGGCGCTCAAAAAGCGGATGCCATCGGTGATCAGTTCCGGCCCATAGCCGGCAAAGGCATCCAGTTCCTTCAATTGCCCAACGGTCCTGGCGCCGGCGCTTAAATGCTCGATCAAAAGTTCGAAAATGTCGGCGATATATTTCAAGTGAACCTCGCCGAACCGGACTTCACGGTTGAAGGAATCCGCGTCGCAATTGGTGCCGAAGGGCATCTCCGCCAGCATCGCATCCCGTTCCTGTTCTTCCAGGGTCGGATCGTCCTTGATGAAGACATCTTTTCGGAATCTTTGATTGCGAATGTAATCACCGTGGGTTTCGAACTCGATTCTGGTGGCGGAATTACGCAACAGATCGTGAAACTCGGCGGGCACCGCGATATCGACGAAGTTGAGGTTTAGGAGCGCGCTTCCCGAATAGGTCATGCCGGCGCTACGCATTTCGGCGGTGACTTGATGGAAATAATAGGGTTTGACCGGCGCCGAAAATAATTCATGCGCCACTTCTTTGATATCCCGCTCCATCAAGCCATCGAGAAAAGTGGAAAGCGGCGGGTTATCGGCAAAAAATCCCGCCTTTTTATCACGCAGATGAGCGAGGTAATCCAAACCGGATTTCGCCTTGGCGGCCGCGTCCGAGGTCATCGGCGCTGTATGCTGCAGCATCAAATCACGCAACGGCTGGATGGCCGACCAACCCGGCAGCGTATGATAACCGACGAATAAAACGCCGCCCGATTTCAACTTTGCGCCGATGAATTCGCGAAGCCTGTTGCGCGCTTCCGGATCAAGGGACGAATAGATATCGCCGATGACGATATAGTCGAACTCGGGCAGTTTCGCGTTGCCGATTTCGGCTACATTCAATTCCAGGAACCGGGTGTTTTCAAGCCCGGCGGCGCTGGCCAGCGCGCCTGCGTTTTCGATCAGACCCGCCTCGGCATCGATGCCGGTAAAATCGGCGTCGGGATAAATCTGGGCAAGGCCGTTCAGGGTAACGCCGCCCCTGCAGCCGATCTCGCAATAGCTGAACTTGCCTGCGATTGACGGCGGCCGGTGCCCGCCCAAAAGACAGATATAGTTCAGAAACTGAGGATTCAGTTCCTTGAAAAATTCCCAGCTTTGATATGCGTCACTCATACGGCCCCGTTCCGGGATTCAAACGGACGATGCACAAAAAACGAAAACCCCGCCAAGAGGCGGGGTTTGAGCATAGTTGCGTCGGGCGGCAAGTCCAAATTCAAATGACCGATTCGATCCATTCCTTCAATTTGCTCTTGGGCAGCGCCCCGACCTTGGTCGATGCCACTTCGCCGTCCTTGAACAGCATCAATGTGGGAATGCCGCGCACGCCGTAATTGGTTGGTGTTTGCGGGTTGTCGTCGATATTTACCTTGGCGATGGTCAGTTTCCCGCCAAGCTCGGTATCGATTTCCTCGAGCGCCGGTGCAATCTGTTTACAAGGGCCACACCATTCAGCCCAAAAATCAACGAGCACGGGTTCCGAGGCATCGATCACGTCGGTCTGAAACGAATCATCGGTTACTTGCTTTGCCATTATGGTTTCCTATCTGAAATCGCAACGCTGGATACGCGCCCCGACCGTTTTGGATAATGATTTCAATCTAGGTTCAGCGGTGATGGGCGTCAAGCGGCGGCATCATCCAGACGCGCATCGGACAGTTCCATCAGCCTCGGTCCGACCGTCCAAAGCAACAGGCAGCGTATCCGCCGGGCCGGGTAGATTGCGCCTAAAGCAGCCCGGTATATGGACATTTGCCTAAGATAGATGTCCGGCACTTCGGCTTCGATTTCAGGCGGTGGGCGGTTGGTCTTGAAATCGACAACCCAAATTTCATCCTCTTTCACAAGCAGGCGATCAAGCTGGGCGGAGACAATTCGTTCACCGATTCGCCCGACCAGCGGAACCTCGGCGCGCGAACCGGGGCCGAAAAGTTCGGCGAATTCGGGATCGTTGAGGACGGCGATGGTCTCGCGCGCGATATCGTCTTGCGCGTGCCGATCCAAACCGTGAACGGCGCGCGCCAGATAGGCGCGGGCGGCAGCCTCGCGGGCGCGCCCATCGAGCTTGGGCAAAGTCTGAAGGAGCGCATGGACCAGCGTGCCGCGCTGAAAGCGCGATCCGTCATCGCCAACCAGCGGCGATACCGCCGCCGGCTCCTCTCCGTCCGGGCGCGACGGCGTCAACGGCGCCGGCGGATCGGGCTCGGGCGGCGGCGGCGCCGATGCCCAACCCGGCAGCCCGCCCCAATCCTCTTCCGGAAAATCCTCGGGCGGCGTGACCGTATCGCTTTGTTCCGATGTCAGCCGCAACACTTCGGCCGAAGCGGTTTCGCCCCGGTGCTTCAAAAACCCATCGGTCTCGGTTTCGGCGATATCCTCGATGCCGCGCCGGATCAGGTGGTACCAGCAATCTTCCGGCTCGGAGATTTTGCTGCGCCAGCCGCAGACATAAAGCCGGTCCTGGGCGCGGGTCATGGCAACATATAGAAGCCGCCGGTATTCCTGGTCGCGCCGCCGTTTGACCCCTTCCAATTCGGCCTCCGACACCGGATCGTAAAAGGCGCGCCGCGGCGGCCAAAGCAGTGCGTGATCGTTATCGTTTTCGTCCTGGGGCCAAAGAAACCCGCCGGAAGCCGCCGGCACCTGGAAGCTGTCGGGCAGAAATACAATGGGCGCCTGCAAACCCTTGGCGCCGTGCACGGTCATGACGCGGACTGCATCTTTGCTTCCCTGTTCCAGATCGCGCTTGATCTCGACCTCGCTGGAAGACAGCCAATGCAGGAACCCTTCCAGGCTGGGCACGTGCGCGGCTTCGAATTGCAGCGCCAGGTTCAGGAATTCACCAATCGGGTCCTCGGCATCGGGCCCCAAGCGGGCGAGAAGCTTTTCCCGGCCGCGCAATTCGCCGCTTAAGATCTCGCTGAAAAATTCAAACGGCTGCACCCGGTCGGCGCGCGCCAGGGCGCGGCTTAGATGTCCATAAGCCTCGGCATAGACGTCATCGCCATGGTCGTCATTACGGGAACCTGCCGCCCCGCGAAGCGCATCCCACAAGGTGCCATCCCGGCCGTAAGCCAATTCAAACAGTTCGGCTTCGCTTAACCCCAGGAGCGGGCTTTTGAGAACGCTGGCCAGGTTCAAATCATCCTCGGGCAGCAAGGCGACGCGCGCCAGGGCGATCAGGTCCATGACCGCGATTTGTTCGGTCAAAACCATGCGGTCGACACCGGCGACGCCGACATTGAGCTCTTTCAGGGCGCGCACCAGGTCGTCGACAAACGCCGTCCGGTGGCGCACCAGGACCAAGATATCGCCGGCCTGAATGGGCCGGCCGCGGGCCTCGAGGATTTCACCGTCGCTTAGCATTTTGGCGATGCGCGCCGCCAGCAGACGCGCCAGCCGGGTTTGCGGAACATCGCCCGGCACCCGTTCCACCGGCGGCTTCCAGGGCGGCGGATCGTCGCTTTGCCTGGGTTCCACCGGCGCCCACAGCTCGACCAGCCCGCCGGCACCCGAGCGCCAGGCCTGATGTTCAATGGCGCCGCCATCGAGGGCGACGCCGTCACAAGCGGCGGCCTGGCCGAACACCGCATCGACGGCGGCGAGCACGGCGGGCACCGAACGGAACGACATGTTGAGATCGATATCGCGCCAGGTTTCGTGCGCCGCCGGAACCTGGGCGCCGAATTGATCGCGCATCGATTGGAAGGCGCCGGGATCGGCGCCCTGAAAACTGTAGATCGATTGTTTGACATCGCCGACGGCGAATATCGTGCGCCGCGCATCATGGGTTCCGGCGCCGGCGAAATACTCGTTGGCGATGGCTTCGACGACGCGCCACTGATCGGGGCTGGTGTCCTGGGCTTCGTCGATCAGGATATGATCGATGCCGCCATCGAGCTTGAACAAAACCCAGGGCGCGACCCCCGGCAAATGCAAGAGGCGCCCGGCATCGGCAATCAAATCGTCGTAATCGAGCAGCCCGCGGCGCGCTTTCCGCGTCTGGTAGCCGGCCACCAGCGCCTCGCCGACGCGCAGGATGGCTTCCGTGCACGCCGCGACGGTGGCCGCCTGCATCATCCGGTAGCAAGCCTGGATGCGGCCCGCTTCGTCGGCCAGGATGGCTTCGACGCCCGGCGATTTTTCGGCGGCCTTTTTGGTGATCAGGGTCTTGCGGATGGCGATGTCGCCGGTGAAGCGCGCATTGGTGAGGTAGGCGCCGGCGTAAATTTCAAACTCGGCGAGGCCGCGTTCCGGGGCGGCCAGCCAATCGCCGATCAGGCGCGCCCGCTCCCGATCGGTCTTCGAGCCCCCGGCCAACGCATCCAGCGCCAGGCGCAAGCCCATCTGATCGAACACATCGTCGCCCGATGCCGCCGCCGCGATGGAGGCGCGCGTGTCGCCGGCCGCCACATTCAACAGCCCGCGAACCCGCTGGATCAGCGGGGCAATGCCGCCGGCGCCGTCGATCAAGCGGCTGAGGCGGCCGCGCGCCCGCGCCAGATTGGCGAGCAGGCCGGTAAAGCGGTCCGAATCACGAATCTGCAGGGTTAGATCGGCAAGCGCCCCGGCGATATCGGGATCGCTTTCGGCGCGGGCCTGGGCCAGTAAATCCTCTTCCGCGTCGAGCAGCATTTCATCGGCGTCGCGCTCATCCAGAAGCGCGAAGTGGGGGGCGATGCCGGCTTCCAGCGGAAAGCGCCGAAGCAATGACTGGCAAAAGGCATGGATGGTCTGGATATTCATGCCGCCCGGCGTATCCAGAACCAGCGCGAACAGATGCCGGGCCCGCTCCAACTGCTCCGGCGACGGCGCCGCGCCCAACAAATCCTCGACCTCGGCGGCAAGATCGCCATCATCGGCCATCGCCCAGCGGCCAAGCCGGTCGGCGATTCGGGTTTCCATTTCCGCCGCCGCCGCCCGGGTGAAGGTCAGGCACAGGATTTTCTGTGGCTCCAGATCCGGCGCCGTCACCAGCAATCCAACCACCCGGTCGGTCAGAACCTTGGTCTTGCCGGTCCCCGCCGAGGCCGACACCCAGACCGAAGCCAGCGGGTCGGCGGCCAACCGCTGGCGGGCGTTGGCATCGTCGGGCGATTTTTGATGCGCGCTCATTATTCCTCGCCACCGCCGCCGGCGGTCCATTCCTTGATGCGGGCAAGATGCTCATAGGCGCTGTATCTGGGCGCCGCCCCGGGCCGCGGGCGGGCTTCGTAGGGTGTTTCGGGATCATCAAAGCGGGCGATCAGTTCTTCCAGTCCGGCCCGCGCTTCGGCGGCCAGTTCGGTGGCATCGCCGCCCGCCGAGCGCACCTCGCCCGCCGGCTCGGCGCCGGTCAGCCGCCAATAATCCAGGGCCGTAACCTCGCCCGCGGCGATGCCCTCAAAGCCGCCGGCGATGGCGATGGCGGCTTCCAACGGAAGTTGCGGCGAAAAACCGGCGGCCACCTCTTTCGCTGACGGGATGGCGCCGGTCTTGTAATCGCCGATACCGATGCCGCCGCCGGCAAGCCGCTCGATGCGGTCGGCGATGGCGGTCAAGGTGAATGCACCGCCGGGGGCATCCAACTCGAGCCGGCCCTGAACTTCGCTCAAGGTAACATCGACGCCGGCGCGCCGCTGGCTTTCGGCTTCGACGAACCAGCCGGCGATGCGCTCGAAGCGGGGCCACCAGAAAGCCCAGATTCCAGGCTGCGCCAGCAGGCGCCCGAATTCCCGCCGCCCCAGCTCAATCAAATGGGCCTCGGCATCGGGCGGCAGCTGCCGGGGGTGGGCGGCGGTAAACTTATCCAAAATCCCGTGAATGATGGTTCCGTAATCGGCGCGGTCGGGCGGCGCATCCAATTCCGGCAATTCCCGGAGGCCGAGGATATGGCGCGCATAAATGGCGTAAGGATCGCGCATCCAGGTTTCCACCTGGGTTACCGAAAGCCGGCGCGGGCGCGCCGCCAGCGGCGGCGAGAAGGACGCCGGCTGGATGCGGATTTGCCGGTCCGGCGCGTCCAGAAGGGACTGCCAGTGCAGCCACTTTCCGGACGGGAAATGGGCCTCTCCGCCGCCAATGCCGGTCAGAATTTTTTCCAGCTTGTTGAGCCAGCGCGACGGCGCCGTCGGCACCCCGTCGACCCGCTCGGCGCGGGTCATCGCCACTTCGGGGGCTGAAAAGGCCTGCGCGAAATCGTGGGCGGCCAGGCCGATGCGCCGTTCCGGCGGCGGCAGGCCGAACTGGCGGCGCATCGGCCGGCTCATCCAGGGATCGGCACCCACATCCATCGGCCAGGTGCCTTCGTTGAGACCGCCGAGGATCAGCAAATCCGTATGCTGCAGGCGGGCTTCCAATAATCCCCAAATGAACAGCCTGGCGTGGGCGCCGAAACGGGGGCGGACGGCGCGCCCGGCCATCAAGGACTGCAGCAATCCTGGATAGTCGGCGCCATTAATCTCGCCAAGGGCGTCGGCCGCCTCCAAAAGTTCGGCAATGAATGCGGCGGCGGCTTCGCCGGCCTCGCCGGCCCACAACCGGCCCCGCCCCGGCTCGGCATCGCTGGCGGCAACGGCTTCGGCGAAGGCAACATGGGTCTCGATCATTTCGCGCAACGGGGCGGCGGCGCCGGCCAGCACATCGACGAACGGCGCAGCCGCTTTTTGAACGGTTTCCAGTAGCGCCCGCAAATCATCGGCGCCGGGCGGCAGACGCTCGATCAGCCCGGACAATCCGGGCGCCGGGCGCGGGCCGCGCAGGGCGGCAATTTCGAGGGCACGGATCAGCCCGCGCAACCGGGCGGATGAATTGCCAAGGCCGGCCAATGGATGCTTGCCCACCGACAACAGCCCGACCGGCGCAAAACCGCCGGCGGCCAGCCCGGCGGTCAGGTTCAGAAAGGCACCGGGCTCGCTATGGGCCAGGGGCAGGCCGGCGGAATCATCGACTTCGATATGCCAACGCCTGAGCTCCGAGGCAACGCGGCGGGCCAGCCGGCGATCCGGCGTCACCAGGGCGGCGGTGCGTTCCGGCGTTTCCAGGGCATCGCGCATCAAAAGGGCGATGACCCGCGCCTCTTCCTCGGGTCCCGGACAATCGATCCGCTGCACGCCGCGAAGTGCGTCTTCGCCGGGCGCGTCCAAGCGCCGCCAAAGACCGGTTTCCCGGGCCGGACGCATCACCTCATTGATCAAGCCGGCGCGCGCCGAATGGGTTTCGCCAAGTCCGCCGGCCTGCCAGGGCGGCACATCCTCGGGCTCCATCCGCATCCCTTCGAGCAGCGCCATCATGGCGAATTGGGGATGATGGGGCGCATCGGCCACCGACAGCGGATCAAGACCAGTGTCGAGGCCGGGCAGCACCAGGGCGCCCTTGGGCAGCTCAGCGATCACGCCCAGCAGTTCCGCCGTCGCCGGAATGCTGCCGGTCGAGCCGGCGGCGATAACCGGCGATGCCGGTGGATGCCGCCGCCAATGTTCGGCCTGCGCCAGAAGGATATGGTTGCGCCGCTCGGCCGGATCGATGGCGCCGCTTTCGGCCAGTATTTCGGGCCAGTGCCGGGTCAGGATTTTCAGGAAATCGAGGGTAACTTGCCAATGTTCCGCATATTCCTCGGCAACCAGGCCTTTGAGCCCGTCGAAGCTCAAACGCTCGGTCTGAACCTGATCGAGGAAATGGGCCAACTCGGCGCCCAGGGCCGATGCCTGTTCGACCGAAATGTCGCCGCCATGCATGGCACTCACCAGCCGTGTCAGGGCGAGCCGGCGGTGCAGCCCGGAAATCGCCGGCGGCACATCCCAGGCCGCGCCTTCTGGGAAATCCTCGGCCGACGCGATGGCCAGTTCTTCCTCGTCGAGATCGCCGAGGGGCATCAATCGGGGCAGCAACAGCGGCGTTCCACCGCCGAGGCGCAGGAACGCTTCCCGCAGGCTGCGCAGCGCCCGGCGCGTCGGCAAAAGGATCGTGTAATCGGCAAGAGCCGCCGCATCGCCGCCGGTGCGTTCGATCAGCCCGGCGGCCAGCGCGTCGACAAACGGCTGGCCGGCGGCGATGGTGAATACCGTGGGGCTCGGACCAGTGGCCTGTATCATCGGTTAAGCCCAAATTTCATTCAAATGCTCAGCGCCGCCGCCTGCCGGCGAATTTCTGGTTCAAATAATTCTCGGCCTGATTGAGACCATCGGGCGTTCCGATATGAAACCATTCACCGTCATGGACGATGCCGGCCAGCCGCCCGGTTTCGATGGCGCGGTCATAAAGCACGTTCAGAGAAAACTTGCGCGCCGGCGGGTTATCGAACAGACGCGGATGGATGATCTGAATGCCGGTATAGAGATAGGGCGATACTTCCCGCTCCGGACGCCTTTGCAGGTTCCCCAGGGTATCGATGAGGAAATCACCGCGCCCCACATAGCCATAGGCTTCGACCGTCGATTGCAGCATCAGCATGGCATCCATGGTTTCGTCCCGCCAGGCATCGGCCAGCCGGTGCAGCGCCATGCCGGGGCCATCCAGATAAAGCACATCGGCGTTGGCCACATAAAACGGATCGCCGCCGAGATGGCCCAGCGCATTGGCGATGCCGCCGCCGGTTTCAAGAAGCTCGTCGGTTTCGTCGGATATGATGATTTCGAGATCCCGGTATTTACGCAAATGGCGTTCGACCTGATCGGCGAGATAATGGGTGTTGACCACCGCCTTTTCGACACCGGCGGCAAGCAGCCGATCGAGGCAGTGATCGAGAAGCGTCCGGCCGGCGATTTTAATCAGCGGTTTCGGCGTCTTTTCGGTGATCGGG
Source organism: Rhodospirillaceae bacterium (assembly GCA_002687515.1). Lineage (GTDB taxonomy): Bacteria > Pseudomonadota > Alphaproteobacteria > Rhodospirillales > UBA2165. The sequence goes on from NZAK01000128.1 coordinate 21,509, forward strand.
CGCATGCGAAGGCCCAGCCCGGCGGCCAGAATCATCGCCGTTTTTGGCCGGGCAGCGGTCATTAAACGCTTACTCCATGCATCGCGGATCGCCGTTTTTCCTCGGGCACGTGCTGGTCCAGCCAGGTTTTCAGGCGCGCCAGCAGCGGATGCCGGCAGGCACGGTCCAAGAGGGTCCAGACCCGGGGAATGTGCCCGAGGTAATCATATTTGTCATCACGCAGGGCGAGGCGGGTGAATATACCGATCACCTTGCAATGGCGTTGCGCCGCCAGGATCGTGTAGACGGTTTGGAATTGCGGCCAATCGACGCCTGGAAACGCGGCGCGGTAGTGTTCCAACAGGTGCGCGGCCAGGCCGCCGCGTAAATCCCGGCGCGCATCTTCCAGCAGCGACATCAGATCATAGGCTTGCGATCCCAACACCGCGTCTTGATAATCGAGTAAGCCGCAGGCCGCGATGCCCGAGCGTTCCGGAAGCCACATCAGATTGTCGGCGTGGAAATCGCGCAGAACCAAGGTCGGTTCGCCCCGCCCGGCAAAGGCAAGCAGACCGCGCCAGATATCTTCATATTCATGGCGGAATATGGGATCGGTGGGTATGCCGATGAGGTTGGGCAAATACCAATCGACGAACAAGGCCGCTTCCTCCATCAGCTTCTGCTCGCTATAGGTTTCGATGCCGCTTGGCAGCTCGGCCGTCGGATGGCGGCCATGCAGGTTGATCAGAAGATCGACGGCGCGGGTGTAAAGTTCAACCTCGTCGGCGCCCGCCGCCAGTGCCTTGGTGTAGGTGGCATCGCCAAGATCTTCGAGCAAAAGGAACCCGGTATATTCGTTTTCGGCCAGCAATTCGGGGGCGCTGTATCCCATATCGCGCAAATGCCTGGTGATGCGCACGAACGGGCCGACATCTTCGCCGGGCGGCGGCGCATCCATCAGCACGGCGGTCTTCCCATCCAGCGTCACCCGTTCATAGCGGCGGAAGGAGGCATCGCCGGCCAGCGGCGCGTGGGCGGCGCCGGTCCATCCGACATCGGCGAGGAAATCCTCGATCTGGCCTTGGCGCTCAGAAATAGGGCGCTCAGCAATAGGGCGCTCGGAAATAGGGCGCTCGGAAATAGGGCGATCAGACACCGGCTTCGATCCTTTCGATGCGATCCGCCCAGGCGCCGGACGCTTCGAGTTCGATGCGGCGCGCAAATTCCGGTACATCGAAACCGAAGCTGACCAACAGGGCCCGGGGCGGCAGATAGGCGCCCAGCTTTTCCGGCCATTCGATCAGGGAAATGCCGTCGGCGAAGGCATCGTCGATATCCAATTCGAGCGCGTCCTCGGGCTTTTCCAGCCGGTATAGATCGAAATGAAAGACGCGGGCAGCGGCCAGATCATATATCTGCACCAGGGTGAAGGTGGGGCTGGGCACTTCACCCAAGCCACCCAGGGCGGCAATGAAGGCACGCGCGAACACCGTCTTGCCGCTGCCGAGTTCACCCTTGAGGGCGATGACATCGCCGGCTTCGGCCAGCCCGGCGATGGCGGCGGCAAGGGCGCGGGTCCGGCTCTCGTCTTCGGCTTGGACTGTGCGGGCGGCGCTATCGGTCATGGCGCTTCGTTAGGTATCGCCGGCAGGCGGCAGGTGACCTTGGTGCCCCGGCTTGGCGCCGATGATATCTTCATTTCGCCGCCATGCAGGGCCACGAACCTGTCGACCAAGGTCAGGCCGAGACCGGCGCCCGGCTGGTCATTGTCGGCGCCGCGCTCGAACGGCGCGGTCAGGCGTTCGATATCGCCCCTGGCCATGCCGACGCCGGTATCGGCGATCAGGATTTCGATCCATTCGCCACGGCGCGCGGCGGCCAGCGAAACGCGGCCGCCTGCACTGGTATAATTCACCGCATTACCGAGCAGGTGCAGCACCGTCTGTTTAAGCTTTTGCGGATCGGCCTCGAGCCAGCCGATATCGGGCGAACAATCGAATTCCAACGTGATTTTCTTGGCGCGCGCCCGTTCGCGCAGCATGGCGAATGTTTCGGCCAACGCGGCGTGCAGATCGACCGGCTCGGTTTCCAGTGACGTCAGCCCGGCTTCGATGCTGGCGAGATCGAGGATGGCGGCGAACAGCGATGCCAGTGCCTCCGACTGAGCGGCGATGGCGGTGGCGTATTCCATCTGGCGTTTGTTCAATTGACCCACATATTCGCCGGACAGGAGCTCGGAAAAACCGATGACGGCGGTCAGCGGATTGCGCACCTGGTGCGACAGGTTGGCCAGAAACTCCGACTTCATCTTGTTGGCGGCTTCCATCGAATTGGCCCGTTCGCGGAGCGCCTCTTCGACCTGGGCGCTGTCGGTGACATCGGTATAGCTGATCAGCGCGGCGCCGTCGGGCAGCGGGATATGGGCGGCATCGAGGATACGGCCATCGGAGCGCTGAAGCCGCCTGACCCCGGTTTCGCGCCCCAAGAGGCGGGTCACCAGGCGGTCCCGCTTGGCCGCCCAATCGGGATTCACCGGAAGAAAGGCGCGGGTCGCGTCGAGGAAACCGCCGAGACTAAGATCGATGTCCTCCAGGGCCCAAAGCTTTACAAATGCCTTGTTGGTAAGCCGCGGCTGGCCGTCGGCGCCATAGACGGCGATGGCGACATTGATGTGATCCAAGGTTTGGCGCTGCACCGCATCGATCTCGTTCAGCGCGCGCTCGGCCTCGAGCCGCGGCGACTGATCCTCGAACGACAGAGCGAAACCGCCATCCAATGGCGCCGCGATGCGCTTGAGCACGGTTCCGTCGGGCAGGTACAGTTGATCGCTTTCGGGTTTCTCAAGGCCCTTCAAGCGCGCCAGTTCGCGGGCGCGATAGGTCTTGAAATCGTTTACTTCCGGCCAGCGCCTGGCCTCGCGCAGGCGGTTCAGGATATCGCCATGGGCCGGATGCCCGGCCAGCCACGCGGCATCGAGCCCGAACAGTTCGGCATAGGCATCGTTGAACAGCCGCAAACGCCCGTCTTCGCCGAACACGGCAACGGCAATAGGAAGGGCCCCGATGAGCGCGGCATCGGCCCCGATCTTGTCCAGAACAGCCACGGAGGAATCTTAGGCGCGGTTCGCGCCGGCGGCAAGTTCCCCGATCAGTATTTGCGTCAATACCTGTAATGGTCGGGCTTGAACGGTCCGTTTTGGCCGACGCTGATATAGGCGGCCTGTTCTTCGGTGAGGGTGGTCAGGTTGACGCCGAGCTTGCCCAGATGCAGGGTCGCAACCTTCTCGTCCAGCGCTTTCGGCAGAACATAGACTTGGTTGTCGTAATTCCCCGAGTTCCGCCAAAGTTCGATCTGCGCCAGCACCTGGTTGGTGAACGAGGCGCTCATCACGAACGAGGGATGGCCGGTGGCGCAGCCGAGATTGACCAGCCGCCCCTCGGCCAGAAGGATAATCCGCTTGCCGTCCGGAAACTCGATCTCGTCGACCTGCGGCTTGACATTGTGCCATTTCAGGTTCCTCAAGGCTTCGACCTGGATCTCCGAATCGAAATGCCCGATGTTGGAAACGATCGCCCGGTCCTTCATGGCGCGCATATGATCGATGGTAATGACGTCGATATTGCCGGTGCAGGTGACGAAGACATCGCCGATCGGCGCCGCATCGTCCATGGTCACCACCTGATAACCTTCCATCGAGGCTTGCAGCGCGCAGATCGGATCGACCTCGGTGACCAGAACCCGGGCGCCCTGGCCGCGCAGGCTGGCTGCACTGCCCTTGCCGACATCGCCATAGCCGGCGACCACCGCCACCTTGCCGGCCAGCATCACGTCGGTGGCCCGCTTGATGCCGTCGACCAGGCTTTCCCGGCAGCCATAGAGATTGTCGAACTTCGACTTGGTCACCGAATCGTTGACATTGATCGCCGGCACCTTCAATTCACCGGCCTTGGCCATCTCATAAAGGCGGTGCACGCCGGTCGTCGTCTCTTCGGAAAGGCCCTTCACCTCGGCCAGCATGTCTGGGAACTTCTCGTGCATCACCGCCGTCAGATCGCCGCCGTCGTCCAGGATCAGGTTCGGCGTCCAGCCATCCGGGCCCTGCACCGTCTGCTCGATGCACCACCAGAACTCCTCGTCGCTTTCGCCCTTCCAGGCAAAGGTCGGCATCCCCGCCGCCGCCACCGCCGCCGCCGCGTGGTCCTGGGTCGAAAATATGTTGCACGACGACCAGCGCAGGCTGGCGCCCAGCGCCACCAGCGTTTCCATCAACACCGCCGTCTGGATGGTCATATGCAAACAGCCGACGATGCGCGCCCCAGCCAAGGGCTTGTCGCCCGCATATTCGGCGCGCAAGGCCATCAGGCCAGGCATCTCGGTCTCGGCGATGGCGATCTCTTTCCGCCCCCAATCGCTGAGGGAAATATCCGCTACCTTGTAATC
>NZAK01000129.1 GCA_002687515.1 Rhodospirillaceae bacterium
CAGGGCACCCAATATAACGAGTTCGAGAACATCATCCGGATCGTCGCCACCGATCATTTCGGGCCGGTCAAGACCGAGATGAGCCTGACCACGGCGCTGCAGAAATTCGACCGCATGGATGCCGAGCTGGACCGGTTGAAGGCCGGCAATATGCACGAACTGATGCGCTGCCACGAGGCCATGAATATCCACAAAGTCGCCAAGATCATGGCCAGCGCGGCGTTGGCCAGGCGGGAATCGCGCTTCGCGCCCTACCATTACCGGGCCGACTTCACCGAAACCGACGATGAAAATTTCTGCGGCCTGATCGCCGTCTCCAAGGGCGCCGACGGACGGCCGACGACGCGGTTCGAGCGTTTGGAGTATGACGTCTGAGGTCGCGCGCGGGGGCACAGCCCGGCCAACCGGCCATCCCCACCTGCGCAAGTAGGTAGACGCGAATCATCGGGACCGGCAGGTGGCCAACCATGCCATCCCCACATTAGTGCGAATAATCGGGGCGTGCGGTCGGCCAACCGGCCATCCCCGACCGCGCTATACCATTCCGCACCCAATTTTGCTCAGTGGAATTTCACATATTCGAAATCGACGTCCTGGCCGTGGATGCCGCGCGCCGGGGGGGCGATCCAGCCCGCCATCTTGCCCGGTTCGACCACCGGCACCATCAGCGATTGGATATGCGCCTTGTCGTCGTCGTTGGGCAGCCAGGCACCGACATTCTTGTCCCATTCCTCTCGGCCGATGACCTTGCCTTCGGGCGAGGCGATGACATCGCGGAAGGTGCCGATGTTGCGGTGGAAGGCGGTGTGCGGCAGGGTTATTTTGAAGTCCACGCCAGCCGCGGCGATGGCCTTGTTCCAGCGCTCGACGCCGCGCAAACTGTCTTCGCGGTAATCGTTGCGCAGGCGCTCGTTGATAGCGGTCAGCGCCGGCTGATCGTTCCAAACAACCTTGTCGCCATCCAATTCCGGGAGCTGGAATGTTGCTCCATCGAGCACATGGTCGTCGTCGATCTTGGTTTCGCCGAAACGGCCCTTGAGGCCCATCGAATAGAAGTTGGCGGCGTTGGTCGAATGCTCCTGGCCGAACAGATCGAGGCAGATGGAGAAGTGGAAGTTGATGTATTTCTGGATCACCGGCAAGGGGACGCCGCCGTGGCTGCTGATATCCAGCGTGTCATGTTGGGCGCTTAATTCGGCGCTGCGCTGGATGATGCGGCCGACACCGGTTTCGCCGACGAACATGTGGTGCGCTTCCTCGGTCAGCATGAAGCGGCAGGTGCGCGACAAAGGATCGAAACCGGATTCGGAAAGGGCGCTGAGCTGATACTTGCCGTCGCGGTCCTGGAAATAGGTGAACATGAAGAACGACAGCCAATCGACGGTGGGCACGTTGAAGGCTTCGAGGATGCGCGGCTTGTCGGCGTCGCCGGCATGGCGCATCAGCAACTCTTCCGCTTCTTCGCGGCCGTCGCGGCCGAAATGGGCGTGCAGCAGATAGACCATCGCCCAGAGATGGCGGCCTTCCTCGACATTCACCTGAAACAGGCTGCGCAGGTCATAAAGCGACGGGCAAGTCTGGCCGAGGACGCGCTGCTGTTCGACGCTGGCCGGCTCGGTGTCGCCTTGGGTGACGATCAGGCGGCGCAATTCGGCGCGGTATTCGCCGGGCACTTCCTGCCAGGCGGCTTCGCCCTTGTGGATGCCGAAATTCACACGCCGGTCCTGTTCGGCGTCGGCCAGGAAAATGCCCCAGCGGTATTCGGGCATCTTGACCATGCCGAATTGGGCCCAGCCCTCGGCATCGACGGCGACCGCGGTGCGCAAATAAACCTCGAGCTCGGAGCTTTCCGCCGGGCCCATCTGGTTCCACCAGTCAAGGTAGGCGGGCTGCCAGTTTTCCAGCGCCCGTTGCAGCCGCCGGTCGTCGGCGAGGTTCACGTTGTTGGGAATTTTTTGCGAATAATCGATGGTACTCATGATGATTAAACCCGTTTCTTGTCAAAGTTGGATTGTTTGCCGGTGCCGTACAATTTCAGCGCGCCTTCCTCGCCGACCGCGTTGGGCCGCTGGAAGATCCAGTTCTGCCAGGCGCTGAGCCGCCCGAAAATCTTGGTTTCAAGGGTTTCCGGCCCGGCGAAACGGAGGCTCGCCTCCATGCCGGTGAGGGCATCGGTGGATAAGCTGGCGCGTTCCTCGATGGCAATGCGCACCTCGTCCTGCCAATCGATGTCGTCCGGGGCGAAGGTGACAAGGCCAAGTTCTTCGGCTTCGAGCGCGTCCAGATCCTCGCCTATTTTGTCCTTGATCGCCTGCAATTCATCGCCGCCGCCGAGGAAGCGGGTTTCGAGGCGCGTCAGATCGTTGCACATCGGAAGCGGGCCGAAATTCATGCCCGTCGGCCTGAGGCAGGCGGCCGGCAGGTTGGAGCCTTCGAAGCCGCCGTCGAGCATAAAACTTCGATCGGCGGCGAGCACGAATTCCATCAGCGTGCCGGTGAAGCAGCTGCCCGGCTCGATCAGGGTGACGATCGAGCGCGAGGATATATCGAGGCGCTTCAGGGTGCGCTTGAGATAGAGGGTAATCTCGCGCACCAGCCAATCGCCCGAGTTATCGAGAAGCGCCTGGTCGGCGGCTTCGACGAGATCGGCATTGCCGCTGGCGCGCACCACCCAGGTCGAAATCTCGGGTTCGTTGGCGCGCATGTGCAGGATGAAATCATCGAGCTCGCGGGCGAAGGCGAAGGGCCAGAAATCGACGCCGGCGGCGTGGATGGCGGCGGCATCTTTTTCCGGTTCCTTATCGGGGCCGAGCAGCGTCACCTCGGCGGTGGCCCCCGCCCGGTCGAACTTGGCGGTCAGATACCGGTAAGCGATCTCGTCATCCTTGACCTGGCGCCCCAGCGGCGTCAGTTGGACGCCCTTCGCGTCGTCGGGCCGGCTGGAATTTTCGGCGAATTGGCGCGCCCGCTCGATCGCCGTTTGCATCAGTTTGGAGCGCGGCACCAGTTCGTCGACCAGGTCCCATTCGACGGCGCGCTTGCCCTTGATGCCCTCGGTCAGGGTGCAGAAGAAATCGGCGCGGTCGCGGCGCACATGGCGCTTGTCGACGCCCCGGGTCAGCCCGCCGGTGCCCGGCAATACCGCCAAAAGCGGCACCTCGGGCAAGGATACGGTGCTGGAACCGTCGTCGATCAGCATGATGTAGTCGGCGGCCAGCGCCAGCTCGTAGCCGCCGCCGGCGGCGGTGCCGTTGATCAGGCAGATGTAGCGCTGCTCCGAATACTTGGTCGCGTCCTCGATACCGTTGCGGGTCTCGTTGGTGAATTTGCAGAAATTCACCTTGTGGGCGTGGCTCGAGGTGCCGAGCATGGAAATGTTGGCGCCGGCGCAGAACACCCGGTCCTTGGCCGAGGTCATGATCACGCTCTTGACCTCGGGGTGCTCGAAGCGCAGCCGCTGGATGGCGTCGTGCAGTTCGATATCGACGCCCAGATCATAGGAATTGAGCTTCAAATCGTAGCCCGGAACCATGCCGCCGTCCTCGGCGACATCCATGCTCAGGGTGGCCACCGGGCCGTCGAAGCTCAGCTTCCAGTGTTTGTACTGGTCGGGGTGCGTGGAAAATTCGATCATTCTGACTACCGGTCTGTTTGTTGTTGCGTATTAGAAGCTTTCTAAACTAATATAGACGGACTGTCTCCTGAAGCAAAGAAACCAAATTATTCAGGCTTCGAAGCGGGCCCGTAATAGTCATTAAGACGTTGAAAATAGGCCGTTTTCTGATCTGCTAAGCATGAGATCGTAAATCGGTACCAAAATACCTATTTACATAATGCGCGACTCGCTTCATTGTGTCAACCCGGAAACTGAAAACCATGTGCGGATTCTCTTGAAAGCGCCGCCCGACGAGAAACGCCCCGTGCCCGAAACCGCCGCCAACACCGCCGAAGCCATCTCCATCCGCATCGCGACCAATGACGATTGCGGTCGGGTGGCGGCGCTGGATGGGTTGATCACGGGCCTGCGCAAGGACGCCTATTGGCAAGATACCTTCGACCGCTATGTCGGGCGCGATGGCCGCCATGTGCTGATCGCCGAAAGCCGGGCCAATACCGGTGGCGGCGGCGCCAATACCGATAGCGGCTTCGCTGGTTTTATCGTCGGCGAAGTGCGCGTCTGGGAATTCGGCTCGCAACCCTGTGGCTGGATCTTCGCCATGGGCGTCGATCCGGAGCAAAGGATGCACGGCATCGGCGAACGTTTGTTCAACGCCTTGTGCGACAAGCTGGAAGAGGACGGGGTGGAGACGGTGCGCACCATGATCGCCCGCGCCGATCACCTCAATATGTCCTTTTTCCGGGCGCAAGGGATGATGGCGGGGCCGTTCATCGAACTGGAAAAACCGATTGCATGGAAGATGGGTGATGACGATTAAACGATCAGTGAAGCGAGGGCACCGGGCATGAGACTGCAAAAGGCAACCCTGTTTGGCCTCTATTCGGTGCTCGAACTGGCGCGCCATCCGGAACGCCAGCTATCGGCCACCGATATCGCCGACATCTACGGCATTTCCGCCAACCACCTGGCCAAGGTGCTGCGCGATCTGGGCCGCGCCGGGCTGGTCGACTCTGTGCGCGGCGCCGGCGGCGGTTACCGCTTTTCCGGCAACGCGCGGCGCACCACGCTCTTGGATATCATCAACATCTTCGAAGACATCGGCAGCGATGGCGGCGGCGCGGCGGCGCGCGGCGAGGACACCGATATCGGCGGCGCGCTGCTGATGGTGCAGGGCGAAATCGACGACATCGCGCGCGCCACCTTCGGCTCGATTACCGTCAGCACGCTGTTGAAGACCATGCAATGGTACGGCGGCGAAGCCGGCAGCGAGGCCGAAACGGCGGCGGACGCCGGCTAATAGAATCAAGCGCCGGCCGCCGCGCCATCGCATTTTAAGTTGCCGCGCGCGCGGTGCCGTGGAATTATTCCCGCCGGGAAGTCCCCAGCGAATCCCATTGGGAAGTCATGAGACGCGCGCCGAATTCATTTATTCATACGACCTGGCGGCTGCTGCGTGCGGTTGCCGCCGCAATTTCGCTGCTGGTGCTGGCGGCGCCCCTGGTGTCATCCCTGGTATCGTCCGTGGCGCGCGCCCAGGAACCGATCCGTATCGGCACCTTCCTGGCGGTCACCGGCGATGGCGCCTTCCTGGGCGCGCCGGCGCTGGCCACCCTGAAGCTCTATGTGGATTTGGTGAACGCCCAGGGCGGGCTCTTGGGCCGCCGCTTCGAATTGATCCAATATGATGTCGGCATCGACACCCGCGCCGCGCAGACGGCGGTCCGCCGCCTGATCGACAAGGACCAGGTGGACGTGATCATCGGCGGTTCGACCACCGGCGGCTCGATGGCCGTTATCCCGATGATCGAGCAGGCCGGCGTGCCCTTCATCGCGCTCGCCGGATCGGCGTCGATCATCGCACCGGTGCGCAAGTGGGTTTTCAAAACCTCGCCGACCGAGCGCCTCGCCTGCGCCAAGATCCTGGCCGATATCGCCAAAAGGGGGATCACCAAAATTGCGCTTCTGTCGGGCGATGACGGCTTTGGCCGGTCGATGAGCCAGCATTGCCGCAACCTCGCCGGGCCCTCGGGGATCGTCATCGTCGCCGACGAGGTTTACCGTTCGCGCACAAGGCGCGTGTCCCGCCAAATGCAGCGCATCCGGCGCAACAGCGACGTCGCGGCGCTGATCAATATCGGCTTCGGCGGCACCACGGCGTTCATCACCCAGCGCTTCCGGGCGATGAAGTTCGAGGTACCGCTCTATCAGACCCACACCGCCGCCACCCAGGATTTCCTCGACCTGGCCGGCCCCGCGGCGGAAGGCGTGCGCATGCCGGTGGCGCCCTTGGTGCTATCGGCGAAGCTCGAGGACGGCGATCCGGTCAAGCCGGTGATCCGATCCTACAACAACCTCTACCGGAAACGCTGGGACGTTCTGCCGTCGGTCTATGGCGGCTACGCCCACGACGCCATCCAGATCGTGATCGCGGCAATCCGCACGGCGCGCACCACGAACAAGGCGGCGCTGCGCCGCACCATCGAAAGCACAAGGGGGCTGGTCGGAACCAACGGCGTTTACCGGATCAATACCGACGATCATCTGGGGCTCGACCTGTCCTCGCTGCGGATGGCCGAAATCCGTTCCGGTACATGGGAACCGGTCGATTGATTTCATGTTTCATTAACGGCAAAAGCGTTAAAATCCCGGCTATGATTCTCCGTTCTGCCCAGACTATGGCCGGACCCGGCCGGCGATGACGCCAAAGCTGATTAGCGTCGGCGGTGACGGCGTCGCCGAGGTTGCGATCGGCGGCGAGACGCCGCTTGCCTTCCTCGGCGGTCCTTGCGCCATCGAATCCCGTGACCATGCCTTGCAGATGGCCGCCCGCATCGGCGAGATTTGCGCCCGCCTCGACATCCCCTGGATCTATAAATCCTGTTACGACAAGGACTGCCGGTCGTCGGTAAATTCCTTCCACGGCATCGGCATGGAAGAGGGGCTGGAGATTCTCGCCGAGGTGCGCGGCGTCCACAAAGTTCCGGTGGTTTGTGATTTTTCCGAAGCCGACTGGGCGGCGCCCACCGGCGAGGTTGTCGATATGGTGCAGGTTCCGGCCTATCTCTGCCGGCAGACGCATATTCTTAAGTCCGCCGGTGAAACCGGAAAGCCGGTGCACCTGAAAAAGGGCCAGTTCATGAGTCCCTGGAACATGAAAAATTCGGTCCGCAAGATCGAGGCAACCGGCAACCATCAGATTCTCCTGACCGACCGCGGCACCTTTTTCGGCTATAACATGCTGATCAACGATTACCGGAATTTTCCGATCATGGCCGAAACCGGCTATCCGGTCTGCTTCGACGCCACCCATTCGGTGCAACTGCCGACATCGATGGGCAATGTATCTGGCGGCCAGCGGGAATTTATCCCGCATCTGGTGCGCGCCGCGGCGGGCTGCGGCATCAACGCGCTGTTCATGGAAGTCCACGACAACCCGGACCAGGCCCTTTCCGACCCGAACACGCAACTGGATATCCGTTATCTTGAGAATATACTGGCCCAGGCCAAGGCCACCCACGCGGTGCGCCTGGAACTTTTGCAAAAATGGGGAGAGGACCGTGTCCACCTCGACGCCTGATAGTTCAGAAAAGAGCGGGCGGACCATCGCCGATATCCTTCTGCCGCCGGACGCGATCCCGGTGATGGCGCCCGAGACCCTGTTCAAGGAAGCGCTGGAGAAAATGTCGGCGAGCAAATTGGGCCTCGCCTGCGTGGTCGATGAAGACGGGCGCCTGATCGCACTGTTTACCGATGGCGATCTGCGCCGCCTGTTGCTCAGGAGCCAGAAGCCGCTGTCGGCGCTGTTCGCCGACGACATCATCGATCATGCGCGCCGGGAATTCACCTCGATCGGCCGCGGCACCGCCATCGACGAAGCGCTCAACCTTTTGCAGCAGCGGGAAATTTTCGATCTCCCGGTGCTTGACGAAGACGGGCGCCTGGAGGGTTTGATCCATCTGCATCCGGCGCTCCGGGCACTGTTGGCCGAATGAGCACCTTGGCGATCATTCCGGCGCGCATGGCCTCGACCCGCTTTCCCGGCAAGCCGCTCGCCGAAATCGCCGGCAAGCCGATGATCGCCTGGGTCTGGGAGCGGGCCAGCAAGGCGGCCAGCGTCGATCGGGTAGTGGTCGCCACCGAGGACCAAGCCATCGCCGAATATTGCGCCGGCAACGGCATCGAGGCGGTGATGACCTCTTCCGATCACTTGACCGGCACCGACCGCGGCGCCGAAGTGGCGGCCGCCATCGATGCGGATATTTACGTAAACGTGCAAGGCGACGAGCCGTTGATCGATCCCGATTCCATCGACGCGGTGGTCGCCTGCCTGCAAGACAATCTGGGGCGCGGCATCGAGGTGTCGACCGGTTATATCGAGGGTGCCAATGATGAACAGATGATGGATCCGTCGGTGGTTCATCTGGTGCCGACCCTGGACGGCTGCGTCATGATGCTGTCCCGCTATCCGCTGCCCTATGCCATGGCCGAAGAAATGAGACGCACCCGGCATGTCGGGCTCTATGCCTTTACCGGGCCTGCGCTGAGGCGCTTCGCGGGCTGGGAAAGGGGGCCGGTGGAGCGGGCCGAAAGCGGCGAAATGTTGCGTTTCTTGGAGCATGGCGAGCGTATCGCCTGCGTTGCCGTGGCGCCCGGCTCGATCGGTGTCGATACGCCCGAGGACGCCGCCCGCGTCGCGGACATTTTGAACAAGGGGAATTGAGCGGCGATGAATGCGGATTTAAAAAAACGCCTTAATGAACGATTGGCCGGCCTCAAGCTCTTGTCGCTGGATACCGACGGGGTGCTCACCGATGGCGGTATGTATTACACCGACGCCGGCGACGAGTTGCGCAAATTCAACGTCAAGGACGGCATGGGCATGCGCATGATGCGCGGCGCCGGCGTCGAGGTGGTGATCATCACCGCCAGCGCTTCGCCGGCCATCGCCCATCGCGGCAACTGGCTGGGGCTGGAGCATGTGTATCTGGAAACCCGCGACAAATTCGCCGCCCTGGTCGAGCTTTGCGACAAATTGGGTATCGATCTCGACCAGGTCGCCCATGTCGGCGATGACGTCAACGACATCCCGGTAATGGAGGCGGTCGGCTGTCCGATCAGCGTCAATGACGCGATGCCAGCGGCCAAGGCAGCCGCCATCTATGTGACCCAAAAAAACGGCGGCCAAGGGGCGGTCCGCGAGGTCTGCGAAATGATCCTGGCCGCCAAGGGCGAAGGCTGACCCGCGATGCCGGTGCCGGACGCCATCAAGATCAAGCAGCTCGATCTGGAGCTCAATGGCGGCTGTAACTTCAAATGCCGGATGTGCCCGCAGGCCGATGGAAGGGATCGCGATTTTTTGAAAAAGCTGCCCGCCGCGGTACTCGAAAAGATCCTCGACGATGCCATGCAATACGGTCTCGATACGGTGTCCCTGCACGGCTCCGGCGAGCCGACCCTGAACAGCGACATGGCGGACGCGGTCGCCGCCATCAAGGCGCGCGGGCTCAAATGCGTATCCTTCACCAACGGCTACAAGCTCGATGAAAAATTGTCCGGGCGCCTGATCGATGCCGGCATCGATGTCTTGCGCGTTTCCGCCATCGGCGCCGAGCGGCAAGCCTATCACCGCTGGATGAGCATGGATGTGTTCGACGAGGTCCGCGATAACGTTTGCCGCTTCGCCGAACTGGCGGCGGGAACGAAGAGCGAAATCCATCTCTATCATTTGATCACCGATGCCGAACGCGTCGAAATCGAGGCCGCCGCCTACCGCCGCAACTGGGTCGATTACACCGGCGCCTTCGCCGAGATTTGGATGATGCATAATTGGTCCGGCGGCTACGCCTCGCCATACGCGCGCGCCGATTTGACCGATGCGTCCGCCAAGCGCTCCTGCGGGCGGCCGTTTTCCGAGCTATTGCAGGTGCGCGCCGGCGGCCTGGATGGTCATCATGGCGGCGTCGTCGCCTGCTGCATGGTGCTCGGCAAGGACGGAACCGCCATCCTCGGCCATCTCGATGATCAGTCGATCGCCGAGGTGGTGTCCGGCGCGCCCTTTGAGGCCCTGCGCGCCGCCCATCGGGATGGGCGCTTCGGCGATATTAGCTACTGCAAGGATTGCGACCAGCTTTATGATTTTCCCGATGCCCTGGTATGGAGCAATATTCCCGGCCGCGCCTACGGCTATTCGAAAATCGTCGGCGGCCTCGACCACCGGGCCTATGGCTAAAGCCGATGAACCAGATCGTAACCGATAGCAACATGAATGACGGCCACGCCGACAAGCTGGCCGCCGCCGAAGCGCTGGCGACCCAGGTCTTGCAGGTGGAGCCCGGCAACGCCGAAGCGCGCCATGCGCTGGGCTTGATCCGCATGCGCCAAGGGCGCTGGCCGGAAGCCGTCGCGTTGCTGCAGGCGGCCCGCGACAGCGACCCGGCGCGCTCCGACTACGCCCGCAATCTGGTGCATGCCTTGAACGGCCTGGCCAAGACGGAAGCCGATGGCGGCGCCTTCGAGGCCGCCCGGCTGGCCTTGCAACGGGTCCTAAGCTACTTGCCCGGCGATGCCGATTATTTGTGCCGCATGTCCTTCGTTTTGACCCGAATGGGCCGGCCCCATGAAGGTTTGGCCGCCGCCCAGCTTGCCGCCAGGGCGGCGCCCGAGGGGGCCGAGCCCGAGGACAAGGCGGGCCTCGCCTACCTTGGGCTGGGCAAGACCGAGTTGGCCATAAAAGCCTTCGAGAAGGCCCTTGAAAGGGACCCGGACTACGCCGCCGCCCACATCAACCTGGGCAACGCCTTCCTGCAGGCCGGCGCCGCCGACACCGCCATCGCCTATTACGATCAGGCGATCCTGCGCCATCCCGGCAACGCCCAGGCGTTCAGCAATCTGGGCCTGGCCTATGCCGCCAAGTTCAGGTTCGCCGACGCCGAGGGGGCGTTCCGCCGCGCCATCGCCGCCGATCCGGATTTTCCCGAGGCCCACTTCAATTTGAGCCGTATCCTTTTGATGCAGGGCAATTACAAAGACGGCTGGGCCGAAAATGAATGGCGCTGGAAGTGCCCGGATTTTCCATCCACCTGGCGCCAATTCCCTTATCCCCACTGGCAGGGCGAAGCGCTTGCAGGGCGCACCATCCTGGTCTGGAGCGAGCAGGGGATCGGCGATGAGATCATGTTCGCCAATCCAATCCCCGATCTTTTGGAGGGCGGCGCCAAGCTGGTTCTTGAATGCAACGAACGCCTGGCGCCGGTTTTCCAGCGCTCGTTCCCGGGCGCCGTGGTGGCCCCTCGGCTGGATCCGCCCGATCCCAGAATCGCCGCCGCCGGCATCGACTTTCAGGCGCCGCTGGCTTCGCTCTGCACCTATTACCGGACATCGAAGAAAAGCTTCGCCAACAATACCGGAAAATACCTGGTGCCCGACCCCGAGCGCGGCGAAGAATTGCGCCGGCGCTATGCCGCTTTGCGGCCGGGCCTGATCGTCGGCATCTGCTGGCGCAGCGGCAATCCCATCGTCGGCCATGAACGCAGCGCGCCGCTTCCCCTCTGGCGGGAAATCCTGACCCGGGCGGGCTGTAATTTCATCAGCCTGCAATATGGCGAAACCGCCGCCGATATCGAGGCCGCGCGCATCGCCTACGGCGCCGATATATATGTCGATGACGATGTCGATCCGTTGCAAAACGCCGAAGACTGGTTCGCCCAGGTGGCGGCCATGGATCTGGTCATTTCGGTGGATAATTCGACCATCCAGGTTTCGGGATCGCTTGGCATTCCCACCTTCACGCTGTTGTCGCAGGCGCCGGAATGGCGCTTCGGGCTGGACGGCGAAGACCACGATTGGCATCCCTCGATCCGCGTCTTCCGGCAGACCGAAGCGGGCCGCTGGGACGACGTGTTCGAAGGTTTGGCGAAAGCCTTCAGCGCCCATCTGGAAGGCCGCGCGGCCTGATACCAACCTGCTCGTCCCTACCGGCAATTCCGCTTGGATGGTAGCCTTCTTCGGGAATTTGCAAAAGCCGGGAGGGGGTCAAATCAATCCCGCTTCCATCAAAACCCGTTTCAATCCAATAATTGTTTTCGGCGGGATGTGGTGCGGAATTCTTATCGGCATGCCGTCCAGGTCAACCGCTTCCCAACCATCTTTTCGTTTCTGCATGGCCCAGAACCCGAACCATGCGGAAACCGGGCCGAAAGCCTCGCCGACCGCTTTGCTTACCCCTGGGTGATACCGAACCTTTCGCTCGGCATCGTAATATTCGTCGATACCCGGAATATCGGCTGCAATATCCGGCATGCCATCTTGAAACTGCAATTCCAGATCATCGCCGGACATGGTGCCTCCGGGGCGCACCAGGCTCTTGCAGGCCTCGATGTCCGAACGGACGGCAGCATAGCTGTGATCGCCGTCAATATAGACGAGATCATAGGCTTCAGCCTCCAGCGACGGCAGCACATCCCGGCTCCATCCCCGGCGCACTTCAAGCTTCACCGTATCGGGCAGGAAGCGCATATTGCCTTGGAACACTTGATAGGCCTGACCGCTTTCGAGGGCGGCTGCCTTTTCGCGATAATTCGCGTTCGGATTCACCTCCAGGTCGATGAACGGTTGCCAAGCGTCGACACAGGTGATCCAGCCGTGGCCCCCGAAGTAGAGTTGGATCGCTTCGCCCCAGGTCAATGTCGATGCGCCGGACCACGATCCGATCTCGAGGATACGGATATTGTCGGTCGGCAAAGACCGGCTAAGACGCCATACCGCGCCCATCATGTAAATCATGCGAATCGGATTGGCGGTGCCGCCGAACAGCCCTTCGAAGTTGGGGCCATCCTGACCGGCCCGGCTCATTGCATATTCCGAGTTCGCGGCGGCCGCTGGGTGGTCGATTTCAAACCTGCTTGTCCTTAGCGGCTATTCCGATTGCTGGGTGCGCTCGGCGATCACTTCGTTGAGCGTCTGCTCGATTGATGGATGCGCATTCAGAAGCCGCGTGAAATCCTCGGCCTTCAATTCCAGCAGAGAGCTGTCGGTGAGCGCGACCACCGAGGCGCTGCGCTTGCCGCCTGCAAGAACACCCATCTCGCCGAAAAATTCACCGCTTTCAAGGACGAACGGTTCCGGCGAGACCTCGACCTCGAGCCGGCCCGATACAATAAAGAACATGCTGTCGGCTTCCTCGCCGACGCGCACCACGGCGTGTTTGGGCGGTACGATCAGCGGCGTCAGCAGCGACACGATTTCGGCGATCTGGGCGGCGTCCAGCGGCGCGAACAGGGGCACGGCCGAAACCAGCTTCCAATTGACGACAAAGTCGCGCTTGCGAATCTCGTCGGCGAAGCCGGTGGCGATGACGCCGGTCGGCAGGGCGAACATGCCGATGCCGAGGATCATCGTGATGGCGCCGAAAAACCGGCCCAATGGCGTGATCGGCGTAACATCGCCATAGCCGACGGTGGTCAGGGTGGCCAGCGCCCACCACATCGAGTCGGGAATGGAAGCGAATTTTTCCGGCTGCACCTCGTGTTCGAGGACAAAGAGGATGCTGGACGAAAACAACAACGCGATCAGCATCACCAACAGCGCCGCCGTCAGCGCCTTGTGCTGGGCCCTGACCACCGCGCCGATGACGCTGAGCGCCGGCGAATAGCGCGACAATTTCAAAAGCCGCAAGAGCCGGATGGCGCGCAGCATGCGCAAGTCGATGCCGAAAAAAGCGCTCAGGTAAAAGGGCAGGAAGGCCAACAGGTCGATCATCGCCATCGGCGTCGCCGCGAAACGCAGGCGCCCGAAGACCGGATGGCCGTAATCGCGCACCGGGTTCTCGGTGCAGGACCAGACCCTTAAACCCGGATTGCCCAGATGGATTACTAAATTGATGACCTGTTTGGGTGGTTCTGCTATAAGAATCAATGCTATACACACATCATAACAGACAGGTCTC
>NZAK01000130.1 GCA_002687515.1 Rhodospirillaceae bacterium
ACCCGGCCTGCGGTGGGTCAAATCGGCTCCCCGGGGGCGTTGCGGCGCTTGCCCGATGCGAAGGCATCGCGCCGCGCACCGCGCCTGCCCGGAAAACCGATTTGTTCCCATCAAATTGATTCATATCTATCCGGAACCACTCTAAATCTCGTTTCACGTCGAAAACAGCGCGCTGGAGCGGCAAATGTTTGCAAAAGACATCATGACGACGAACGTAATTACCGTCGGGCCCGACACGCCCGTTCCCGAAATTGCGAACCTCCTCATCGAACGCGGGATTTCAGGCGTTCCCGTCGTCGATGACGATGATCGGCTCATCGGCATGGTGAGCGAAGGGGACCTGACGCGCATGGTCCGCGAGGGCCGCAGCCCACGGCGTTGCTGGTGGCTGGAAATGATCGGCAAGCCGGGAAAATCAAACCAGAAGATGTTGATGTGCCGTGATCTGGTGGCAAAGGAAATCATGACCCGCGAGGTTATAACCGTTGAGTATTTCTTTTCCATCGCCTCGGTTGCCGAGCTTTTGGAAAAAAAGCATATCAAGCGCGTTCCGGTGGTCGATCGGGGAAAAATGATCGGCATCATAAGCCGCGCCAACCTGGTGCAGGCGCTTGCCGCCAGGAACCGCGACGCCGTCCCCGAGGTTGCCGAGCGCGACCGCGAAATCCGCCAGCAACTGCTCGACGAGATCGAGGACAATGGCTGGTCCACCCTGAAATTGCTCAACGTCCTGGTGAGCGACGGCATCGTGACCTATTGGGGATTGGTCGATTCGGAAGGCACCAAGGAAAAGCTCTGCCAGGCGGCGGCATGCATATCGGACGTAAAAGCGGTCGAAGCCAACATGGGCATATCCACCCTGCTCGATGTCTGAAGTCTGAGCGCAGACAATATTTTTCGGCCATGCTTGCCGATTGCTACATCTGGCAAGAGCTATAGAATAGCCTAAAATCCAAAGTCTAAAAATCCAAGGGAGGCACAATCATGGACAGCACGCAGGCGCCCTTCACGGTGCCGGTCGTTGAAAAGCTATCGGTTCGCGTGGTCGTCGATTCCTTTTACGAACGCTTCCTGCCCAAGGCGGAGCATCCGATGGCCGCTATCGAGCATGTCGGGCGGGTGCCCGGCCGCCAGATGACCACCTTCGCCGCCGAATGGGGATTGTCGCTGCACCTGGCTTCGGTCAAGGACGGCGCCAAGGCTGAATTCCTGCTCGATTTCGGTTACACGCCGGAAATCCTCAACCGCAATTTTGATTTGCTCGATATCGATCCGGCCAAGCTCGACGGGCTGATCCTCAGCCACGGCCATCGCGACCATTTCGGCGGCCTGGACGGTTTCATCTGTCAGCACCGGACCCGCATGCGCGATGATATAAATCTTTATGTCGGCGGCGAAACCGTGTTCCGCGAAAAATGGATTGGCGAAAAAGGCAAGGAACCGGTTCCCTGGGGCGCCATCGACCGTTCTTCTCTGGTCGCGCAAAATGTCAGCCAGGTCTGTTGCGATGAGCCCTTGGATTTGGACAGCGCTTTCACCAGCGGCTATATCGAACGCCAATCATTCGAGAAGGTCAGCGGCGGCACCCTGATCGAGGACGACGACGACCATTTCACCGAGGCGGAGCGGGCCGGCAAGCTGGTCCTCGATCAGCATCCCGACGAGCACGCCACATGTTACATGGTCAAGGGGCGGGGGCTGGTGGTCATTTCGTCATGCGGCCATACGGGTATCGTCAATACGGTCAAGGCGGCGATGGCTGTCGCCAACACCGACAAGCTGCATGCGGTGATTGGCGGCTTCCATCTGGGGTTGGCGCCCAACGATTACATCGAGAACACCCTGGACGAGTTGGAAAATATGGACCCGGATGTGGTTGTGCCGATGCATTGCACGGGCGCCAATTTCATCGGCAAAATGCGCGAACGCATGCCCGGCAAGCTTGTCGCGTCCAATGTCGGCAGCCGCTTCACCTTCGGGGTCTGACCGTATCGACGAGGACAACCCATGAAAGCCCGCGCCATCCGCATCCACAAGAACGGTCCGCCCTCGGTCCTCAAATGGGACGAGATCGATGTCCCGAACCCCAAGCCCGATCAAGTCCTGGTCCGCCACACCGCCGTCGGCTTCAACTTCGCCGACACCTATTACCGGAACGGGCTCTACAAGGTCGCCGGCTTTCCCGCCGTCATCGGCATCGAGGGGGCGGGCGTCATCGAAGCCGCCGGCAAGCGCGTCAAGGGTTACAAGGCGGGCGACAGGGTGGCCTTCGGCGGCGCCGGCGCCGGCACTTATGCCGAGGCCAGCCTGCGTGGCATCGGTGAACTGGTCAAGCTGCCCCGCTGGCTCGACGACAAGACCGCCGCCGCGGCGCTGATCAAGGGCTGCACCGTGCAGTACCTTTTTAATCAGAGCCACAAGCTGAAGAAGGGTGAAACCATCCTGTTTCACGCCGCCGCCGGCGGTGTCGGGCTGATCGCCAGCCAATGGGCGCGGGCCGCCGGCGCGCGCCTGATCGGCACCGCCTCGACGCCGGCCAAGGCGCGGCTGGCAAAACGCAACGGCGCGGCCCATGTGATCGTTTCGGGGAAACAGGATATCGCCAAGGAAGTGAAGCGCCTGACCAACGGTGAGGGCGTCGACGTGGTCTACGATTCCGTCGGCCATGACCAATGGGCCGCCAGCCTGGCCAGCGTCCGCAAATACGGCCTGGTGGTCTTGTTCGGCAGCGCGTCCGGCAAGGCGCCGCCGCTGGATTTGTGGGAAGACGGCGCCAAGACCGCGTCCTACTTCCTGCGCGCCAAGGCCGCCAACTACCTTTATGACGCCGACAGCCGCGGCAAGGCGGCGCGCCACTTGTTCCGGATGATCAAGTCCGGCGCCATCAAGATCAAGATCGGCCAGACCTATGCCCTGAAAGACGCCGCCCGCGCCCACCGCGACGCCGAAGCGCGCAAGACCACCGGCTCGACCATATTGTTGCCATGAGGGGATAAGCGCTAGACTGGCCTTGAGACAGGAGGTGAAGAATGCCTGATACCCAAGAAACAAAACCCCTCGGCTGGCGGGCGCGCATTGGGGTCATCATCCCGACCGTGAATACGGTGACCGAGCCCGAATTTCACGCCATGGCGCCCGACGGCGTGACCAGCCATTTCA
The DNA here is from genome assembly GCA_002687515.1 of Rhodospirillaceae bacterium. GTDB lineage: Bacteria > Pseudomonadota > Alphaproteobacteria > Rhodospirillales > UBA2165. Next base: position 3,160 of record NZAK01000130.1, read on the forward strand.
CCCGCATGCCGATCCATTTCCATCCCGAGGAAGACGGTTTCAAGGAACTGATGGATGATCTCGAAATCCGGCTGGAGGAGCTCAAGACCTGCGGTTCCACCATCGTCGCCTACAATTGTACCGTCGGCTCCATGGCCTGCCCGGCGGACATGTTGAAAGCCAAGCTGGAAGGGGTCAGCGGCGCGCCGGCGGTGGCAACGGCGGCATCGGTGATCAAGGCCCTCGAAGTGCTCGGCGCCCGCCGCATATCCATGGCGACGCCCTATCCGCAAGCAACCAATGAGCATGAAAAGGAATATCTCGCCGCCGCCGGCATCGAGGTTATCGCCATGGCCGGATACCCGTTCCCCGATGACGATTTGGGCGGACAAAATTTCGCCACCGTGCCGCCGGGTGAAGTGCTGGCCCACGCCCGCGCCGTCGACCGGCCCGAGTCGCAAGCCGTTTTCATCAGCTGCGCCAATTTCGGCTCGGCCGGCATCGCGCAAGAATTGGAGGACGAGATCGGCAAGCCGGTTATCACCTCCAACATCGCCAACTTCTGGGCCGCCCTCCGCGCCGGCGGCATCGACGACCGGATCGAGGGCTTCGGGAGTTTGCTGGCCAAGCATTGAGCGGAACGCATTGCCTCAACGCCGCCTTGACCGAAGTCAACGCCTTTCCGGGGTATGCCAGCGCACAATCGGCGCCCTGGAGCATGGGAGGGCGGCGCAATGAAGATCGACATCTATACTCACTGGTGGCCGAAACGGGCGGCGCAGTTGTTGCTGGAGAAGGCCGGCAAGAGCACCGATCCGGTTGCCATCAAATACCTCGAGAAGCGGGAATCGAAAACCGCGGTCAACGACCTCGACCTCCGCTTCCGCTTCATGGACCGGCATCCCGATGTGTTGCATGTGCTGACCATATCCAATCCGCCGGTGGAAATGTTCGCCGGGCCCGAGGACAGCGCCGAAATCAGCCGCATCGCCAATGACGAGCTGGCCGAACTTGTGGCCACCTATCCCGACCGCTTCATCGGCGGCGTCGCCATCCTGCCGATGAACGACATCGACCTGGCGCTGGCCGAGTGCGAGCGGGCGATCGGCGAGTTGGGCCTCAAGGGCGTGCGCCTCTATACCAACATCTTGGGCGAAAAGCTGGATGCGGAACGGCTCCGGCCGCTCTATGCAAAGATGGCGGCTTACAACCTGCCGATCTGGCTGCATCCGACCGAGCCGCCGTCGGTATCGGTCGGCGAGGATTCGATGCTCGGCTGGGAGTTCGAAACCTCGAAGGCGATGCTGACCATTGCTTCGAGCTGGATATTCGATGAATTTCCCGAGCTTAAATTCATCACCCATCATCTCGGCTCGATGATCCCTTATTTCGAGCAGCGCATCCGCTGGATGGCGCCCGAGCCGAAAACCCACGCTAATCTCCGCCGCTTCCATAACGACACCGCCCTTTACGGCTGCACCGCCGCCTTGATGTGCGGTTATGAGTTTTTCGGCGCCGATCATATCCTGTTTGGCACCGACATGCCGCTCGGCTCGATGCGCCTGAAAAATTCGGCGGGCTTTATGGAAACGACCCTGCGCGCCGTCGAGGCGATGGATATCCCGGCGGCGGAAAAGCAGAAAATCTACCTCGAAAACGCGGTCAATCTTTTGCGCCTGGCGGTCTAGCGTTTTCTACTCGGGAACGTGCTCGGCGCGGAACGAGGAGAGGGGGGTGCCGCCGCCTGCCTCGCCGCCGTCGATCCACATATCGAAGACGATGTCCCGGTCGGGCGTGACTTCCAGCAGACGGGAGCGGACGAAGCCATCCTGGTTGTTGCCGGTGGGCACGCCGTCCTTGGTGCAGACGCCGCCGTAGGTGAGGAACGTGTTGCCGGTTTTGGGCAGGCGGAAGGCGCCGCCCTGGTAACAGGCGAACAGCCTTTCACCGTCACTTTCGCCATAGGACCAGACCTGGCGCACGGTCATCGCATCTTCATCGACGGCGAACTCGACGCCGCGGCTGTAGCTCAATGCGTCGGGCATTTTATCCCGGAATGGGGTTGCCCGGAAATTACCGTTGTCGAAACAGAGGATGGTGCCGGCGGGCGTTAGCGAACAATCGTGCTGATGATATTGCCACGCCACATCGCCCACCGGCGTCAATAATTTGTCGGACCAGGGTGCGCGCCAATTGCCGTGGTCGCCGAGAATCCATTTCAACTCGCCGGTCTCGGCTGCGAATTTAACCATGCAATCCTGGGTGCGCAGGGAAACGATGACGGAATCGTCCGATGCATCGTAGGTGACCGCGTTGGCATGGCACCAATCATTGCTGTCCTCGAAGCCGCGCGCGCGCCAGTATCCGGAACAGCTTCCGTAACAGAGTCGGTAGGGATCCAGGATATCGAGCAGCGCCCAGCGCCGGGCGATCCGGCCGTCGGTTGCCACCTCGAGGATGACGTCGCCGACCACGTTGGCGGGCCCTAGCGGCGCCTTCGGATCGTCGTCGCTGGCCGGCCAGTCGTCGTATCTCCGCATTTCGGCGCTGAGCAGCAGCAGGTTGCCGCCGGGAAATATATTGATGGTGTGATGGGTGAGGGGAACATCGATTCGGGTGCTGCCGTCGGGGGGCGCTTTATCTTTCCATTTGCCGGCCACGTGCCATTGCCGCACCGCCTCGCCCGTGCGGGTGACTTCCTTGATGATACCGGCCCCGGTAAGGGAATAGAGAAGGTTGCCATTGGCCAGGGCACGCACATCCTGGGTCGGCGTGTCTAACCTTAAATTCAAGGGAAAGCCGCCATCACGGTCGAGGCCGAGGAACCAGCCGATGTTACCGGTATGTTCGGCGGCACCGCCGGGCCGGACGTTGAACACCATCATGCCCGGCTCGCGCCGCTCGGGAATGCAGGTATCGATACGGTGCGGCGGTAAAGAGTTGGATTGCATGATTTGTTCCTGTTTTTCAGGTCACCTAATTGAATAGCCGCTCATCATATACGACCGGCACCAAACATTAGACTCGATCTCATGTCTCTGTCAGTATTCGCTTAGAGGCAAATTACATATAACCGTGCCTATCCGCTTAACGCCCATACCCACAACATGTAGGATGCTGCCACTCTCCCGAATATAACCCCGCCCTGGTCGGCGCGGTCGTGTCCCCGG
>NZAK01000131.1 GCA_002687515.1 Rhodospirillaceae bacterium
AGCTTCCGTCTATCGCCTACTCAAATCCCTTGATCTGATTACGAGCCCTGCATTCATCGTTATCAAGGCGGCTGATGAGTTCAGAGACAAGACCACGGCGACCAATCAACTGTGGCAGACCGACTTCACTTATCTGAAGATCATTGGCTGGGGCTGGATGTATTTATCAACAATCCTTGATGATTACTCGCGCTATATCATTGCCTGGAAGCTATGCACGACCATGAAGACGAGTGATGTTACTGAGACGCTGGATCTTGCCTTACAGGCATCAGGCTGTGATCAGGCCCACATTGTGCACAAGCCGAGACTGTTATCTGATAATGGATCCAGCTACGTCTCTGGTGAGCTGGCTGAATGGCTCGGCGATAAGAAAATGGGCCACGTCAGGGGTGCGCCGTATCATCCGCAAACTCAGGGTAAGATCGAGCGATGGCATCAAACCTTGAAAAACCGCATCCTGCTGGAGAACTACTTCTTCCCGGCAGACCTGGAGGTTCAGATCGAAGCATTCGTCGATCATTACAATCATCAGCGATACCACGAGAGCATCAATAATCTCACCCCCGCCGACGTCTACTTCGGGCGGGGGATATCCATTTTAAAACAGAGGGAAAGGATCAAACGGAAAACGATGGAAACCCGGCGCTTGCAACACCGCAAATACGCCGCTTAATATCTTGAAACAGATGAGCCAGATCCTCCTATAGATCAGATCGCTAACTGTTCCAATTTATATGACGACGGACAGCCGAGGACGGCGTTCGCGATGCCGGGGCCGGCATGCAGCAAGACGCAGGCCGGCTCGCCCGTGACCCGGGAATAGGCGTCCGCCATGCCGGTCGCGCCGTGCTCCAGGCGGCAGGTGATATAGTGGATCTCGTCCTGGCGGTCGTAAATGGCGTCGATGATAGGGAGCACCGTGTCTCCGGTGATGCCGAAGACGTACTTGACGCCCTCGTCGATCAGGTGCTCAACGATCGCTTCTGCGGCGTTGTTATTCGAAGACATCGATTTATTACCCCCATATGTCGTTGCCCGCGCTGAATGCCCGCGCCAGGCCCATTGGAAAATTTGGTCGGCCCCCATTGAGTGGTCCAGGGTGAATGTTAGTGCATGACCTGAAATAAGAAACGTCCCCGCCAGAACGACTAAGAATCGGAGTTTCCCCAAGTCACTCTCCTTGGCGGAGAGTATAAGATAATTGGCTTGGGAGGAAAAACTCCAATGTATCTATGCTGCGCCAATGTCCGCCCTGGGTCATGTGTCGACGGCTCCCTTTTGGCAAGGGCTAATTTGACGTTTCTGCAAATTGGTCGGGTGCGGTCTTGTGTCCGGCCCGTTGCCGCGGTGTTCAGGACCGCTGGCCTTGATCGTTTCCGCGGATTGGCGGCATTCCGCCGGCGCCGACTTCCCTGATTGCCTGCCCCTTATTTTCAGCTAGAATTACCGGCATAAACCGGCTCGGGGACGCGTATCGGGGATCAATCGATACGACCCAGGCTCGCGGCAATCCTTGCCGTCCTGGCGCGGCGGGCGGCGGAAAAGGCCCTCGAACGGGCCCAAGAAAGTTAAGCTGAGGAGTAATGCGGACAATGCTGAAAAAAACCCATGTAACGACCACCGTGAACGGTGATCAATATGAATTCCTGTGCGAGCCGACCCAGACCCTGGTCGATGTGCTGCGTAACGAGCTTAAACTGACCGGCACCAAGGAAGGCTGTTCGACCGGCGATTGCGGCGCCTGCAGCGTGCGCTTCGACGGCGCCCTGGTCTGTGCCTGCCTGGTTCTCGCGGTCGAGGCCGAGGCTAAGGAGATCGAGACCATCGAAGGCATGGCCGGGGAAGAGGAACTGCATCCATTGCAGCGCAAATTCCTCGAGCTCAACGGATTGCAATGCGGTATCTGCACGCCCGGCATTCTAATCGCCGCCGAGGCGCTGTTGCAGCGCAACCCCGATCCATCCGAAACCGAAGTGCGCTACTGGTTGGCCGGCAATCTCTGCCGCTGCACCGGTTACGATAAGATCATCCGGTCGGTAATGGCCGCCGCCGAAGAAATGAGGGAGAGCTGAAATGCCCGATATTCTCGAACAAAGCGGTTACGCTCCCGATAAAGACTTAAAAATCGTCGGCACCAACCCGGTCAAGCATGACGGACCGGACAAGGTCACCGGGCGCGCCATGTTCGGCGCCGATTTGATGGTGCCGGGAATGCTGGTCGGTAAGATCCTGCGCAGCCCGCACGCCCATGCAATCTTGAAATCCATCGACACCTCGAAGGCCGAAGCCCTGGCCGGCGTCAAGGCCGTCGTCACCCGCGATGATTTTCCCGAAATTCCGCAAGGAACGGTGCCCGGCGATATGACCCGCAACTGCATGGCCCGCGAAAAGGTGCTCTATGAGGGGCATGCGCTGGCCGCCGTCGCGGCGATAAGGGAATCGATCGCCAAGCAAGCGCTCAAGCTGATCGAAGTGGAATACGAAATCCTGCCCCACGTCATCGATCCGATCGCGGCGATGCAGAGCGACGCGCCGATCCTGCACGATTATATCCGGACCAAAAACGATCCGCAGGCGCCCGACCAGCCGACCAACGTGGTGCAACGCCTTGATATCGGCCGCGGCGATGTGGACAAGGGTTTTGCCGGGGCCGATGAAATCGTCGAGCGCGAGTTTTCGACCGAGCCGATGCATCAATCCTATATCGAGCCCCAGGCCTGCGTTGCCGAGTGCCGGGACGATGGCCAGATCGATCTCTGGTGCTGCACCCAGGGCACCCACGTGTTCCGCGACCGGCTGGCCATATTGCTGGAAATGGATTCGTCGAAAATAAAAGTTACCCAGTCGGAACTGGGCGGCGGCTTTGGCGGCAAGACCACGCTCTATGCCGAGCCGGCGGCGATTATGCTTTCGCGCAAGGCCCGCTGCCCGGTGAAAATAACGCTCACCAGGAACGAGGTTTTCCGGGCCACCGGTCCGGTCAGCGCCACCCGCTCAAGGGTCAAGATCGGGGTCACCAAGGACGGCCGGATTACCGCCGCCGAGGCCGAGATGATCTTTCAGGCCGGCGCCTTCACCGGTTCCATGTTCGACAACGCGCCGAAGGCCATGTTCACCCGCTATAATCTGGAGAACGTGAAGACGGTTTCCTATGAAGTCGTCTCCAACCGGGCCAAGGTGAACGCCTTCCGCGCGCCGTGCGTGCCGCAGGTGACCTTTGCCGTCGAAAGCCTCATCGACGAGTTGGCGAAAAAACTGGACATGGATCCGCTTGAATTGCGGCTCAGGAACGCCGCCAGCGAAGGCTATACGACCCTTTACGGCGAGACCCTGGGGCCGATCGGTTATGTCGAGACCCTGGAAGCGGCAAAAAAATGCGATCACTACCTCTCGCCCTTGCCGGCCGGGCAGGGGCGCGGCATCTCGACCGGCTTCTGGTTCAACCGGGGCGGCGACACCACCGGTTCGCTGACGATCACGCCGGACGGCTCGGTAACCATTATGCTTGGCACATCGGATGTGGCGGGCTCCCGCATATCAATCAGCATGATGGCCGCCGAAGAGCTCGGCATTCCGGTTGAAAAGGTGCGCGCCAATCTCGCCGACACCAGCACCCTCGGCAACAACCGGGTGACGGCCGGCAGCCGGACGACATTCTCATCGGGAATGGTGATCATCGATTCGGCCCGCCAGTGCATCGCCGAACTGGTGCGCCGCGCCGCCGAAATTTGGGATGTGCCGGAAGAAGGCGTCGTCTTCGATGCCGGATATTGCCGTCCGTCGAGCTCCAATGTGGGCGAGTTCGAACCGCTCTCCATTGCCGAGATCGCGGCCAAGACCAGCGTCAGCCATGGCGCCATTGCCGGACATTCGGAAATGCACGTCACCGGCGCCGGGCCGGGATTTGGCGTGCATCTGGTCGATGTCGAGGTCGATCACGAGACCGGCCGCGTCGATGTTAAGCGCTACACCGTGATCGAGGACGCCGGCAAGGCCATCCACCCCTTGCAGGTGGAAGGACAATACCAGGGCGGCGCCGCCCAGGGCGCCGGTTGGGCGCTCAACGAAGCCTATATTTATGACGATAACGGAAAGCTCGAGAACGCCGGCTTCCTCGACTACCGGATTCCGGTGGCCTCGGACCTGCCGATGATCGACACGGTGATCGTCGAGGTGCCGAACCCGAAGCATCCTTATGGTTTGCGCGGCGTCGGCGAGGTTCCGGTGACGCCGTCCTTGGGTGCGCTGGCCAACGCGGTCAGTGACGCCATCGGTATCCGGCAGGTATCCTTGCCGATGTCGCCGCCCAATCTGCTCGCCCAGCTTTAAAGTGGCGTGGCGGGACCGCGGCGATGGATTTCAATTTCAGCGAACAGGACCTGGCCTTCCGCCGCGAGGTCCGGGATTTCATGCGCCGGTCCCTGCCGGCCGAGCTTCGCGAAATTGCCGAGCGCGGCCAGCGATTCGGCAAGGAACACTTTGTCCGCTGGCATCGGATCCTGTTTGAACGGGGTTGGGCGGCGCCCAGTTGGCCGGTTGAACATGGCGGCCCCGGTTGGACGCCGACCCAGAAATACATTTTCCAGGAAGAGCTTGGCCTGTCCGGTGCGCCGATGCCGCCGCTTTTTGGCATCGGCATGATCGGGCCGGTGCTGATCGCCTTCGGCAATGCCGAACAAAAACAGAAATATCTGCCGCCCATTCTGAACGGTGACGATTGGTGGTGTCAGGGCTATTCGGAACCGGGCTCGGGCTCGGATTTGGCGTCGCTGCGGACCAAGGCGGTGCGTGACGGCGACCATTATGTCGTCAACGGTCAGAAGATATGGACTTCATATGCCCATTATGCCGACCGCATGTTTTGTCTGGTGCGCACCGACGATACGGTCAAGCCGCAGGCCGGAATATCTTTCCTGCTTATCGACATGACGACGCCGGGCATCACCGTGCGGCCGATTATCTCCCAGGATAACAAGCACAGCCTGAACGAGGTCTTTTTCGAAGACGTCCGGGTACCGGCCGAAAATCTGGTTGGTGAAGAAGGGCAGGGCTGGACCTACGCCAAATTCCTGCTCGGCCACGAGCGCGCCCATATCAGCGATATCGGCGGCTCCAAACGCCGCCTGAGCCGGCTCAGGAAAATTGCCGCCGCCGAAACGGCCGGCGGCCGGCCGCTCACCGAGGACCCGGCATTCAGGCGCAAGCTCGCCGACTTGGAAGTCAAGCTAATGACCCTCGAGGTGACCCAATTCCGCCTGCTGGCCGATGAGGAGGCGGGCCGCGACGTCGGCCCGGCGGCTTCGATCCTCAAGATCAAGGGTTCCGAGCTTAGCCAGGAAATCGGCGAGGCGGCGGTTGAGGCGGTCGGCTATTACGGCATGCCCTATATCGACGAGGCGGTGCAGCCGGGCGGCGCGGCACCGCCGGTTGGCCTCGAACATGCCACCGGTATCGTGCCCGATTATCTGTATCTGCGCGCCCTCAGCATTCTTGGCGGCAGCAACGAAATCCAGCGTAATATCCTCGCCAAGTTGGCGCTCGGGCTGTAGGGGCGGACATGGATTTCACCCTGAGCGAGGAACAGCAACTCCTAAAAAACAGTGCCGAACGCTACGTCGAACGGGATTACGGTTTCGAACGGCGGCGCGATATAATTGCCGGCGCGGACGGGTTCGGCCGCGAAACCTGGGCACAAATGGCAGAGCTGGGCTGGCTTGGCCTGCCCTTCGCCGAAGAGGATGGCGGCTTCGGCGGCACCCCGGTGGAGACCATGGTGGTGATGGAGGCGATCGGCCGTGGGCTGATGGTCGAACCCTATCTGACGACGGTGGTGCTGGCTGGCGGACTGATCGCTGCCTGCGGCAACGCAGATCAAAAATCGGCGATTCTGCCAAAGGTCGCCAGCGGCGAAATGCTGCTCGCTTTCGCCTATGCCGAGCCCCGGTCGCGCTTCGATCCGGCGGATGTCGAAACCACCGCCGCCAAAGACGGCAACGGCTACCGGTTGAACGGTCACAAGGCCGTGGTCCTGCATGGCGGCGCCGCCGACAAAATAATCGTCAGTGCCCGGACGGCTGGAGGACAGCGGGACGCGGCCGGCATCACCTTGTTCCTGGTCGACGCCGATGCCGCCGGTCTGGAAGTTCTACCCTACCCAACCATCGACGGATCGCAGGCCGCCGAGGTCCGGCTGGCCGATGTGGCTTCTGATAACGTCCTCGGCGATGTCGATACTGCTTATCCGGCAATCGACGCGGTGCTCGATGCCGGCATTGCGGCGGTCGCGGCGGAAGCGGTTGGCGCCATGCAGGTGCTCCACGACGACACCCTCGATTATCTCAAAACCCGCCGGCAATTCGGTCAACCGATCGGATCCTTCCAAGCCCTCCAGCACCGGATCGTGGATATGTATATCGAGTTGGAGCAGGCCCGCTCGGCGGCGGTTATGGCGACCCTGCGCATCGGCGCCGCCGATCCGGAAATCCGCCGTCACGCGCTCTCGGCCGCCAAGGTGCAGATCGGCCGCAGCAGCCGTTTTATCGGCCAAAACGCGGTTCAATTGCACGGCGGCATCGGCATGACCGACGAGCTTCGGGTCAGCCACTATTTCAAACGATTGACCGTGATCGCCACGCAATTCGGCAATGTTGATTTTCATCTCGACCGGATGGCGAATACACCAACCCAATTGAAGCAAGAGGAAATGAAATGACCGATAACAACTCATCGACCGGCATGATGCGGGGCAAAGTGGTTGTCGTTACCGGCGGCGGCCGCGGCATCGGGCGGGAAGTCGCGCTAAAGATGGCCGAAGCCGGCGCCAAGGTCATGGTCAACGATCTCGGCGCCGACCTTGATGGCGGCGGTGCCGATCAAGGACCGGCGCATGGGGTCGCCAATGAGATCGTCGCCGCCGGCGGCGAAGCAAATTTCAATACCGATGATATTTCAGCCGGCACGGGCGCGGCTGATCTGATTGCCGCGACGGTCGAAGAATTTGGCCGCATCGATGCCGTTGTGAACAATGCGGGTATATTGCGGGATGCCATTTTTCACAAAATGGACGAGGCCGCCTGGAACGCCGTCATTCAGGTGAATTTGAACGGTTGTTATCACGTTGCCCGCGCCGCGGCGCCGCATTTTCGTGATCAGGAATCGGGCGCCTTTGTTCATATGACATCGGTTTCCGGGCTGATCGGCAATTTCGGCCAAGCCAATTATGCGGCGGCGAAAATGGGCGTCGCCGGCCTGTCCCGCTCGATCGCCATTGATATGGCGCGCTATAAGGTGCGCTCGAATTGCCTGTCGCCGTCCGGCTTTACCCGGATGATCGGCTCGATCCCGATCACCAGCGATGAGCAGGCGCAGGCGTTTGAGCAGCTCAAGGAAAAAATGCGGCCCGAAATGAATGCGCCCCTGGCGGTGTTTCTGGCGAGCGATGCCGCCAAGGACATTACCGGCCAGATCTTCGCGACCAGCGGCAACAACTATTATCTCTTCAGTCAACCACGGCCCGTCGTCTCGGAGTTCAGGGACAATTGGACACCCGAACTGGTGGCGGATGAATTCTTGAAGGAAATCGGCGATAAGCTGACGCCGCTGGAAACCCTCAAGGACGTTCTGGACTAAGACGCGGCAGCGGTATCAGGTAACGACAAAAAATTGGTGGGGGAAGAAAAGAGCATGTTCGGATCGGGGAAGGTCGTTAGTTTGCAACGCAGTGTCGATAAGGCTGATCTGGCGGCGCGAACGCGCCAGGCGGCTTCGGCGCTGGATTCCCTGGGAATCGGAGAAGGTGACGCCATCGCGGCGTTCATGTGCAATGATTTTCCGTTATTCGAGGCCCAATGCGCGGCTGCGCTGCTCGGCGCCTATTTCGTCACCGTCAACTGGCACTTAAGAGGAACCGAGGCCGAATATATCCTGACCGATTCCGAGGCCAAGGCGCTCATCGTCCATGCCCACCTGCTGGCCGAAATCGGCGATATGATCCCGGCCGGGATAGCCGTGTTCGTGGTGCCGACGCCGGATGATATTGCCGCCGCCTATCGGATCGATGCCGCCTCCTGCGCCGCGCCGGATGGGGCGCGGGATTGGCGAGACTGGATCGCCGCTTTTGCCGAATGGTCCGCCGCGCCGCGCGCCGCGCGCGGCTTGGTCTTCTATACTTCGGGCACCACCGGCCTGCCGAAAGGTGTCTTTCAGCATCCGGCCAGCGCCGATCAGGCCGCGGTCGGTGCCCAAGTCGGCGATATTGCCTATGGCCCCCGCCCGGGCATGCGGGTCATACTCAGTGGCCCCTGCTATCACGTCGCGGTCAATCATTCGGCGCGCATATCCCTGAGTAATGAAGCGGATTTGTATCTGCAACCCCGTTTCGATGCGGAGCAGTTCCTGCAGATGGTGGAAACCCACCGCATCACCCATGCCCACATGGTGCCGACCATGTTCGTTCGGCTTTTGAAGCTGCCGGCCGAGGTGCGCCAGCGCTACGACGTCTCGTCGATGGAGCAGATCACCCACGGCGCGGCGCCTTGTGCGGCCGAGGTCAAGCAAGCGATGATCGCCTGGTTCGGACCGATCCTGGTCGAATATTACGGCGGCACCGAGGTTGGTATCTCGCACCTATGCAGCAGCGAAGATTGGCTCAAAAAACCGGGCACTGTCGGCAGCCTGACGCCAAATTCCAGGGTTGCTATTTATGACGACGATGGCCAGCCGCAGGGGCCAGGTGGAATTGGCGAAATTTATGTCAAAACCGAGATGGTGCCCGATTTCGATTACAAAAGTTTGCCCGATAAACGACTGGAAGTGGAACGCGATGGCCTGATCAGCATCGGCGATATCGGCTACCAGGACGAAGACGGCTACCTCTTCCTCTGCGACCGGCGCAATGACATGGTGATCTCCGGCGGGGTCAACATCTATCCGGCCGAGATCGAGGCGGCCTTGGTGACCATGGATGGGGTTGGCGACTGCGCCGTGTTTGGTATTCCGGATGCGGAATTCGGCGAGTCGCTGATGACCATGATCGAGCCCGAGGATAATGCCGAATTGAGCGAAACAGCGGTGCGTGAATACCTGATTGAACGCCTGGCCAAATACAAGGTGCCAAAATTCATTGAGTTTCGGAAAGATCTGCCACGCGAAGATTCAGGGAAAATTATGAAGCGCCGGTTGCGCGAACCGTTTTGGCGGGATGCCGACCGGCAAATTTAACCTAGTAACAAGCTGAGCGAACCAACATGACCCTCGATTATGACGCCATCATGAACTATGCGTTCCCGGACTTCAGGCGCGACTACAGCAAAAAAGACACCATGCTCTATGCCTTGGGGCTTGGCCTGGGCAGTGACCCGATGGACGAAGATCAACTAAAATTCGTCTACGAGAAAAATCTGCAGGCGATGCCGACGATGCCGGTGATCCTGGGCTTCGATGAGGTTCCCCTATCGGGCGTGCCGGAACTCAGAAGCATCGATTTCACGATGCTTGTTCATGGCGAGGAATATTTGACCATCCACAACCCGTTACCGGTCGAGGGCACGACCCTGTGCCGCACCAGAATTCTCGATATCCTGGATAAAGGCGCGGATAAGGGCGCCATCGTCTACCGCGAGAAGGAAATCCTAAATGCCGCCGACGATACGATCCTGGCGACCACCCTCGACAGCATCTTTCTGCGCGGCAATGGCGGCTTTGGCGGCGAACCGGGACCGGCGCCGGCGCCGCCCGTCCACAAACCGCCCGATACCGAGCCGGAGGTCACCTGGGATCGGCCCACATTGCCTCAGGCGGCGCTGATTTACCGGCTGAGCGGCGACTATAATCCGCTCCACGCCGAGCCGGCCTTTGCCGCCGCCGCCAAGTGGGAGCGGCCTATCTTGCACGGCCTTTGCTCTTTCGGCATCGCCGGCCAGGCGGTGATCAAGCATTTCTGCGATTACGATCCGGGCGGGCTCAAGGCCTTGCAAGTGCGCTTTTCGGCTCCCTTCTTTCCCGGCGAGACACTGCGCACCGAGATGTGGCGCGATGGCGATGTGGTCTCCTTCCGGGCGCGGGCCGTCGAGCGCGACGTGGTGGTGATCAATAATGGCAGGGCCGATATTTAGCAGACCGGCAATTCAGGCATCGTCACATTAACCGATAGTGACGCGGAAATAGGTGACGGTCTCATTGCAAAGTCGCCAATCGGTCGAATAATCCTTGCAGCGTGGGAGCCATCGACGCAGGCCACTAGTCCTGATCGGTTGCCGGCGCTTAGGCTTGCACTGGAGGCTCTTCTCAAAGCCCCGATTTAATCGGTTTTCTTTTGATTTTGGTCAAGTCGGCATCGACGCCACGCCCCTAAATTTAACGCAAATCGGAATCCGCGCATGGGTTGGCTGGACCAAGTCTATTGCGGCCGCATGGCCGGGATCGGGGCGCCGAGCCGATGCAACCAGGGAAAAAAGGGAAGACAGAGAATAATCGGAAACGCGATACCGGACGAAAGCGCGCCGATGCGCACCACGGGAACGGGGATTGATCGATGCAGGAACAGGAAAGCCATACCGGAGCGGAGCGCATGGAGCGCTTGCTCAAGGAGCGCGACGGGCGAAATCTTTGGGAAGAGCTCATCAGTTTGCGCGACGAGCAGCGCCAGGAGAAAGATAAATCGGTCTGGCTGATCAAGGGCAAGGACCTGCCCTGGGAGAACAATCGGCAGGGCAAGATGCGCTGGTACCTGCATCCGCTGGTCAAGTCGACATGCATGTTCAACCTGCAGATCTACGTCCAGGAAATTCAACCCGGCAGCCGCTCGGGCCGCCTCCTGCATCAGGGCAACGGCGTCCTCTATATCCTTGCGGGACAGGGCTACACGATGATCGATGGCCAGAAATATCACTGGTCGAAAAATGACGTGGTTCAGTTGCCGCTGCGCACCAAGGGGGTCGTCGTCCAGCATTTCAACTCCGATGCGGACGAGCCCGCCAGCTTCGTCTACTGCGAGCACAACAGCGCCCATTCCCTCACCGTTGACCGGGGAAGCGGTTTCGAGCAGCTCGAAGAAGCGCCGGAATACAGGCCGTAACCGAGCCCGCGGAAACCCGATGCCGGAAATTTCAAAGAAGCCGTAGCATGATCATAAGCCTTTCCGTCGACCGCCTGAAATCCGAATTCAGCAATATCGCCAGCCGCAGCCTGGTTCATATCGATCCCGAGGTGATGGATCAGAACGGGCTCAAGACTGGTGACGTAATCAACATAAGCACCGCCACCAGCCGCCGGCCGATCCCGGCCCGTATCGGCGAGCCCTTCGACTTCGACCGGGGCGCCGGAACCATCCGTCTCGACCGTTTTCTGCGCACTTCGACCAAGGCCAAGATGAACGAGGAAGTGGAGGTCAAGCGCATCGACGATCTTCCGATTCTCGAGATGGTGAGCCTGATGCCGCCTCTCGATGTGTCGACGGCGCATCACCTGAACGATCACTTGAGGGAATCATTGACCGACGAGGCGCCGCCCCTGACCGTCGGTTCGGTCATCTATGCCACCTTTCACGGCTCGTCGGCCGGGACCACCTATAAGGTGGTCAAGACCGACCCCGAATGCGGCGTCGTCGGTCCCGATACCAAGATCCTGGTGGAGGTGCCGACCACCGGCATGCGCGCCGACGAAGGGCTTTCCTTCGAGGACATCGGCGGCATGGAAAAGGAGATCCGGCTGCTGCGGGAATTGGTTCAACTGCCCCTTCAGTTCCCCCAGGTTTACCGTCAATTGGGCATCCTGCCGCCGCGCGGGATCATTTTCTACGGCCCCCCCGGCAGCGGCAAATCCTACCTGGCACGGGCGGTGGCCAATGAAGTCCATGCCGGCTTCTATTACATCAACGGGCCGGACGTGGTCGGCACCCTGCATGGCGAAACCGAGGCCAACCTGCGCAAAATGTTCGCCGAGGCGGCGCATCATGCGCCATCGGTGGTTCTCATCGACGAGCTTGACGCCATCGCGCCGCACCGCGATCGGGCCGGCGCCCAATCGGACGTCCGCATGGTGACCCAGTTATTGTCGCTCCTCGACGGGCTGCTTAAAGTGGACGGCGTCGTGGTCATCGGCACCACCAACCGGGTGGACGCCATCGACGTGGCGCTGCGCCGACCGGGCCGCTTTGACCGGGAGATATTTTTCGCGCCACCGAATGCCACCGGCCGGCTTGATATCCTCGCCATCCATACCCGTGAAATGCCGTTGACCGATGCCGCCGAAAAACATCTCGAACATGTCGCCGCGGTCACCCACGGGTTCGTCGGCGCCGACATCATGGAACTGTGCCGCGAAGCCGGGCTCAACGCGCTTCGGCGCTCGTCGTCGGATTTTTTGGATCATCTGGCGGCCTTTAAATTCAAGGAAGACTTGTTGGAGACCGATGCCCAGGATTTCGACAAGGCGCTGGGCGTTATCCGCCCGTCGGCCATCCGCGAGGCCTTTGTCACTATTCCCGACGTTACCTGGGATGACATCGGCGGCTTGGAGGACGTCAAGGAACTGCTCAGGAATACCGTCGAGCGGCCGCTTAAACAAGCCGACAGCTATCGTAAAATCGGCATCGATTCGCCCGGCGGGGTTCTCTTGCACGGATTGCCGGGCACCGGAAAGTCCCTGTTGGCCAAGGCCATCGCCAAGGAATGCGGCGTCAATTTCCTGACCCTCGACGGCCCCGAGATTTTCACCAAATGGCTGGGTGAATCGGAAGAGGCGATCCGCCACATCTTCCGGGTGGCGCGCCAATTGGCGCCGAGTATCGTGTTCTTCGATCAACTGGATGCCCTGGCTCCGGCGCGCGGCACCGAATCGGGATCGCGCACCACCGAAAGGGTGGTCAACCAGTTGCTGGCCGAGCTTGACGGCATGCGGCGGCTGAGCGGCGACGTCATGGTGATCGCGGCGACCAACCGCATCGATCTGGTCGATCCGTCGGTGCTGCGGCCCGGCCGTTTCGGCGTTCAAGTGAATATTCCGATGCCGAGTTATGTCGATCGCCTCGAAATTTTCTCGATCGAGCTTCGCGACACCGATCTGCGTCAAGCCAGCCTCGAGCGCCTGGCCGAACGCTGTGACCGTTTTTCCGGCGCCGACATCCACTCGGTCTGCGTGCAGGCAAAAATGAGTGCTCTCAGGCGCGGCGAATTCAAGCAGATGGCGCCGCTGGTGAAAGAGGACTTTTTGTTTTCGATCGAGCAAATTGCAAAGGTCAACGCGATCGAAGGCGGACAATCCAAAAGAACATGATCGAATTCAAGGAGAAGTAGAATGGCAGACCAGGAAATGGTTCGTAACAGGGAACGCGAGGCGATCCCGGGCGGCGATTATGAATCCCTTTATGCGCGGCGCGAGGAATTCATCGAGCGCGGCATGAAGGGCGACATCCTGATCAAGGAAACGGACCGCGAATGGTCGGTATCCCGCCAGGGCCATTTGAAATTCTACCTGCTCGGAGATGTCTATCCCGACACCGCGCTGCAATATTGGTACGTGTTCGTGCACGACATCAAAAAGCAAACCGGCAAGCATCGCCACCAAGGCGGGCTGGTCCTGTTCGTCATCGAGGGAAAGGGCGTCACCGAGGTCAACGGCGAAATGATCGAGTGGGAGGAAGGCGACTGCATCCTTTTGCCTTTGCATCCCGACGGCATCGAGCACGTTCATTACAACCACGAGGACAAGCCCGCCAAATGGCTGGCTTTTATCTACCTTCCCGATTGGGACAATGTGGCGAGCGAGCTTGCCCAGATGGAAGTGGCGGAGGAATTTTCGAACATATATGGCGGTTGATACCTACCTGGACCGACATCGCCGGTCCGCTGGTGGCCGCTCTAAGGCTTCGGCAGCACGCCGCCGGAATAGTAGGTGCCGATGACATTGCCCGAGGTGATCGGCAAATTAATGTGCGATGGATGGTCGCGGTTGTGCTGGATCGTAATGTGCGCCGCCTTATGCCGCCATAGATGGCCCATATTAATGATCTGCAGAGGATCTTCCGGAACTTCGTCGTCGGCGCATTTTATGCGCAACCCCAACTGTTCGCCGGGTTTTACCAGGATCGCGTAGGGCCCGATGGCGAGATCGAATTGGTAAATCTCGCCCGGCTCGAGGGGCGTTCGCGCCTTGTGGGTATGGTGGGGTTGCCACGGCTTGGAAAGCTCTGGATCGGTTTCGCGTTGCGATCCACGCAGCCAGCCGCGGCTAAGAAGCCGTTCCTTGCCTTCTCGGTTTCGGTGCAAAAGAGACGCGAACCACAACACTTCGTCGTCGCTGGTCGAGGCGTGGATGGTTAGCGATATCGGCCCGCATAGTTCGGTATTCTCGACCATCGGAGGCGTCCAAAATTCGACCGCGCCATGGTTTTCGGGGGAATCATCGAACTCCGAGCAAGTGTCGGCGGCGAACAGTTCGTGCTCGCTGAGCATGTTATCGTTGTGCAGATAGAAAGGAGTCCAGCGCGTTTCGGGCAACGGCCAGGTATCGGCCGAGCGCCAGTCGCCGGTGTTATCGATGAAAATCTTTATCGGCGGCTCGTCATCGAGGCCGGTATCCAGACCTTTCAGCCAATGATCGAACCAACGAAGGGATTCGTATTGGTATTGATAGATCGGGCGGTCCAAGTAGATCGGCGGGCCGATGGTCATCCGTTTCGGCCCCGCCCAATTCTGCCAGCTGCGGAAGGCGCCGGGCAGGTGCAAACCGTAAACACCCCAACATGCGCCGAAATAGCCAGGCACCTTTGGCTTGGCGTCATAGTCGACGGACCGGTCGTGGAAGAACTGGCTTTCAAACGGTTGCGCCAGGATATCGGCGACCAGGGTGGCATCTTCCTCGGCTGGATTTTGCAGCGCATATTGCAGGAACGGAACCGCCATAATATCGGGATCGGATTTTGCCTCCTCGATCAATTGATCAAACCGTTCCTCGCCGATCATCTCGCGGAGAATCGATTTGGCTCGCAGATTGCTTACCGTCGGCAGCCACATCTTCATGAAGGCGTGGTTGAGGATACCGCCGTGGTAAAACCGGTCGCGGTACATATCGGTCCAGCCGAAGGGGGCGAAAATGGCCTTCAGGTGGGGCGGATTACGGGCGGCGACCAGGTTAGAGACGATGGCGAAATAGGACATGCCGAACATGCCGACATTGCCGTCGCACCAGGCCTGTTCGGCCAGCCACTCGATTACTTCACAGGCGTCCTCGATGGTCCTGGGTCCGCGCTCGTCGTAATATCCGCCCGATGCGCCGGTTCCGCGGACATTGGCGATCACCTGTGCATAGCCGCGGCGGGCAAAGAATTGGCTGTCGCCGGCTTCCATATGGCCGCGCGCATGGGAAAAAGCGACCGGCGTGAGGTCGGTCATCTGGTCGGCTTTATCGTAGGCGTGGAGGCTCAGGATGGCGGGACAGGGCGGGCTTCCCTCGGGGCGGATGATATCCGCATCAATGGTGATGCCGTCGCTGACCGGTATCGAGACGTCGCGCTGATGAACAACGTCAAATTCACGCGCTGAAGTCGACCAATGCCGGGTAAACATGGTTTGATCCTTTCGCCTTGCCGCAACCCCGCGCCATCCGAACCAATCCTAGTCTCGCAACGCCCGGAATTTCAAGACACCCGGAAGCAAACATTCTCCGCCGGCGGGGGGGCGTACTGGGAACTTTGAAAGAGGTCGAGACAATGTCCGCTCGCAGGATCATCTCTCCGGAACCGCTCTAGGTCGATGGTTGGCATGTTGTTTGGTCAGGCCGTTATCGCTTTGCCGATCGCCGCATGGCCGTCGTATCCGGGCTGGCATAAATGTTAGTACAGTTTGATATTCAAACCATACTCTATATTATATGTTTACTATCTGAATTATTTGACTTTTTCGGGTGCAATCATGGCACGGGATCGAACCAGCATAGAATTGGATTCGTTGCCGCATTATGTCGGATATCAGGTGCGCCAAGCGCAGACCGCCGTCTTCCGGGACATTGAATTCAAGATGAGGGGGATCGGCGTCAATCCCGGTGACTTCGGATTACTGACCATCGTTAACGGCAATCCGGGGATTAACCAGAAATCGCTTGCCGAACTGTACCGGCTCGATAAATCGACCCTATCCTACGCCGTTAAACGGTTGGTGGAACGGCGCTGGATCAGACGGCGGCGCGACCGCAAAGACAAACGGTTTTACGGCCTGTGGCTGACCGAGGTCGGTGAGAATATCCTCGGCCAGGCGACCGCCCGCATCGAGGCCCAGGAGGATCTTATCGATACAGCTCTCGGGCCGGGTGAACGAAGTTCGTTGATCGATATGCTCGGCCGCATAACCCGGGTGTTGAATGGAGAATAGAGCGGAAAATCTGAAATATGATGGTGGCCGGTTGATGCCGCTAAAAAAATATCGTCCGGATATCATCGACGGGCGTCAAATGGTTTGATTATCAAACTATTTTTCCGTATGGTAATACTGGCATAAAAATTATGTGTATTGATAGAACGCTTTGACCAGGCCGATGACATGATTTTTTATGATTTTGAATATGAAAGACCCGGTTCGCTGGCCGAGGCGGCGGCGCTGTTGAACGGTGCCGGCGGCGATGCCCGGCTGTTGGCCGGCGGCACCGATCTGATTCCCAATATGCGGGTCGAGGTGGTAACCCCTTCCATGCTGGTCAGCCTTGGCGGCATCGAGCCGTCGGCGCCGGATGAAAACCCGGACGGCTCTATCCGGATCGACGCGCTCAGCAAATTGTCCGACTTGGTGGATTCCAAATTATTGCGGCGCCAACTGCCGATGCTGGCCGAAAGCGCGTTGACGGTGGCCAGCAATCAGGTGCGCGAGATGGGCACCCTCGGCGGTAATCTGTGCCAGGATACGCGTTGCCTGCAATACAATCAGAAACACGACTTTCAATTCGTCGAGCCTTGCTACAAGCGGGGTGGCGATTGCTGCTATCCGTTCCCCGGCAACGATGCCACCACCTGCTGGTCGGTCTATATGTCGGATATTGCGTGCGTTTTGCTCGCCTTGGACGGGCAATTGGAAATTCTCGGACCCGATGGAACCCGCCGGATGCCGGTTGCCGAGTTGTTTACCGGTGACGGCTTGAACCCCTTTACCCTGGGCGCCGAGGAGATCATCGAAGCGGTTGTCGTGCCGCCGGTTCCGGAACGGTTCGGCTGGTGCTATCACAAGACAAGTGTCCGCGGTGGCCTTGATTTCGGCACCACTATGATCGCCATCGCCCTGCAATTGGCGGCAGACGGTGAGACCTGCGCTTCGGCGCGAATTGTTTACGGCGCCGTCGGCCAAGGCCCCTTGCGCCCGGTTGCAGCCGAGCGCGCGATGGCCGGCGCCGCCCTCGACCCCGCCCAAATTGCCGCCGCCGCCAGCACGGAAATCACGCCCTTGCCCCATCATGGTTTTGACAAAGGCTTCTTGCGCGAAAACATCAGGGTAAATACCGAGCGCTCGCTGGTCCGGGCCATGGCGCGCGCGCAGGGCAGGGAATAGGAGACCGCTTCAATGTTGGAAAATCGAAGCCGAATGAATTTTGCCGACGGCAAGACGTCCCGTACCAGGCTATTGGAAATCACCGTTAACGGCGAAGCCCACGAGATCACCGCCAAACCCCGGGTCATGCTGCTTGAGGTGATCCGCGACAAAATCGGCCTCACCGGCACCAAGGATGGCTGCGAATCGGGAACTTGCGGGGCCTGTACCGTGTTGCTCGATGGCAAGCCGACACTTTCGTGCATCACCCTGGCGGTTGAGTGCGAGGGCAAGACTATCCGAACCGTCGAAGATTTGGCCGATGGCGACAACTTGAATTACCTGCAAGAAGCGTTTCTCGATCAAGGCGGTACCCAGTGCGGTTTCTGCACACCCGGCATGCTGATGTCGGCGACCTCCTTGCTGGAGAAAAATCCGAAACCGACGCGCCAAGACATCAACAAGGCGCTGGAAGGCAATCTTTGCCGCTGCACCGGCTACAACTCGATCGTCGATGCGGTGATGCAGGCTTCCGGCCAAGGCGTCAAAACCAAGATGCAATAGAGATAATTTGCAGCGGGAATTAATTTCATGAACGAGTTGCGACTTGTCGGAAAAAGTATGAAGCGCAAGGACGGCCCGGATAAGGTCACCGGCCGGGCCGTCTATTGTCAGGATGTCAAACTTCCCGGCACCCTGACCGGGCGGATACTGCGCAGCCCGCATCCGCACGCCAAGATTATTTCGATCGACACCGCCAAGGCCGAGGCCTTGCCGGGCGTCAAGGGCGTTATCACCGTCGACGACACCAAGGGCATCAAACACGGATTTGTCGAAACGCCGCGCTATCCGGCCGACCAGGAGGTCTTGGCGCGCGGCAAGGTGGTGCATGTCGGCGAGGAAATTGCCGCCGTCGCCGCCGTTGACGAGGTCACCGCGCAGGCCGCGCTGGAACTGATTGAAGTCGAATATGACCTGCTGAAGCCGGTTTTCAATCCGCACAAAGCGATGCGCGAAGGCGCGCCGGAAATCCATCCGAGCCATCCCAAAGTCGCCGACAAGGAGCCTTATGCGAATATCGGCGGCAAGACCGAATCCGGCTGGGGCGACGTCGAAAAGGGGTTCGCCGAATCGGACTATATCCGCGAGGACCGCTATGAAAGCCACCTTAGGACCCACGGTTATCTTGAACCGCAAGCGACGCTGGCCCATTGGGAAAGCGACAAACTGAATGTCTGGACATCGTCGATGGGCGCCTTCAACAAGCGCGCCAAGCTGGCCAAGGTGCTGGACCTGCCTTATTCGTCGGTGCGCGTGCACAAGGCCTATGTCGGCGGCGCTTTCGGCGGCAAGGTTGATCTGTATTCGCATGAATACTGCGCCGCGCGGCTGTCCATGGCTACCGGCCGCCCGGTTCGTTGTGTCGCCAGCCGCGAAGAGATTTTTTCGGCCTACCGGCACGGCCAGCCGCTGGTGGTGGAACTTAAAACCGGGGTCAAAAAGGACGGCACCCTGGTCGCCCAGGAACTTCGGGTCATCAACAATGCCGGCGCCTATCGCGGCAGCGGCGTGGTTGTCGTCTTCCTGGCCTGGGGATTTACGATGGCGCCCTACCGGATACCGAACCTGAAATACGAAGGCTACTCGGTGTACACGAATTACACGGTCCGGGCGCCGCAACGCGGCCACGGTTGCCCTCAGGTCCGTTTCGCGATCGAATCGCAGCTTGATACCATCGCCGAGGAGCTTGGTCTCGATCCCATCGAAATCCGCCTGCGCAATGCCCGCGCCCCGGGCGAGGAACTGCCCAACAAGGATAACGTCCATCAGGCGGGTCTTCTGGATTGCATTCAAATCGCGGCGGAGAAGACGGATTTCGTTGCGAGATACGGCCGCGACCGGCTCTCGCCGGATAAAAACGGCTCCATCCGCCGCGGCATCGGTATCGGTATTTCGGCCTATATGAGCGGCACTTTGATTTATCCCAACGGCTCCGGCGTGATCGTTAAAATGAACGATGACGGCTCGGCCATCGTGCTGACCGGAGCCATCGATCTTGGCCAGGGTGCCGAGACAATCGTCACCCAGATCATCGCCGAGGAACTTGGCCTCGGCATGGACGATATAAAAATCATCGCTTCCGATACCGATACCACGCCCCAGGATATCGGCGCCTGGATCAGCGGCCTCACCTACGTTACCGGCAATGCCGCCCGCCAGGCCGCCACCAACGCGCGGGCCAAACTTTTGTCGGTGGCGGCGGAGCAGATGAACACCAGAGCCGACGACCTCTATCTCGACAACAAGGAAATCATCTCTGCCAGCAATCCCGATAACCGGCTTTCCTACCGCGAAGTCATCGCCGCCAGTGTCGCCAACCACCGGGGCGACACCATAATCGGCGAAGGCTTCTGGCGCACCATGCGCGATGAACCCAACCACCCAAGCTTGGCGACGACCAAGGGCCGGTGGACCGAGAACTATGCCTTCAGTGCCCAAACCGCCGAGGTGGAAGTCGATATCGAGACCGGTGAAGCCCGGCTGGTGAAGGCGCTGACGGTCCATGATTGCGGCTTCCCGATCAATCCGGCCCTGGTCAAGGGACAGATCGACGGACAGGTTTCGATGGCCCTCGGCCATGCCTTCATGGAAGAGGTGATGACCAAGGATGGCTATACCTTGAATCCGAGCTGGCTCGATTACCGGATGCCGACGATCCACAATATGGCGGAATCCGATGATGCCGATGTGATCACCGAGAAGTACGAGGTCGGCCAGTCCTACCGGACCAAGGAAGTCGGCGAAGGTTTGGTGTCCGGCATTCTGGCGGCGATCGCCAATGCGGTTTATGACGCCACCGGCGTGCGCCTCCATTCGACGCCGTTTTCGCCGCAAAAAATTCTCAAAGGTTTGCGGGAATTGGAGAGACAAAAACAGTAGAGTGGTACTGCCCTGGGGGGGGTATGAGTATGGCGGATGTAGTCTATTACGACCGGGAACTTGAATGTATGAGCCGTCCACAATTGGAAACTCACCAATTGGGGAAACTGCGTGACCAATTGCACCGTGTTTACGAAAAAAGCCCGCTTTACCGGCGCAAGCTCGATGGCGCCGGAATAAAACCGGATGATATCCAGAGCATGGAAGATATGCACCGCCTTCCGTTCACCGAAAAAAAAGAATTGCAGCAAAGCCAACTGGAAAATCCGCCGTGGGGCGACTTTGGCTGCATCACGCCCGAGGAAGCGATCCGCGTTTTCCAAACCTCGGGCACCACCGGTGAGCCGGTCAAGATCATGCTCAACCGCAAGGACTGGTTCGAGAATTTCTACCAGCAGTTCATGCATTATCGCTGCGGCTATGGGCTGACCGAAAAGGACATCCTGTTCGTGCCCTTCAATTACGGCCTGTTTATCGCCTGGTGGGGGTTTCAGGCGGCGATGGAACAGGCCGGGCTGATGATTATTCCCGGCGGCGGACAAAGAACCAAGGACCGGCTGCGCTCGATGATCGATTGGGGCGCGACCGTCGTTTGCGGCACCCCGTCCTACCTCCTCGCCATGGCCGAAACCGCCGCCGAGATGGGTATCGACCTGGCCGGCTCGCCGATCCGCAAACTGGTGGCGGCGGGTGAACCGGGTGCCGGCATTCCGGCCACCAGGCAAGCCCTCGAAAAGTCATGGGGCGCCGAACTTTTCGATGATATCGGCGCCACCGAATGCGGTAACTTCGGGCATGAATGTATCCGCCATAAAGGCACCCATATCGTGGAAGGTTTATTCATCGCCGAAATTGTCGATCCGGTGACCCTGGAGCCTTTGCCCGACGGGGTGCTGGGTGAAATGGTGCTGACAAATTTATCCAGCGAAAGCTCGCCGCTGATCCGCTACCGCATGAGGGATCTGGTTAAATTCGACCGCGGCGTCTGCGAATGCGGGCGCACCAATCTGCGTCTCGACGGTGGCGTGCTCGGCCGCACCGACGACATGTTCCATTTCGCCGGGGTCAATATCTACCCGTCGCAGATCCAGGAAATCCTGCACTGCATCGACGCCCTGTCGCTGGAATACCGGCTGGTGGTTCCGCGCATGGGCAGCGGCCGTCATATGAAGATCGTGGTCGAACCGGCGCAAGCGGATACCAAGGCCGATCAGCTCGAACAAGCCTGTGAGGAATTAGCCGAAATCGTGCAAACCCGCATCAAGGTGACCCCCGATATCGAGGCCGTCGAAGGCGGCAGCCTCCCGCGCTTTGAGGGCAAAGGCAAGCGCGTGATCCGTGAAGATTAAGAGAACGGTATGCTGAACACCGAATTGCACAGCGAGATGGAGAAGCTCAACTTCGCCAATACGCCTTTCTGCATCGTGACCATCGTCGATGGCGCCGGCAGCATCCCGCAGATCGTCGGAGCCAAGGCGATTTTCACGTCCGGAGGCTTGCATTTCGGCACCGTCGGCGGCGGCCGCCTCGAAGTCAAATGCCAGGAAAAGGTGAGCGAGCTGCTGGCGGCGGACCATACCGTGAAAAATGCCTTCGCCCGGTGGAATATTCAAAAAGATGTCAATATGACCTGCGGCGGCGAGGTTGCCCTCTATTTTGAGATTTACCGGCCCGAAGACAACTGGAACATCGTGATCTTCGGGGCCGGGCATGTGTCCCAGAAACTTTGCCGGTTTTTGATCGAGCTCGACTGCCGGGTGATCTGCGTCGACACCCGGAAAGAGTGGCTTGATAAACTGCCGATAAGCGACCGGCTGGAAACTTATCGGGTCGACGATTTTACCGCCGGCGTCGATAGGATCGCACCCACCGACACGGTAATTTTGATGACCATGGGCCATGCCTCGGACATGCCGGTCCTGAAAAAGATTCAGAGCACCGGATTAAGCGTGCCGTTCCTGGGAATGATCGGCAGCGAATCCAAGGCCCGGATCGTGCGCAAGGAATTGCGCGAAGATAAAGTGCCGGACGCCTTCATCGACAGCATTATCTGTCCGATCGGCGATCCCGAGCTTGGCGATAACACGCCGCCGGAAATCGCCGTCAGCGTCGTATCGCAGCTTCTGCGCATGCGCCAGAACGGTGCCTTGGCAAAATCGAACAGCTAGAGCGGTTCCGGAGAGATATGAATCAATTTGATGGGAACAAATCGGTTTTCCGGGCACGTGGGATATTTGGCGCGGCGCGCGGCGCGATGCGGATCCATCGGGCCAACACCTGCCCACTTGGCGCCGCAACGCCCCCGGGGAGCCGATTTGACCCACCGCAGGCCGGGTGCTTTTGCCCCGTGGACGTCGTCACACATCTTTGCCGATGCACCGCCCAATTATATTATGGGCCATGCGACGTGCTCCTCGCCCATTCGGGACAGACATGGGGGCAAAATCATCCCGGTCAAATGGTTCATATCTCTCCGGAACCGCTCTAGTGAGCCGGCAGCAACCGCCAATCGCCGGGATCATTCTCGCCGCCGGCATGTCGACGCGCTTCGGCGGCAACAAGCTGGTGGCTGAACTGGACCGGGTGCCGATCATACGCCGCGTCGCCGAAACCGCGCTGGCATCCGGGTTGCAGCGGATCGTCGCCGTCCTCGGCCATGAACATTCCGCCGTCCGCTCGGCGCTCGGCGATTTGCCCGGCGACGAGCGCCTTGAGATGGTCATCAACGAGGGTTACCGGCAGGGTCAGAGCAGTTCGGTTATTGCCGGGCTAAGGGCCCTCGAAGCCGACTTTTCGGCGGCCATGTATTTGATGGGCGATCAGCCCCGGCTGAGCGCCGGTATCATTGATGGCCTGATCGACGCGTTTCAAAATTCCGAGAAGAATATCTGCTATCCGTCCTTTCAAAACAGGCGGCGCAACCCGGTCATATTCGGTGAACGGTTTTATGCCGATATCCTGGCCCTGACCGGCGATACCGGCGCCCGGGCGATTATCGACGCCAACCCGGAGGATGCGTTGGCGGTCGCTTTCGAGAAGGAACATCCCTTTCTTGACGTGGATGAGGCGGGTGATTTGAATCTGCTGCACGGCGCTGGAAAAGTTTGCTGATATGGCCGCGCCATCCCAAATTCCCAATCTGGCGCCCTTTATCCTGATCAGGGGTGCCGGTGAAATGGCCAGCGCCGTCGCTTGGCGGCTGTATATGGCCAACTTAAGCCGCATCTGCATGCTTGAGCTCGCCAATCCGCTCTCGGTGCGCCGCCGGGTTGCCTTTTCATCGGCCCTCGAAACCGGCTCATATATCGTCGAGGGGGTGGAGGCGCGCACCGCCGCCGGCATCGAAGATATCGAAGCCGCCTGGCGCGATCAGAAAATCGCCGTCACCCTGACCGCCGATTGGCAGGCGATCTCTGGATTATCCCCCGATGTATTTGTCGATGCGACCCTGGCAAAACGGAACTTGGGCACCGCCATCGACCTAGCCCCCCTGGTCATCGCCCTCGGCCCGGGCTTCGAGGCGGGCAAAAACTGCCATCTGGTGATCGAAACCAACCGCGGCCACGATCTCGGGCGGATCATCGAAAGCGGCGGCGCCGAGCCCAATACCGGCATTCCCGGCGGCATCGACGGTTTTACCGCCGAGCGGGTGCTGCGGGCGCCGGCGGCGGGAATATTCGAAACCGACCTCGACATCGGCGCCCGGGTCGGCAAGGGCGATGTCATCGGCCGCATCGGCGGCCAGCCGGTGACGGCGGCGCTGGACGGTGTGCTGCGCGGCCTGATCCGGGCCGGCACGGAGGTCCGCGAGGGGCTGAAACTGGGCGACATCGATCCCCGCGGCAAGCTCGAATACTGCAACACCATTTCCGACAAGGCGCGGGCCATTTCCGGCTCGGTGCTGGAAGCGGTGATGCGGTTCTACAATCAGCCGGGGCGCCATGGCCATCCTGATTGACGCGCTGGGACTGGCTTCGGCGCGCCTGATATCCTTAGTTGGGGCCGGCGGCAAGACCAGCTTGATGTTCGCCCTGGCGCGGGAATTTGCTGGTTCCGGCGAGCGGGTTCTGGTCACCACCACCACCAAAATCGCCAGCTCCGAGGCGGACGGGCCCTGGCCCAGTTTCGGCGCCTCTACGGCGGCCGGTATTGTCGGCCAAGCCGGCGCCGCCGCGTCGCCGGTGATCGCCTATCACCACGAATTGGCCGGCGCCGGGCGGCTCCAGGGTTTCGATCCCGCGATCGTCGACGAATTGGCGCGGGACGGAACGTTCGCCCGGATCCTGGTCGAGGCCGATGGCTCGGCGCGCCGGCCCTTGAAAGCGCCGGCGAGCCACGAACCGGTGGTGCCGCCGGCCACCGATGCCTTTATCGCCGTCGCCGGCCTGAACGGGCTGGGCCGGCCGCTGCACGAAGACAATCTTTTCCGCCCGGAAATTTGGCAACGGATAACTAATGACAGCGCCGGCGATCCGATCACCGCCGGCGCCGTTGCTGAGGCCTACCTGCACCCGGACGGCCTCGCCAAGGGATGCCCGCCCGAAGCGGCCAAAATCCTGTTTCTAAACCGCGCCGACAACCCGGGCCGCATCGCCGCCGCCGAACAAATCATCCGATCCTTAAGCGACGCCTCCGATGGCCGCCCCGACCGTGCCGTCCACGGGGTTCTGCTGCCGGCGCCGGTTATCACCGGGGTCCTGTCAAAGTAGACCTGAACTGTGCTTAAATCCGAGGCGCGCGGTTTCAAGTTTTATTCCGTGCCGAGGAAATCGAGGAGGAAACATGGGCGAGCGGATCGTTTCCCTGCATGCGTTCTATAAACACGGCGAGGTCGAGGCGGACGCCTATCTTAGCCATCCGACCGCGCCCGGCCCCTGGCCGGCGGTAATCGTCGCCCACGAATGGTGGGGCCTGGAGGAGCATTTCCGGGATTTCAGCCGGGAACTGGCCAGCCACGGCATGGTGGTTCTGGTGCCGGACCTCTATCACGGCAAGGTCACCGGTGATCCGGCGGAAGCGGCGCTGCTGAAAACATCCCTCGATATCGACCGGGCGGTCGAGGAAATTGGCGTCGCCGCCGCTTATCTTCGCAACCTGCCGTTCGTGTCGGAAAAGGTGAGCATCGTCGGCTTCTGCATGGGCGGCGGCCTCGCCTTGCTGGCGGCAAGCCGTAGCAGTGAGTTCAGCGCCGGCGTCATCTACTTTCCTTCCATATACCCCGATACCAGCGAGCTCGAAAACATATCCTGTCCGCTGCAATTCCATTATGGGACCGCCGACACGGTAACGCCGAGATCGGAAATCGACCGCATCACCCGAACCCTGGATGGCGCCGGAAAACTTTATGAGCTGCACCTCTACGAAGGCGCCGATCATGCTTTCGTAAACGACATGCACCCCGAGCATTACGACCAGGAATCGACGCAAGCCACCTGGCCTCGTACCGTCGAGTTCCTAAACCGGCACACCCGGGAATGAAGTCAAGGCAACGCCGTCATTGGCGAGGCGACGGAATTCCGCGGTGCGGCAAAATCATCAAAACCGGCCAGCCGGAACCGCTCTAAGCCTATCTATTTCAACGGCGGTGGGAATTGGGTACCATCACCCAAGGATTTGTTTATTTACCCGGGAAATGTCTGAACCATGGTCAAGGGCGAGCAATTCGATGTTCCCGTTCCCGAGCAACTGAACCTCGGTGAATTTTTCCTGGACGTCAATTTGGAGGCGGGCAGGGGCGACAAGACGGCCCTTTATTACGAAGGCGGCACCTACAGCTTCTTGGAATTGTGGCGCCTCACCAACAAGTTCGGAAACCTGCTCCGATCGCTCGGCGTGGAGCCCGAGAACCGGGTCCTGTTGATCCTCGAGGATTCACCCGAATGGGTTGCCGCCTGGCTGGCCACACTGAAAGTCGGCGGCGTCGGCACCCACGCCTACACCTATCTGCCGCCCCACGATTACCAATATCTGATCAATTTGGTGCGGCCCAAGCTGGTGATCGCCGATCAAGCAACCTTGGCGCGGGTGCGCGAAGCCGGGCGCGGCCTGAAATATCCGAAAGCCCTGCTGGTCGCCGGCGACGGGGATTTCGACTTGCGCGAAGGCGAGTTTAGCCTGGCCGAGTTGCTGCCATCGGCCGGCGATACATTGGAAGTTGAGCCCACCCATAGGGACGACATTTCCTATTGGAGTTTTTCCGGCGGTACCACCGGCAAGCCGAAGGGCGTGCCCCACAGGAACGGCGATGCGGTCGTCTCTTTCGCATCATTCGATAGCTTTCTCGGCTACACGCTGGATGACATCGTGTTCCGGGTCCCCAAGCTGTTTTTCCACTATGCCCGCGACAACGGACTTCTGTTCGCACTCAGGAGCGGCGCCGCGTCGGTCCTCGCGGCGGAAAAAACATCGGCCGCCCTGGTCTTCGATATATTCCGGAAATACCTGCCGACGGTAATGCTGAACGTGCCCACCATGATGCGGGCGATGCTGGAAACGCCGGAAGAAGAGCGCGCCGATCTGAGCAGCCTCAAGCGCAACTACTCGTCGGGCGAAGTGCTCTCGCCGCAACTCTTGGGCCAGTGGCTGGAGTCTTTCGGCGGCGAGGTGATCGACCGGCTGGGTTCCGCCGAATCCGGCGTCGGCTATCTGTGCAACCGTCCGGGCGCCGTGGTGCCGGGAAGTTCGGGCACCGTATGCCCGCTCAACGAGGTCAAGCTGGTGGACGAGGCCGGGCAGGAGGTGCCCGAGGGCCAGCCGGGCCTGTTGATGACGCGCAGCGAAGCCACCGCCCTTTATTATGTGCGCGAGCACGAGAAAACGAAAACCACCTTCCCGGGCGGCGGATGGATCAATACCGGCGATCTGTTCACCCGGGACGAGAACGGTTATTTCTGGCATGTCGGGCGCGCCAACGACATGGTGAAGGTGAGCGGCGTCTGGGTGTCGCCGCTGGAAATCGAACATGGCCTTCAGGATTATCCGGGCGTCAAGGAATGCGCGGCGATGGCGGTTAAGGACTTGGACGGGTTGATGAGCATCAAGGCGTTCGTGGTGCTTAACGAGGATGTGGCGATCTCTTCCGAGATGCCGGCGGCCTTGCAAAAATTCTGCAAGCAGACCTTGGCGCCGCACAAATTCCCGCAGGCCGTTGAATTCATGGCGGAGCTGCCGAAGACCGGCCAGGGGAAAATCGACCGGCGTGTTTTGCGGGGCGGCGCGGGATAATATGAATAGGCCGCGCACTTTGAGAATGACGCCAAGAAAAACACTTAGATTCAAGTTGGCGGAAGCGCCGGTCGGAGGAAACGGATCATGCTGCTGAGTTTACCGGATTTCGACCTGGCTTCGCCGAGCAGCGTCGCCGAGGCCTGCGCCCTGCTCGCAAAGCAGGACGGCGAAGCGCGCTTGTTCGCCGGCGGCACCGACCTGTTCGTCAAGATGAAGCACCGGCGGGCGACACCCCGCCACCTGATCAACATCAAGGGCATCGAAGGGCTCGACCATATCAGTCACGACGAAACCGCGGGCCTCCGTATCGGCGCGCTCTGCACCGCGCAGGCGATCAATGATTCGCCGGTGATCTCTGAAAAGTTCCCGGTCCTCGTCCAGGCCGCCGGGCTCCTCGGAACCACCCATATCCGCAATCTCGGAACCATCGGCGGCAATCTCGCCAACGCCTCTCCCTCGGCCGAATTCGCGCCGCCGCTGCTGGTCCTGGGCGCCTCCGTCGAGGCCGCGGGGATCGAACGAACGCGATCGATCCCGATCGATGAATTCTTCCTCGGCCCCGGGAAAAGCGCCTTGGCGGCGGACGAGATGGTCACCGAAATACGGGTGCCGGTGCCGCCCGCCGGCGCCGAAGCCATTTACCTCAAGCACGGCCTCCGCCGCATGGATGTGGCGACCGCTTCGGCGGCGGCGCTTCTCGTCGCCGATGGCGGGCTGATCGGCGAAGCCAGGATCGCCCTTGGCGCCGTCGCGCCGACGCCGTTCCGCGCAGGCCCGGCCGAAGCCATGTTGCGGGGGCAGGCGATCGACGGAGCGGCGGCTGATGGCGGGCTTCTGGAGCAGGCGGCGCGCCGCGCCGAAGAGCAAACCGAACCCATCGACGATTTGCGCGGCACGGCCGAATATCGGCGAAAAATAATCCGCCTGCTGGTTCGCCAGGGCCTGGACCGGGTGCTCGGCCGGCTGACCGGAGAGGCATCGCCATGATGGAAAAGGCACGGTTCACGGTCAATGGCGAGGTCCGCGAATTGGCGCTGGCGCCGACGCGCACGCTCTTGGATGTGCTGGTCGGGGAGTACCGCATGTCGCGCACCAAGGAAGGCTGCGGGGTCGGCGAATGCGGCGCCTGCGGCGTTTCCATCGACGGCAAGCTGGTCTGTTCCTGCCTGGTGCTGGCCGCCGACGCGGCGGGCAGGGACATCGTCACGATGGAAAACGAGACCGCCGGCACGCCCGGCTTCAGTCCCCTGATGGAAGCCTTCATCCATCCCGACGAAGGCGCGCGCCGCACCGATTATTCCGATCCCGGCGCCCCGGAAACGACCACCAAAATCACCGGCGAAAGCACCGAGGTTCCCACCTATTGCCACCTCTGCCCGGCCCATTGCGCGATGAAGGCGGTGGTCGAAGGTGGACAGATTGTCGATCTGGAACCGGATATGGACAGCGGCCTCTATGCCGAACAATGCGCGGTCAACAAGGGACGCTTCACCATCCCCGAGGTTCTCGGCCACAAGGACCGGCTGCGCTTTCCGCAAAAAAGGGTGGGCGCCAGGGGCGGCGGCGAATGGGAGCGCATTTCCTGGGACGAGGCGCTCGATACCATCGCCGGCAAATTCAACCAATTGAAGGACAGCCTCGGCCCGCAATCGGTGGCCTTCGGGCTCGGCGAGCCGAAGGGGTTGGAATTCGCCTTCGCGCAGCGCCTGGCCAGCGCCTTCGGCACCCCGGGCGTGGTCACGCCGGGCTGGTGCTGCGGCATTCCGAAGGGCATGAGCGCCGCCTTCACCTATGGCGCCGGCACCGTCGCCGACGATGCCGGCTCGCCCCGCCTGCTGGTCCTCTGGGGCGTCAACATGGCCCATACCACCGGCGGGCTGAGGCGGGAAAACCTGGAGAATATCATCGAAGCCGGGGGCAAGCTGGTCGCCATCGATCCGCAATACACCTATGTGGCGCGCATCGCCGATCTTTGGATCCGGGTGCGCCCCGGGGCCGACGGCGCCTTTGCCGCGGGCGCCCTGAAGGTGATCGTCGAGGAGCAGCTTTACGACCAGGATATCGTCGAAAACTGGACCGTCGGGTTCGAGGAGCTGCGCGCCGAGCTCGCCGCCTTCTCCCTCGAGGAGGTCGAAAAGCTGAGCTGGGTGCCGCGCGCCAAGATCGAGGAATTTGCCCGCCTCTACGCCGAAACCAAGCCCGCCGCCCTGCATAACGGCAACGCCCTCGACCAATTGGTCAACAGTTTCCAGGTCGGGCGCGTCATCTCCATCATGCGGGCGATCTGCGGCAACCTCGACATCCCGGGCGGCGATGTCAGCCTGACCGCGCCGCCCTATACGCGGCCGGCGAAATTCTTTCTGTTGAACAAATATCCAAGGAACGCGGAACGGATACTCGGCGATAAATTCAAGTTCGCCCAGCGTTCGGCCTTCATTCCGCCGCATGTGATGACCAAGGCGGTTCTCGAAGAAGACCCCTATCCGATCAAGGCGGCGATGTTCATCCTCACCAATCCGCTGGTCAGCTATCCCAATTCGAAGGAGACCTATGACGCCCTGATGAAGCTGGATTTCATCGCCATCTCGGAACTTTTCATGACGCCGACGGCGGCCCTCGCCGATATCGTTTTGCCCGCCGCCTGGGGGATGGAACATGATGAGGTCGGTTACTGGCCCGGCTGGTACGAGGAAATCCGGTCCTACCCGAAGATCGTCGATGCCCCCGACGAATGCTGGCCCGACACCAAGATCGTCAACGAGCTGGCCAAGCGGC
The DNA here is from genome assembly GCA_002687515.1 of Rhodospirillaceae bacterium. GTDB lineage: Bacteria > Pseudomonadota > Alphaproteobacteria > Rhodospirillales > UBA2165. The sequence goes on from NZAK01000131.1 coordinate 30,453, forward strand.
TGCACCTGGCCGAGGATTTCTGGGAGGACGACGAGGACGCCCTCGATATGATGATGGCGCCGAGCGGCATGAGCTATGACGAGTTCAAGAAGAAACGGGTCCTGAAGCCGGAGATGAAATACCAACGCCACCAATACCGGACGCCGTCGCGCAAGATCGAGATATACTCCGAGCAATTGGAAGAAATCGGCTATGCGCCGCTGCCCCTCTGGGAGGAGCTGCGGAAGGTGCCGGAAGCTCCGGACGGGTATCCCCTGCTGCTTACCAACGCCAAGGAAGAAGCGTTCATGCTGAGCGGCTTCAAGCATATCGCCAGCCTGCGCCTGATCCGGCCCGATCCGATGGTCGAAATGCACCCCGACACGGCGCTGGATTTGGGCCTTGAGGAAGGCGCCTGGGTGACGATCGAAACCCCGGAAGGCAAGATCAAACAGCGCCTGTCGCTCAACCCCGAGATAGACCCAAGGGTGGTGATGGCGGCCTTCGGATGGTGGTTCCCGGAAGAAGGCGAGGAAAGCGCCTATGGCTGGCAGACCAGCAACATCAACATGCTGACCCCTTCGGGTCCGGATTACGATCCCTCGACCGGCGGCGTCACCCTGCGCGGCATCCCGTGCAAGGTCTACGGCGCTTGAGTAGACCCGATTGGCGCCGGTATAATCGGGTTTCACCAAGGAGCGGCGGCGCCCGCGTGACTTCGATCCGGGATCGCTTCATCTTCATTAGATTTATGGGGGCCATCGGCCCCGCCGAAAGGATGCTCTGATCATGACAAATGGCTCCAACCTTCCGCCCCAGGACATGCGCAGCTGGATCGACGAACTGGAATCGAGAAACGAATTGATCAGGATCGACAAGCCGGTCGACCCGTTGACCGAAATGGGATCGCTCCTTTACCAGTCCCGCGAAAAGGCGCTGCTCTTTGAAAATCTGCCCAATGACTGGCGCAGCCTCGGCCAGGCGCCCGCCAATGTGCGCCACGCCGCCATCGCTTTCGGCGCCACCGAGGAAACGGTGGTGCCGCTGGTCGCCGAACGGTTGGGTGCCTGCATCCGGCCGGTGATGGTCGACGACGGGCCGGTCAAGGAAGTGAAGCTCGATAAGGGTGATTTCGATCTGACCCAGATGCCGGTCCATGTCGCCGGCCAGCGCGACGGCGGCCCGGTCATCGGCTCCGGCCTGGTGATTTCCAAGGACCCCGATACCGGCGCCCGCAACCTGAGTTTCCACCGGCTTCAGATCAAGGGGCCGAACAAGACCGGCATCCTCCTCTATCCGCGCCACACCTGGAAAAACTATGTGAAATACCAGGAACGCAACGAGCCGATGCCGGTCGCCGTGATGATCGGCCATCATCCGCTGATCTACGCCGCCGCCGCGACCACGGCGGCCTACGGCACCGACGAATTGGAAATCGCCGGCGGCTATCTCGATGAGGCGGTGCGGCTGGTGAAATGCGAAACCGTTGATTTGGAAGTTCCGGCCGATGCGGAGATCGTCCTCGAGGGCCATATCCCGCCCCATATCCGCGAAGACGAGGGGCCGTTTTCCGAGTTCCAGGACTACTACATCACCGGCACCGGGCAGAACCCGATCGTCGAGTTCCAACATATGACGCGGCGCGCCGACGCGATTTTCAAGAACCTGCAAAACGGATCAGAAATGGAGGGCTGCGTTTTCCACAAAATCCCGATGAGCGCCACCATTTTCCGCCGCCTCTCGACCGTCGGCGGCGGCCCCAACCTGCACAACGTGATGGCGCTGCCCGGAATATTCGGCCTCGCCGTGCAAATGACGCCGCGTTATTACGGCGAAGGCAAGAATCTTTTGATGGCGGCCTTGTCGTCGGAATACCAGCATCCCAAGCTGGCCATCGCGGTCGACGCCGATGTCGATATCTTCAACCATTCGGAATTGCTGTGGGCGCTTTCGACCCGGGTCGATCCGGACAGGGACGTGGTCATCATTCCCGGCACCCACAACCACGCGATGGACGCGGCCCTGCCCGAGCTTGGCGCCCCGGGCACGCCGCTCTGGCAGCGTTTTGGCTCGAAAATCCTGATCGACGCTACCATACCGCCGCCGGCGGACGCCGAGGCCCGGGACCAGTTCGAGCGCATCCGGCCGATTAATCCGCAGCTGCGTCTGGAAGATTTCGCGGCGGATGGATCCCTCGAATTGGTGCGTTCCCTGGCGCCGGTCTTCTTCGGCTCGAAGATGCTCGATTAACCTTCGGAACTTTTTCTTATGGGCGAATAGACATTTTCTATTGTTCGCTATCGGACTTTGCCAATAGATTGAAATTTAGAATAAAAACAACCGTGCCTATCCGCTTAACGCCCATACCCACAACATGTAGGATGCTGCCACTCTCCCGAATATAACCCCGCCCTGGTCG
>NZAK01000132.1 GCA_002687515.1 Rhodospirillaceae bacterium
CTATCCGCTTGACACCCACACCCACTACATCTAGGGTGGGCGTAAAGCGGATAGGGGGTTGCCCATTGACCGGCGCGCAAGGCGAGCGACAAATGAACAAACAAAAAGGGCAAATGCCCGAGCTTGCCGGCGATGGTTTCGCCGTAGAACCGGTTGCCCATGCAGAAAACCTGTGTATTCGGTAGGTCCGTGACCGCCCTGGGCAGATATCGAGCGGCTCATTCGACGCGCAAGGCGCGGCGTAGTGCGGCTCTCGCCAGCAGGCGTGTCGAATCGAGTGTCGGAAGCGGGGAATTCGTGTCGTCGATTATCAGAGGGATTTCGGTACAGCCAAGGATTGCGGCATCGCACCCGGCATGCTTGAAACCCTCGATCAGCTTCTGAATGTAGGCAATTGCCTCCGGCTTGAAAGTGCCGCCGACAAGTTCATCCATTATAATGCGATTGACTTCGTCGCGTTCGGCCGCGTTGGGACGCACCCACTCCAAGCCGTGGACCGTCAGCTTTTCCGGGTAGACGTCGCTGTCTACCAGCCATTTCGTTCCGGTCAGCCCGAGGCGTCGAAATCCGCGATTAACAGCCTCGGTGGCAACCGCCTCGGCAATATGCAGCCACGGGAGCGGAGATCGTGGCGAGACATGGGCAAGCGCCTGATGAAGTGTGTTGTCGGGGCATATGAGGAAGTCTGCCCCTGCTTGCGCGAGTTTGTGCGCGGAGGCGAGCATCAACTCACCGACCCCTTCAAAGTCGCCACGGTCGAGGCATGCGACGTAATCGGCCAGCGAAGGGGTATGCATGGAAATTTCGGGATGGGCGTACGGGCCGAGTATCTTTGGCCCCTCCAAACAAATGGTGCGGTAACAAAGTGCTGCCCCCTCGGCAGAACAGCACACGACACCAATATGTTGCGACATCAGGGTTTCCCGCATCAGATGCGTCCCACAATATCATTGTTTCCGAACGGCTCAAGCTGTCCGCTTACGGATAGGACAGGAAATGTCCGGTTATGAGGCGGTGGACGGCTTCCGCCACCGGCATCACAATGTCCGCTTCTTTAATCGCGCGCGAGCCCTTTTGGCGGGACGATTCGCATTACCAAATTATCGGTGAGGCTGTGGCGGCGGTGAAAAAAGAAACGCCGCCAGAGATTTTGACTTCGGGAGGGCTCTGGCGGCGCGGAACAGGGAGTCTTTGTATATCCAACCAAAGTCTAACACGAACCAGCAACCCCGTTCATATCGTGGCTTGTACGTAGCAAACAGCAGCAAATACACAGCCCGCCAAGTAAGACACGCCCCCCAAGACAGGGGGTACGGAAACCCCCTCCAGCCGGCAGAAACCGGCAGATTTCCGCAGCTCGGATTCCCTATTATCGGGTATTCGGAAATGGGTGGGTTTCAGTAGAGGGCGATGTCCGCCATTACCCCGAAAGCGGACCTTCCGGCATAAACGCCGAACGTCGGCTTCTGACCGATACCGGACAAAGGCTCAGGTCGCTGGTTTAGCGCCTCCACCGTCGCCAACCAAGCTGAATGGCGCCCAAATGATGGGATGAGCGTAAGAGAAGACCACTCCTAACTTTTGAAATTGCCGTGATTTATTTTCCGAATATGTTCGCGAGATAGTCAGCAACCACCTTCTGCGCTTCACGGGTCGCGTTTGCGCTATACTCCATTACGTTGCCCCTTATATCGTGTCCTCGCGCCATCCATTCCGGTTCATCAAATGAATGATGTGCGTTTTTAATGACGTGCCGAGCATAAGATACGCCGCCTGGCTCAACATCGCAGGTTCCAAAAAACTTATCTTTATCTGGCATGATCACCAAAATATTTGGCACTTTGTAGCCGACCGAACGACCAAAACTTTTGCATTCCGAATAAAGGGCAATTCCTGCTTTAAATTTTCTGTCACCCGTAGCTCCAAATTCGAAGAGGGCTATTTGTTCCAAAATTACGTACGCACCGAGCGAGAAACCCATGACCGCCACGTTGTCACTATCAACAAAGCTCAATTTTCTAAGATACTCTAATCCGCTGTAGGCATCTCGAGCCATCTTATAATGGCTGTATCCGGCTGGAATACTATATTTACAATTACCCATTCCGCGTGATCCAAATGTGTCCATCGTTAATACGACGTAGCCACGATTTACAAAAAGTTTCGGCCAATGCTCCGATATATGTGATCTAATGCCACCACATGAATGCAATAGGACCACTGCGGGGAACGGACCTTCACCCTCGGGTTTGAAAAATAGGCCCTGAACTAATTTTTCGTAGTTTGTTTCTTGGGGGTTAAATTTCACGCTTTCTATCGTTTTATATTTCAAGTTTGCGCCGCCGGTCTGGCAAGCCGAAAGAATTATGGTTGCGCAGATAAGGCTAAATATTTTCACGAAACTAATCATCGATCTCCTCCCTGATCTAGCTTTTGATTTTGACTAGTTTATTTTTACACGATACTCGTCGAGATTGATAATTAAACGCAACAGTTTTTTTGTAATCTGTAGCGTATGAACGTCCGCTTCTGGCTAAAAGCGGACCTTCCGGCCCTGCCTAATTTGAGTCCGCTTTGCCCCCAAAAGCGAACGTTCCGGCGGTCAACGCTGAACGTCTCCTCTCGACCCAGGCTGTGTGAAAACGTTTTTGGCCCTTTTCGCCAACTAGCGCAGACTGATGCCTGTAGCCTGGTGATCGTTATGTGCCCGGCGCCAATGCTTGTTGGTATTTCCGGAAGGCGAATAAAGTAACCGGCGAAAGAACCAGGCAGAAGGCGCTGAACCAGATCACCGTCTCGACATTTCCCGAAACCTCATGCAGCCACCCGGCAAGGGCCGGCAGCCCGCTGGTGCCGCAATAATAGATCGTATAAAACAGACCCATGCCGGTCGCCCGGCTTTTGGCGGACAGGATTTCGCTGGGGACGGCCATTACGGCACCGACGGTTATGCCAAGGGAAGCCGAAAGGACGATCCAAACGGCGACCGGTCCACCGACCGGTATCATTGCGATAGCGGCGGCGGCAATGAGGCAGCCCGTCCACACGGCTTTATCGCCTTGCCCGGTCCGGTCAACCAAAATTCCGCCGAGCGGTATGGTCACGATGATCAGCCATGAGAGAATACTGGCGAGCAATCCCGCCTCCGCCTGGCTCATGCCACGTTCAATGAGATAGGTGGGCGCGAAACTGGAAAAAACCACATACCCCCCCGAACTCATCAGCGGCCACGCCAATCCGCCCAGGATGATCAGCCAAAACTCTGGGCGGCTGATTGTCCAAAGCCGCGCACGGATTCGATTTTGCCCGGCCTCTGGCTCACCTTCGCTGATCGGCGCCTTCGATCGACCAAGCGGTATGATAAAAAACGTTACGGCGGAGAGAGCCGGCAGAATAATGGTCAGGTAGACCGCACCCCGCCAGTTCAGCCATTCGGAAAATAAGGGCAGGAGGGAGAGCCCGAGAGCGATCCCAACCGGCCAGGCAACTCCCAAAAAACTCATGGCCGTCGCAATTTCCCGCCCGGCAAATCGATCGGTAAGAACCTTGGCGCCGGTCACCGTAATGAAGACGGCGCCAATTCCCCCGATAAGACGGCCGCTGAGGGCGGCAAAATAATCGGAACTTTCAGCGAATATAAGACCACCGAATACCAATGCGCCTAGTCCAATGAAGAGCGTCACCCGGTCGCCAAGAAAGGTTGAAATAATGCTATTGGGGATGGAAAGAATAATTGCGGTGATCATGAACGCGCCGAGCAGAAACCCAACCTCTCCATAGCCGAGCTGCAAATCCTGGCGCAGCGGATTCATCAGCGCGGCGACAGCTATAAATTGGAAACCGACCCCGGTCCGGGCGAAAAAGATGATGGTCAGCAGGGTCCATCGGCTGGTCAATAACCTTTCTATCGCGAACTCTCCCATTCATCGTGATAAGGGAAGTATGATAATACAGCTGCCGACGGTAATAAAAAAATTTTGGCCGTCAGCCGTTGATCCGGCTCGCCAAATAAACCCAACTCTTCAACGCATCTGGCGCCGCAACGCATTCGAAAGGCCCGGATGCCGCACCAGAGGCCGGGTGCCTTTGCGCCGTGGCTGCGTTGCGCTCCTTTGCCTGACAGGGCCGCCTGCCAGGTCCGGCCTTCATTTGACTCCGGTCAAGGTGGCGCCCACCCCTGACCGATACCGTAGGCTGTTCCGCGGCGGACAATCAACCGGGCGCCCGGCCGAGGATAGTGGCGGTGGCGGATATTTTGCCACCTGCCCGGTCGTCCCGGCCCACGCGCTCGGACAACAGGAAGGACTTCCGGATGGCCCATTTGCTCGATGCTCTGAACGACCACGTGCTGCTGGCCGACGGTGCCATCGGCACCACGGTGATGGCGCTGGACCTGGACGTGGAAAAGGACTTTCACGGTCACGAAAACCTCTACAACTACCTGGTTCGCTCGCGTCCCGATGTGCTGCGGAAAATCCACCAGGACTATATTGTCGCCGGGGCCGAGGTGTTCCAGCCCATGGTCTTCGGGGCGACGCCCTCGGTGCTGAACGAATTCGGACTTGGGGACCAAGCCTTCGACCTCAACAAGGAAAACACCGAGCTGGTTCTCGAAGTATTTGAGGAGTTCAAGGGCGACGGCCGCGATCGCTTCGTCGTGGGTCCCCTCGGGCCGGGTACCAAATTGCCCAGCCTCGGCCAAATCGACTTCGACACCCTGGAGGACGATTATGTCAGCCAATGCGACGGCCTGATCGCCGGCGGCATCGACGCCCTGTTCATCCAGACCTGCCAGGACCCGCTGCAGACCAAGGCGGCGATCAAGGGCGCCGAGCGCTCGCGCCAGAAGGCCGGCGTCGACACGCCGATCCTGGCGATGGTGACGATGGAAACCACCGGCAGCATGCTGGTCGGAACCGACATCGCCGCGGTGTCGGCGGTGGTCGAGCCCTTCGATGTGCCGCTCATGGGTCTCAACTGCGCCACCGGCCCCCGGGAGATGGAGCCGCACGTCGCCTGGTTGGGCGAGCACTGGCGCGGCCATATCGCGATCATGCCCAATGCCGGCCTGCCCGAGCTGTTCGAAGGCAGAACCCGCTATCCCCTGACGCCGGCGGAGTTGGCCGAATGGCAGGAGCGTTTCATCGAGAAATACGAGGTCTCCATGGTCGGCGGCTGCTGCGGCACCGATGATTCCCATACCGCGGCTTTGGACGCCATGCTGCGCCGGCGCGCCGGCAACGGTGCGCGGCGGCCGGTTCGCGCGCGCCGCACGCACCACCAGGTGCCCGCCCTCGCTTCGCTGTTCGCACCCGTGCCACTGGCCCCGGAGGCGGCGCCCTTGCGCATCGGCGAGGGCTGCGTCGCCGCCGCCAACGAGACCTTCCGCGCCGCCGTCGAGGCCGGCGACTGGGACGGTTGCGTGGCGCTGGCGCGGGCCCAGGAGAAGGCCGGCACCCAGGTTCTCAGCCTCGGCTTTGCCGGCCAGGGCCGCGACGAGACGGCCGATATGGAGGCCTTCGTTGCGCGCTTGCGCGGCACCGTCAACGCCGCCATCAGCCTTAACGCCGACGATCCCGCCGCCCTCGAGGCGGCGCTCAAGCTCTATGGCGGCAAGCCGATGGTCGGCGGCGTCGATTTCGCCGGCGGCAGTGACGGCGCCGGCCAGCGCCTGGCCCTGGCGCGGCGCTTCGGCGCCGCGGCGATGGGGCGCCTCATCGACGAGGACGGGCCGGCACTGGATGCCGATGCCGCTCTAGGTATCGCCCGGCGCCTCTACGATCTGGCCTGCGGTGAGCACGAATTGGCGCCGGCCGACCTGATGATCGAGGTGCCGACCTGGCCGCTCGCCAGCGCCGCCGGGCGCGCCAGCGCGGCCCCCACCCTCGACGCGATCGAGGCGGTGGCGAAGGAATTCCCTGAGTGCCGGACCGTGGTTTCGTTGTCGGCGCTGTCGGCCGGGCTCGATACACCGGTGCGCCAGGTTGTCGAAGCAGTCTTCGTCGAGCACGCCTCTGAACGCGGCCTGGCCGCCTTCATTACCGACGTTTCCGCGATCCAGCCGGCGGCGGAGCTCGGGCCCATTGAGCGCCGCGCCGCCGAGGATCTGATCTTCGCCCGCCAGCGGGACGGCCGCGATGCGCTCGATGCCCTGGCCCGGCTGAGCGCGGCGCGGCCCGCCGCGGCCGACGAGACCGAGGCCCCGCTTTCCCTCGACGATCGCCTCAGGGCGCGTATCGTCGAAGGCAACCGCAAGGGCCTGGAAGAAGACCTGGCCGAGGCGGTCGCGGAGCGCCCGGCCCTCGACATCATCAACGACACGCTGCTCGACGGCATGAAGACGGTCAGCGAGCTCTTCAGCGATGGCAAGATGCCGTTGCCTTTCGTCCTCGAGGCAGCCGAAACCATGAAGGCGGCGGTAACCTGGCTGGAGCCCCACATGGACACGAAGGAGGGGATGACGCGGGGCACCATCGTCCTGGCCACGGTCAAGGGCGACATCCACGACATCGGCAAGAACCTGGTCGACATCATCCTCTCCAACAACGGTTACCGCACGGTCAACCTGGGGGCCAAGCAGCCGATCGAGGCGATCATGGCGGCGGCCAGGGAAGAAGAGGCCGACGCCGTCGGCATGTCGGGGCTGCTCATCCGCTCGGCCGTCGTGATGCGCGAGAACCTCGAAGAAATGCGGCGGGGCGGCCTCTCGCTGCCGGTGCTGTTGGGCGGCGCGGCGCTCAACCGCGCCTATGTTCAGGATGATTGCATGCGCGCCTACGGCCCGGGGACTGTCGCCTATGCCGGCGACGTCTTCGACGGGCTCGAGTTGATGGACAAGGTGGTGGCGGGCGAGCTCGAAGACCACCTCGCGGAGACCCAGGACACCGGCCGGGGCTGGCCATCCAACCGGCCGCCGGGGCGGGGCGGGCCGGCCGAGCAGAAACCGCCGCGCCCGGTGGAGCTGGAAGAAATCCGCCTGCGCCGCACCGAGCTGCACACCGGGCTCGAGGTTCCGGTGCCGCCGTTCTGGGGCTCGCAACAGTTGCAGCCCCCATCGTTGCAGACCTTGCTGCCGCTGCTCAACGAACGGGTGCTGTTCCAATTCCAGTGGGGCTTCCGGAAAGGCGGGCGCACGCTCGAGCAATGGAGGACGTGGGCGGACCAGGAGGTTCGTCCGATCCTGGACCGCATCACCCGGCAATGCATCGCCGACGAGGTTCTGCATCCCGAGGCCGTGTACGGGTACTGGAAGTGCGCCGCGGAGGGCGATGCTGTGTTGCTGTTTGACGAAGACGGGCAAACCGAGGTCGCCCGTTTCAGCTTCCCCCGCCAGCAGCGGACGGATGGCTTGTGCATCGCCGATTTCATCCGCGACGCGGGCGCCGACGGCCGTGACGTAATCGGCTTGCAGGCGGTGACCGTCGGTCAGGAGGCATCGGACTCGGTGCGCTCGCACTTCGACAACGACCGCTATCAGGATTACCTTTATCTGCACGGCTTTTCGGTTGAGATGGCAGAGGCCCTGGCCGAGTATGTACACCAACGCATCCGCTCGGAGCTCGGCTTCGGCGGCGACGACGCCGAGGACCGGGAGACGCTGCTGCGCCAGGGCTACCGGGGGGCACGCTTTTCGTTCGGCTTTCCGGCCTGTCCGCGCCTAGAGGATCAGGCGCAGATCCTCGAGCTCTTGGGCGCCGGCCGTATCGGCGTCAGCATGAGCGACGAGCACCAGCTCCACCCGGAGCTGTCGACCACGGCTCTCATTGCCCACCATCCTCAAGCCAGGTATTTTTCGGTCTGAACAGCGTCCCGGCGCCCGGGCCAGACTGTCATTACGGCGAATCTCGCCCGGACCGGACCCGGCGCGAATCGGATGCCCGGGGGCTGATGTCCGGCTCTAGCCGAGACGGCTAGAACCGGACGTTCAGTTGTCGAAATTCAATGTCCGCCTTGCCCCCGAAAGCGGACCTTCCGGCTGTTTATGCTGAATGTCCGCTGTTGACCGATACTGTTGATAAAGTATTTTAGGGTGCCGAGTGCGCAAGATTGATTCAAACCAACCCAATCCTCGGTAACATTGAATCAGTGATCCCATTGCATCGATTCTATTGTTGCGCCGAAGCGCGACCCTGCCGACTTTATCAACAGTATCGACCC
>NZAK01000133.1 GCA_002687515.1 Rhodospirillaceae bacterium
GATTCGATGAGGATGTCGCGAACGTCCATTGGGCTTGTCCAGCGGGCAGGTGGCGGCACCGGTGGATCACCGGCAGGATCGCCCCGATGCTACCGGGTGGGCCCGATGTGTCTGAACCCTATTCGGGCCGGTTGTACTCGCTGGACCGCTCAACCCTGGCTATCCGCATGGTGAAGTGGTCGTACCACCGTTCGAGGCCGATCCTCTGGGCCACACGGTGTTGGGTGTCTCGCCCCCATGCCTCGATCGCCTCAAGCGATTCCCAGTAGCAGACCGTGATGCCAACGCCGTCTTCCCCACGGGCCGAGTCCATGCCGAGAAAGCCGTCCTGGTCTGCCACCAGAGTTGCCATCTTCTGGGCCATGTCCTACCGCGCCAAGCCGCACCGCGATATCGAGATTTTGAAACATAAAGACGAGGGCCACGGGCCGCGCAGCACCATCGAATCAGAAGATTCGGCGGTGCTCATCGATGCCACCCTGAAGGAGACCTTTCCGCCGGTCTCGCTGCCGAAGCGGGAATTCATGGAGCGGGCGGCGGATATCTGGCACGAGCTCGGCCTCCCCGAACTGAAGCCGGAAGCCCCCTGGCACGGCTACGACCTCGGCGAATGGACCGACGAAATGGAAGCCATGGCGGTGCGCGCCACCGATGGCGATTATTGGGAGACCGGGCGCATCTATGCCCAGCGGCGGCGCGGCGATATCGACATGAATACCGAGATCAGGGCGCTCCGGCGCGCCGAGGAGGAGGACGGCTGACCGATATCGCGCGGCACGGCTGTTGCCGGGCGCGCATCGGTCACCTAATATTCTCCGCTATGGACAGGAGGGAGTAGCTAAATGCCGTCCAAGGAATATGCCCATTTCAAGGATTTTTCGGCGAGCCCGGTGCCGCCCGAAGAGCGCCGTAAAATCTGGCTGGAAATATCCGATATCACCGGCGAAGAGCTGGACCAGATGTTCGCCGACCAAAAGGCGCGCCAGGTTCGCGTTCCAGCCGTCGGCGAGCCGGCGCCCGACTTCGAGGCCGAGCTTATCGACCGCAATCGGAAACGCACCGGCGAAACCGTGAAACTGTCGGCTCTGCGCGGCAAACCGGTGGCCCTTGTTTTCGGCTCCTACACCTGACCGCCTTTTCGTGCTCAGGCCGTGCGCCAGAACGAGATTTTCGAGACCTACAAGGACCAAGTCGCGTTTTACCTGATTTACATCAGCGAGGCCCATCCCGCCGATGGCTGGGTGACGCCGCAAAATCTCTATGATGAGATCGAATACGACCAGCCGACGACCGAGGATGAGCGGGCCGAGGTCGCGCATGTCTGCCAGGCCGCCCTCGACGTCAAAATGCCGATGTTGATCGACAGCATCGATAACGACATCGACGAAAAATACATCGTCTGGCCGACCCGCTATTACGTCATCGGCAGCGACGGCTTGATGGCATTCAACGGCGCCCAGGGGCCGCGCGGCCTCGATCCCGACGCCTGGGAAGAGGCCATCAAGGAACAGATCGCGGTAAAAGTTTAGATGCCGAAAGGAGCGAAGCGATGAGCCAAGACATGCAGGCGGTGACCATCCACCAATTCGGCGGCGCCGAGGTTCTCAAACTTGAAAGCGTGGCGCGGCCCGAGCCCGGCCCGGACGAGGTTTTGATCCGGGTCCAGGCGGCCGGTGTCAATCCCATCGACTACATGACCCGCAACGGCGTCGGCGTCAATCGGGGCTGGCAGGAGGACCAGCTTCCGGTTGTACTCGGCTGGGACGTTTCGGGTATCGTCGAGGCGTCCAATTCCGAAGCTTTCAAGCCCGGCGACGAGGTCTTCACGATGCCCCGTTTCCCCGCGATGGCCGGCGCCTATGCGGAATATGCCGCGGTGCCGGCGGCGGAACTGGCGGCCAAGCCGGCCAGCATCGATCATCCGGCCGCGGCCGGCGTGCCGCTGGTCGCGCTGACCGCCTGGCAAGCCCTTTTCGATAATGGAAATCTTGCCTCCGGGCAGACGGTCCTGATCCATGCCGCCGCCGGCGGCGTCGGGCATGTCGCGGTGCAATTGGCCAAATGGCGCGGCGCCACGGTGATCGGCACCGCATCGGGGCGCAACCAGGCGTTCGTCCTCGGGCTCGGCGCCGATCAGTTCGTCGATTACACGGCGTGCGAATTCGATGAGGTGGTCAAGGATGTCGACGCCGTCTTCCATACCATTCCGGCCGAGCTCAGGGAGAAAAGCTGGCGCACGCTGAATGCGGACGGGATTCTTTTGTCGATCACCGGGCCGGTGCCGGAAGAGGAAATCCAGGCCGAGGGCAAGCGCGGGACCTTCGTCGGGGTGCGGCCCAACGGCGCGCAGTTGGGCGAAATCGCCGGCCTCATCGATGACGGCACCTTGCGGGTCGAGATCGACACCGTTTATCCCCTGGCCGACGCGGCCAAGGCCCACCAACAGGTGGAAGCCCGGCATGCGCGCGGCAAGGTGGTGTTGCGCGTCGCCGGCTAAGGCATTTTCCGGTCCGAAGTTTTATTCAGATCGATCCCGCCTGTATCGATACGTCGATGCGGCTGGCGCGACGGATGCCCAGCCAATAGACGCAGAAAACAGCCATCACCAGGAACACCACCGCCACCGGATGGTTGATCATCTCCATCGGATCTTCGTCGGTGATGATAAGCGCCTGTGCCAATGCCAACTCGTACTGCCTGCCGAGCACGAAGGCGATGATGAACGGCACCACGGAAAACCCGAAAATACGCATCAGATACCCGATGGCGCCAAAAAATATCAGGAGGGTAACGCCGAACAGGCCGCCGGTGGTTAAGTAAACACCGGTGACGCAGAACAGCAGCGCCACCGAAAAGACCACCGAGCCCGGCGCCAGCGCCACGATCGCCCACAGGCGAAGCCCGAACTGCCCGACAATGAGGTTGAGCCCGTTGGCCATCACCATGGCGCCGAACAATCCATAGACCAGCGGCACCTCTTCCTTAAAGAGAAGCGGTCCCGGCTCGACACCGTGGATGATCAGCGCGCCGATGATAAAAGCGGCGGTGACGTTGCCGGGGATACCGAGGGTCAACAGCGGGATCAGATTGGCGCCCATGACGGCGGAGTTTGCCGCTTCGGTCGCGGCGACACCGTGAATGTTGCCCTTGCCGAAGCTCGACGGGTCCTTGGCCCGGCTTTTCGTATAGCCGTAGCTGAGAAACGCCGCCGCCGTCGCGCCGATGCCCGGCAGGGCGCCGACAATGGTGCCGATGGTCGCCGCCCGCAAGAGGGTGAAGCGGCAGGCCCAATATTCGACCCAAGACACGCGGCGGTCGGCGGCCGGCTGGTTCTTCGGGATGTCCACGGCGCTGCCCTTGTGCAGGGTGCCGGAAACGATTTGCCGCACGATTTCGCCGACCGCCAGGACGCCGATGCCGACGGCGGACAACGGCAAACCGTCATCGAGCTCAAAGGCACCGAACTGCAATCGCGGGGTGGCGTGTTCCGGATCGAGACCCACCGTCGCGCACAAAAGGCCGAAGCCGGTGGCGATCAAGCCCTTGGCCATGGAATCGCCGACCAGGCCGGTAATCACGGCGAACGCCAAGGTCATCAGGGCGACAATCTCCACCGGCCCCATCATCAGGGCCACAACGGCCAACGGCGCCGAAACGGTGATCAGGACAATATCGCTCATGGTGTCACCGGTGACCGATGAGAACAGCGCCATTTTCATGGCCTTGAGGGGTTTGCCCTGTTGCGACATGGGGTGGCCGTCGAGGGCCGTCGCCGCCGCTTCGGGCGAGCCCGGTGTGTTGATCAGCACCGCCGGAATGGCGCCGCCGATGGTGCCACCCTTGCCGACACCGACGAGAAAGGCGATGGCCGTCAGTGGATTGAGAACGAAGGTGAAGGGCACCGCGATGGCGATTGCCATTGGCGCCGAAAGGCCGGGGATCGCCCCGACCAGCTGTCCCAGCGATACCCCGGCCAAAACGAAGAAGAAGTTGTACCAGGTGAACGCGTTACCAAGGCCCTCGGCGATCTGCGCAAAATCATACATGGCGATACCCGAGGATCATGGCAGCGGCCGGCGTAGGATGATTTCAAAAATAAACCAGATAAAGGTAGGAAGGACAATCAAGCCAACGGCAAACCAAAACCAGCGCCGCTCGCCCGACAAAAGCATCACGGCGCCGACCAGCAAGGGCGCCGCGAACAAATATCCGACCAGCTCGAGGGCCAATGTTCCGGCCAGACAAAATGCGACCACGTAGACCGCTTTCAGCATCTTGTCAGGCTCGAAAATTGCGGTGCCCGTCGGCTTCGCCCATTGCACGATGCCCGATACGATGATCAACACGGCGGCCACGGTCGGAAACGTTCCCGGAAAAAGCGCCGCCGAACGAACCGTTTCGGTTTGCCACGGAATGAGCAGAAGGAGAAAGCCAGCGCCGATAACGGCGCTGGCTGCCCCGAGTACGCGGGCCAGTGACATTGAACTTAAGTAGTCAAACCGGATGCGATGCTACTTCGCCGCCTCGACCAGGCTTTTGAGGTCATCAAATCCCGTATTGAACAGTTTGGTCGTGCCCTCCGGTCCGAGATTGTTGACCTTGAGCCGGAACCGCTTCTCAACAATCTTCCTCACATCCGCCGAATAGATAGCGTCGTTGAACGCTGCCGCCAAAGCCGCTTTCACGTTAGCGGGCAAACCGGCGGGCGCGGCGGCGAACCATGTGGGCTCAACCGGATAGGGATAGCCCTGTTCCTGTAGGGTCGGCTGGTCCTTCGCCATCGGGTGGCGGTTTTTACTCATGGTCGCCAGAACTTTCAGATCGCCGGTCGGCAGATATTTCATGTGCCGGCCGCCGTCGAAACCGGCGGCGACGTGACCGCCGAGGACCTGCTTGACGCTTTCGGCGCCGCCCTTGGTGGGAACCGCCCGCAAATCCACGCCCGCTTTTTTCGAGATTACACGCAGAATTAAATTACCGGATCTACCGTTCGAGGTGACTGGCACGCCGCCTTTTTTCTTGGCGAAGGCAACAAGCCCGGCAATATCGTTATAGGGCGTGTCGCCCTTAGCGATCAGCACCAGATGGCCGGACGTGACGGTCGCCAGATAGTCGAAGCTATCAAGCTTGAACGGTGTGGTCTTGCGGGTGGCGACGTCTATGATCGGCCCAAGGGAAACCGCCATACCGACATTGAGACCATCCGGCTTTTGCCGCATAAGGGCCTTTAACATCACCGTGCCGCTGCCGCCGCCGCGGTTCTTAACGACCATCGTCCAGCCTTTTGTTTTTTCGATATGGGCCGCGATCAGGCGCCCCATGGTATCGGTGCTGCCGCCGGGGCCGAAGCCGATGGTCAGGGTTACCGGTCCGGACGGTTTCCATTCCGCCGCCTGAACGGCGGGCGCGGCGAGGATCGCCAAGGTAGCGCAAATGCCTGCAAAGATGGATTTGATATTCATGATTTTCTCCCCAGAAAGTCGTTTAAGCATCGTTGAATCTCGAGTTCGTGACCGGTAGGCACTGTCTAACGGTACCGGTTCGAAGGACCTATTGTAAAGGAGTTCGCCAGAAAATACGACCCGGAACGCATATCTGGGCCGGCCGGCCTCGGCAGCGGGCTTTCCTTGCTCCCTTGGGTGCAACCTGATAGGAAAAACGCGGCTGGTACCCGGACATCGGGGCCGCCGATGCATTCAAACAAGGTGAAACTCAGAGACGGCCAGCGCCATGAAAATCAACGGCAATGCGATCCGCCCAAACATGGTGATCGAACACCAGGGACGCCTGTGGCGGGCGGTAAAAATCCAGCACACCCAGCCCGGCAAGGGCGGCGCCTATTTGCAGGTGGAACTGAAAGATATCCGCAACGGCACCAAGCTCAACGAACGCTTCCGCTCCTCGGAAACGGTGGAGCGCGCGCGCCTCGAGCAGAACGAGCACCAGTATCTTTTTTCCGACGGCGACATGCACACCTTTATGAACAACGAAACCTATGATCAGGTGACCATGCCCACCGAAGCCATCGGCGAAGAGCAGGCCGCCTATCTTCAGGACGGCATGACGGTGATCATCGAAAGTTTCGAGGAAGAACCGATCGGCATGCAATTGCCCGATCATGTCACCCTGGCGGTGGTCGAGGCCGACGCCGTGGTCAAGGGCCAGACCGCGGCCTCCAGCTATAAGCCGGCGGTTTTGGAAAACGGCATGCGCACCACGGTGCCGCCGCATATCGAAATGGGCACGCGCATCGTGGTTGCCACCGCCGATTGCTCCTACGTGGAACGCGCCAAGGACTGAGCGCTTACCGCTCCGCCCGCCGCCGCCCGCAAACCAATTGATAGCCGAACCCGATGCCGCTGCGCTCCGCCAACCTTAACGTCATGATCCGGGCGGCGCGCGAAGCGTCGGTGAAGCTGAAGCGCGATTACGGCGAGGTGGACCAGCTCCAGGTTTCCAAAAAAGGGCCGGCCGATTTCGTCACCGCCGCCGATATCCGGACCGAAAAGATATTGCGCGGCGAGTTGGCCAAGGCGCGGCCCGATTACGGCTTTTTGATGGAAGAGGCGGGCGCCGTCGAGGGCGCCGATCAGGACCGGCGCTGGATCATCGATCCCATTGACGGCACCACCAACTTCGTCCACGGCATCGCCCATTTCGCCATGTCCATCGCCCTGCAGGAGCACGGCAAAATCACCGCCGGCATCGTCTTCAACCCGATCACCGAGGAACTGTTCACCGCCGAGGCCGGCAACGGGGCGTACCTCAACGACCGGCGGCTCCGGGTTTCGTCGCGGGTAGGCTTGGATAATTCCGTTTTCGCCACCGGCATCCCGTTCATGGGCCGGGGCGACGACCAGGATCACCAACGGTTCCTGAGCGAAATGGCCGCCGTCATGGGGGCGTCGGCGGGCATCCGCCGCTTCGGCTCGGCGGCGCTCGACCTGGCCTTTGTCGCCGCCGGACGCTATGACGGATTTTGGGAATCGGGGCTGATGCCCTGGGATATTGCCGCCGGCATCATCCTGGTGCGCGAAGCCGGCGGCCTGGTCACCGATATCGACGGCCGCGACATGCGCCTCGAGGCGGGTACCATCCTGGCCTCCAATCCAACCCTGCACCAGCCGCTCGGCGATACCTTGCGCAAGGCGCGAAAATAGCCCTTTCGGAATTTGGGGTTACATCGCGCCGCCGACATTTGACCGATATCAAGGTCACCCTCCCTGACCGCCGTTAGCGTCGGTCCCGCAATACCGGATTAAAACCTGACCCGCCACCTTGAATGGCGCGGCGAACATGGGAGAAATCATGGCGAATATCGTTTTTGGCGTCGGTGTTTCACACAGCCCGCTGCTGGCAACCGAGCCGGAGCAATGGAACCTGCGCGCCGAGGACGACGCAAAAATGCCGGAACACTGGTACCGGGGCGATACCCACAGCTTCGACGAACTGGTGGAGATGCGCAAGGATGAGAACTTCGCCGAACAGATCTCGCCCGAGGTCATGCGCGCGCGCCACGAACGCAACCAGCAGCATCTCGATTTCCTCGGCGCAAAGATCAAGGACGCGGAACTTGACGTGCTTGTCGTATTCGGCGACGACCAGCGCGAAAATATTCTGACCGACAATTCACCGGCATTCCTGATTTTCAACGGCGCCGAGGTGCCGTTCAAACAGGTATCGCCAGAGAGGCTGGCCACCCAGCCGCCCGGTGTGGCGGTCGCCAATTGGGCGCGGGTGCCGGACCAGGACATGAACTTGACCGGCGCGCCGGAATTGGCCAATCATGTCATCACCAGCGTCGTGCAGCGGGGCTTTGACGTGTCGGTATCCGATTACCTGTCGACGCGCGAAAACGCCGAGGATGGCATCGGTCATGCATTCGGCTTCTACTATCACCGTCTGTTGGACGATATGCGCGATACGCCGAATTTGGCGACCATGCCGATTTACCTCAACACCTTCTTCGCGCCGAACCAGCCGCCGCTCTGGCGCTGCCTGGATTTCGGCAAGGAAGTGGGCCGCGCCATCCGTAATTGGGACGCCGATATACGCGTCGGCATCGCGGCATCGGGCGGCTTCAGCCACTTCGTCATCGAGGAGGATTTGGATCAGCGCCTGATCGATGCAATCACCGATCGCGATGAAGACGCGCTCCGGGCCGAGCCCGAATCCAACCTGCAATCGGGCACCTCGGAGATCAAGAATTGGGTGGCGGCGATGAGCGTTACCGACGGCAGCGGCCTCGAATTCCAGTTGGTCGATTACATCCCATGCTACCGTTCCTTGGCCGGCACCGGCAACGCCATGTGCTTCGGCCTCTGGAATTAAGGCATGGTCCCAGTTCGCGAGGGGGAAGAGTGAATGCCCGGGTCCGGTCGCCATTTGACCGGGCCCGGGTTTTTATCCAGCGCGGCGCGGCCATAAACCGTTCCGATGGCGCGCCGTTGCGCGGCTATTGAAATTTGTCGGCGTTGATCAGCAAATGCGCCCAGATGCTGGCGGCGTAGCCGAGCACGATGGCCCACGACCATTTCAGGTGCGCAACGAAGGTATAGATGCCGCGCGCCTGGCCCATCACCGCAACCCCGGCGGCCGAGCCGATGGACAGCATCGATCCGCCGACACCGGCGGTCAGGGTGACCAGCAGCCATTGACCGTGATCCATTTCCGGCAACACCGACAGCACCGCGAACATGACCGGAATATTATCGACGATGGCCGACAGGAAGCCGACCAGCACATTGGCCGTGGTCGGACCCAAATCGCCATATAGGAGGTTGGAGCCGAGGGTGAGGTACCCGAAGGTGCCAAGGCCGCCGATGGCCAGGATGACGCCATAGAAAAACATCAGCGTATCCCACTCGGCGCGTTCCAGCGCCTTGAAGATGTTAAAGGGCTCGTTGCCGTTGCCTTCACTGGGCAAGGGTTCCGAGCTGGTTTCCAGTTCCAGCGCCATTTCGCCAAGCTCGTCCTCGCGCGGCGACGGGAAGAAATGATTGCGGCGCTTCAGGTAATAGCCATAAAACTTTAGGAGGCCGAGGCCGGTCATCATGCCCATCACCGGCGGCAGATGCAGGAAACCATGCGCGCCAACCGCCATGGCGACGGTCAGAATAAACAATCCGGCCACCACCCAGGCGCCATGCTGCAGCATGGCCTGATGGTCGATGGCGTCGGGTTTCCCGGCGGGCAGCACGAAGTTCATAATTATCGCCGGCACCAGCCAGTTGACCAGCGACGGAACCACCAGCGCGAAAAATTCGAAGAACTCGACAATCCCCTTCTGCCAGACCATCAGCGTGGTGATGTCGCCAAAGGGGCTGAAGGCGCCGCCGGCATTGGCCGCGATGACAATGTTGACGCAGGCGACGACCATGAATTTCCGGTTGCCGGCGCCGACCGCAAGGATCACCGTCGCCATCAGGAGCGCCGTCGTCAGGTTGTCGGCGATCGGCGAGATGACAAAAGACAGAAGCCCGGTCAGCCAAAATATGGCGCGGAACGAAAAGCCGCGCGAAACCAGCCAGGAGCGCAGCGCATCAAAGATACCGCGCTCGTCCATGGTGTTGATGAAGGTCATCGCCGCCAGCAGGAACAGGAACAATTCCGCGAATTCCAGGAGGTTATGGCGGACCGCCTCTTCCGCCGTCTTGGTATCGCCGGCGCCGGCATAGGCAACGGCGACCAGGGCCCAGATGATGCCGGCGGCCAGCATCACCGGCTTGGATTTACGCAGGTGCAGGTTTTCTTCGCCGATGACCAGCAGATAGGCGACGAAAAACACGGCGAGCGCGGCAAATCCGGCCCAGTGGCTGGTAAAGTCGATGGCGCTTTGCGCCGCCGCCGAGGCCGGCGTTGCCGACATCAAAAGCGAAACGGCGAGGCCGAACCCGGCCAGCGTTATCTTGATCGCGGATTTCCTGCTCATCGGGTCTCTCCCAACACGTCTGGTTGCGGTTTACGCCCCGAATATTACGGACAGGTTAACCGAACCCCGAAGCGAAGGTCCGAATTGGCCGGAACGGTTCTATTTGCCGGATTGTTTTTTGGGCGTTGCGAAGACGAACCAAGGCCCTTTGTTTTCCACCCAGGCGGGCAGGTAAAATCCGGTTTTCCGGTATCTGGACCATGCCGTGACCGTCTCGCCGCGGCGCAGCCGCACCGACCAATAATGATTTGTCTCCGGCCGTAGCGGCTCGGCCAGCTCGAATTGCGGAGCGGTCAGGTTTTGCCGGTAGATCACCGCCGGCCCCGGCAGCTTTGCGGCGAAGGCGCCGAGGCCGTAGGTAAGCCGTAGGTAAAGTGTACTTCTTCGAAAACCACAAGGTCATAGCCGACCCCGGCCTTGGTCGAAGGCTGCCATCCCAAAACCGGGGTCAGGCTGCTGACGATCCCGAAAGGCGATCCGCCGGTCACCGGGTATTTGGGGCCGACACCCTGGTAATTCTCCGTGCATTGAATGCCCCAGCTTTCGTCGCAGCCGTCGACAACCTCGGTAAAGGTTCCCTGGTCGGCGACCATCTTCATGACCGCCTTTTCCGGCGGTGCGCTCAAGCGCGGAAATTTCTTGGCCAGAGTGCTTGAATTTTGATCGAAATTATCACCGATTTTGGTGCTCACACCGCCGTTCGCGAGCCGGATCGCCAGATCGCCGATATAGACCGCGCCGGCGCCCGCCGGCACCGTGAAACTTGCCCATAACCGGCCGCTGGTTTCGCGCTTGAAACTGCGCATTATGAAGCCGAGCAGGTGGTATTCGCCCGGCGCCAGCGCCCAATAGAATTCGCGCGCCGCACCGAGCCGGTAGCTTTTCGCCCGGCCCGCATCCTTGGCCAGGACGAGCAGCCAGAAATGGGTGCCCGCCAGGTAATTGCGCGGCCACTTCTTTTCCGTTTCACCTTCAAACACACGGACCGAGCCAAAGACCAAGGGTTTGTCTTTGGGCGGCTCCGATACATCGTCGAGGTTACCGAACGAGAGACAGGCGCTCAGGGTCAATATCGGTAACCAGGCTGCAATCCGCCGCATAACCGGCCTCCGTTGCTTTACCGCTTTAACGATCCCGCATTCTGGCGAACGCCTGCTGGCGCAATTGGGCGCCGGCAAGGCGCGTCTCGGGCGGTTCATCGTCGTTCCAAATATCGAGGATGCCGTCGACCTTGCCGCGAAAGGCGCCCTTGTATTCCTGGTGCGGGATAACATAGGGCAGATCGCGGCGGATGGCGTCCTCGACCATGGCGCCGAGATCGCGCGGATCGGTACCGCCGAGGAAAGATCTGTCCAGCAGGTGCAGCGCTTCCGCGTCCATGGCGGCGCTGGTATCGCCGAGCTCCGCCGGCCGGTTGCGTTCGGCCCGGTTGATGTTGGTATTGACCGCCGCCGGGCACAGCACGGTGACGCCGATGCCCTTGGGCGCCAATTCCTTGCGCAGGCCCTCGCTGAGGCCGACCACTGCGAATTTGGACGTGCAATAAACCGAATTGCCGGGGCTCGCCATTAACCCGGCCATCGACGCGGTATTGACCACATGCCCGCCTTCGCCGCGCGCAATCAGGCGCGGAACGAAGGTGCGGATGCCGTTGACGACGCCGCCAAGATTGACGCCCAAGACCCAATCCCAATCGTCATAACTGGCGTCGGTCATAAATCCGCGCCAGCAGACACCGGCATTGTTGCAAACCACATCGACCGCGCCGAAGGCTTCTTCCGCATCGGCGGCGGCGCTTTCCATGGCCGCCCGGTCGGTAACGTCAAGCTGGATGGCATGGACGGCGGCGCCCGAAGACTTCAATTTCGCCGCCGCTTGTTCAAGGGCATTGGCCTCGATATCGGCGATCACAACCTTCATGCCGGCACCGGCTAACGCTTCCGCCATGCCGAACCCGATGCCGCTGGCGCCGCCGGTGACGAAAGCGCATTTGCCGGTTAAATCATCCAATTGTCCGCTCCTTTACCAAATCCGCTAGCTGGTGGGCCGTGAACAGCGCCGCCATTCCTGCACCGCGTTGCCCGCGAAACCGCCGGTCAGGTGCATGGTTTGCTCGTCCTGCTGGGTCATGTTCACGGTGGCGCCGGCCGCCTTCTCGCCCGCCGGAATCTTGTAGCTGAAGCCGTGCCGGTGGTAATCGCCCTCGATGCGCTTGCCGCCTGGCGTGATGATCGTCGGCCCGTCGACATTGAGATGCTTGCCGCTGGCCGCATGGCACCAGTCGCCGTCGATGGCATCCGCGGACACCGGATTGGAAATGCAGATAGCGGCCAGTGCCGCCGCCCCGGTGATCAAGCGTTTCATGGCTTTAGCCTCCCACCCAGCAGTGTGGTTAAATTTGAAGCCACGCGTCAATCCGAAATATTTGGCAAGGCTTGGTTCGAAGACAGGAAACGGCTCAATTTTGCCACATTTAGGCATTAATCGGCGACCCTTCGAAGCGCCGGGCATGTGGAAAACCTGTCGGCTGGAACATCGCTAACCGGTTGTGCGGCGTCCGCCGCTTGGCTATTGTTGGAACGGTGAGTCGCTGAGAAATGCTTTTCGACTTGCGCCTATGGCGCCTGGCGTCCGAACGGCGCCGAAGGCATCTGCGAGGGGAGCGCAAAATGACGACGAAATTGCCGCCGTTCATCGATCGAAGGCGCGTTGCGCTTGTCGGCCGGGCCGGCGTGTTCGGCATCGCCGCCCTGGCCTTGAGCTTGGTTGCCGGCGCCGGGCGCGCGGATGCACAACTTCGTCCATGGGGGTCCAGCAACGAAGTGTATATCGACTTGACGGTTCTTGACGGCGGCGCCCCGCCAAGGCGCCCGGCGCCGGGTCTTGCCGCGCCCGGCTCGAGCTCCCTCGCAATCCCGACTTCCGGCGGGCTGATGGAACCGCCATCCCGATATCCGCGATCCCGGCTTTTGGTGTCGCGCCCGCCGAGCGGCGCCGTCCGTTCGTCACTTCTGACGCTGCCGGAAGTCAAATTGCGCCGCCCGGGACGCGCGGCAAAAAAAACCAGGCGGGCGCGAAGGCCGGCCCGGGCCCGACCAGCCCGGACCCGACCAGCCAAGACCCAGCCGATCAGAAAACCACCGTCGCGGCCCAAGGTTGTACGCACGGCGGAACCCATGAGCAAGAAGCCAGCCAAGGCATTGACGCCGCCGGCGCGTGCCCCGAAAGCGGCGTCATCGCCGAAGCCGGCCCAGAAGCAAGTGGCCCAGAAGCAAGTGGCCAAGACCACGCCCGCTGCCTCGGCCGCGCCGCCGCGCAAACCCGATGTGACGCCGCCGCCAGCCGTCACCGCGCCCAAGCCGGCAGCGAAAATTCCGGCCGCGCAACCCAGCGCGCAGCAGCAGGCGGCCTTGCCGAAGCCGGCGCCAAAAGCGGCGGCCAAGCCCGGCGCGGTATCGATTGCCTTCAGTTCGGGCGACGCCATTCTTCGCGATGCCGGAAAGGCACGCTTGAATTCGTTGGCGAAGCAGCTAAAGGGCCAGCCCAGGGTTCGGATGCAGTTGCTAGCCTACGCCGGCGGCAACGAGTTGTCGGCAAGCAAGGCGCGCCGGCTGTCGCTTTCGCGGGCACTTGCCATCCGTTCTTACCTAATCGGCAAGGGCCTGCGCTCGACGCGTATTGATGTCCGCGCCCTCGGCAACAAGGTGCCCGGCGGCCAGCCCAACCGCGTCGATCTGAAACTTATCCAGCGCTGAGCCAAGCCTTGCCTCATCGTATCCATTTGGCGGCGGCTTCCCGGGTGACACGGCTGAGGGCGCCGGTGGTGCGCCGAATATGAATTCGCCGCAGCGATATGTCATTCGGATGGCGGTATTTCTTACCGCCGTGGTGATCCTGTGCGTGATCCTGATCGAGCCCCTGCAACGGGCGTTCGCCGCCAATTTCGGCCTCAACGGCCTGATCGTCGGCGTTTTGATTCTGGGTATCGCGTATAATTTCCGCCAGGTTCTGAGGCTGTATTCGGAAGTTCATTGGATCGAGACTTTCCGGCGCGCCGGCCCGGCCATTTCGGAAACCCGCCAGCCAAAACTTCTGGCGCCGATGGCGACCATGCTCGGCGAGCGCAAGGATACGCTCAGCCTGTCCACCCTATCCATGCGTTCGCTGCTTGATGGCATCGCCTCCAGGCTCGACGAATCGCGCGATCTGTCGCGTTACACCATCGGGCTTTTGATCTTCCTCGGCCTTCTGGGCACGTTCTGGGGCCTGTTGCAGACCATCGGCTCGATCAGCGACGTGATCAACGGTCTGTCGGTCGGCGGCGGCGACGTCACGACCGTGTTCAACAGCCTGAAATCCGGGCTTGCCGTGCCGCTCTCGGGCATGGATACGGCATTTTCGACTTCTCTGTTCGGCTTGGCCGGATCATTGGTGCTTGGTTTTTTGGATCTGCAGGCGGGCCAGGCGCTGAACCGCTTTTACAACGATCTGGAAGAATGGCTGTCGAGCCTAACCCGGTTATCGGCCGGCGGCCTGACCGCCGAGGGTGATCAGTCGGTTCCAGCCTATGTCCAGGCGCTGCTGGAGCAAACCGCCGAAAACCTCGAAAACTTGCAGCGGACACTGGCGCGCGGCGAGGAAAGCAACATTCAGAGCAATGCCAGCTTGATGAAGCTGACCGAGCAGTTGGGCACGCTCGGCGATCAGATGCGTTTGGAACAAACGCTGCTCACCGGATTTGCCGAAAACCAGGCGCAGTTGCGCGCCACGCTGGAAAAACTTGCCGATGTCGACCGGCATCGGGCCGGCGGCATCGACGAAGCGACGCAAGCCCACATCCGCAACCTGGACGTCTATGTCGCCCGATTGTTGGAAGAAATCGGGGCCGGCCGCGACGACCTGATCCAACAGGTGCGGAGCGAGATCAAGCTTCTGGCGCGCACCATCGCGGCGCAATCCATCGGCACCCGCGAAGAATAGCCCGCGGTCATGGCTTCCCTGGCGCGCCGCGAACAATACCGATCCGATATCTGGCCGGGTTATGTCGATGCGCTGGCGGCGCTTTTGATGGTCATCATCTTTCTATTGATGATCTTCGTCATCGCCCAGTTCTTCACCAGCCAGGAGCTATCGGGCAGCAACCAGGCCCTGGAACGGTTGCGCGGGCAGGTCAGCGAGCTGGCCGACCTTCTCTCGCTGGAGCGCAAGGCGAACACCGATCTGCGCGGTCAAGTTTCCGAACTGTCGACGGAGTTGCAATCTTCGATCACGGCGCGCGAGGATTTGACGCAACAATTGAAGTCGGTGCTATTAAGGGCGGAAACGGCCGAGGAACAGGCGGCAAAAGTCAAAACCGAGCTCGGCCGGGCCTTCAAGAAAATTCTGGCCGATAAGTCAAAAATAAACGAACAGGTTGCCGCGATCAGCCTCCTTAACCGCGAGATCGAATCCTTGAAGGCCCTGCGCGAGGATTTGGAGACCCGCGTCAGGGAGATGTTGACCAGGCTGGCCGACCGCGATGAAAAACTGATCACCGAAAAACGCCTGTCCGAGAGCGCCCGCGCCCAAGTAGCGCTTCTCAACAAGCAAATACGGATCTTGCGTCAGCAGATCGCCAAAATCGCCAACTCGCTGGATGCATCGGAGGCGCTGGCGAAAAAGCAGCGGGTGCGCATTGCCAATCTGGGCAAACGGCTGAATGCCGCCCTGGCCAGCAAAGTCCAGGAACTGGCGCGCTACCGGTCGGAATTTTTCGGCCGGCTGCGCGATATTCTGGGCAACCAGCCGGGTATCCGCATCGTCGGCGACCGCTTCGTGTTCCAATCGGAAGTTCTGTTCGCCAAGGGTTCGGCCGAAATGGGTCCCGAGGGCCGGGCACAAATCGGCCAGCTGGCTGAAACATTGCGCGAGTTATCCCTGAAAATACCGCCGAAGATCGAATGGATCCTGCGCGTCGACGGGCATACCGATAAAATCCCCATCGCCACCGCCCGCTTTCCGTCCAATTGGGAACTGTCCACGGCGCGCGCCATTTCGGTTGTCAAGTTCCTGGTCGATGAAGGCATTACATCGAAAAACCTGGCGGCCACCGGCTTTGGCGAATTTCAACCGATCGATCCCAGGGATGACGAAATCGCTTATCGGCGCAACCGGCGGATCGAACTGAAATTCACGCAGCGTTGATTTAGAGTAGCTTCCCCGGCGATCCGCCCCCCCCTCAACACCCAAATGTACACCCTTTTCGTCATCGTTTTCATCAACCTGGTCGGTTTCGGCATCGTCATTCCGCTGCTGCCATTTTATGCCGAGCATTACGATGCTTCGCCCGATCAAGTCACGATGATCATGGCGGTCTACTCCCTCTCCCAATTCGCAACAGCGCCGCTTTGGGGCCGGTTGAGCGATCGCTTCGGGCGCCGGCCGATCCTGCTGATCAGCCTGGCGGGAACCTTGGCGGCCTATCTTTGGCTGGCATCGGCGGCCGATCTTGCGGATCTGTATCTTTCACGCACCCTCGCCGGCCTGATGGCCGGCAGTATTTCCAGCGCCTTCGCCTATATGGCGGATATCACCGACGAAAATGACCGCGCCCGCGGCATGGGGTTGATCGGCGCCGCGTTCGGGCTGGGATTCATTGCCGGCCCCGCCATCGGCGGCATTCTGGCCGGCGCCGATCCGGCGCAAACGGATTTCCAGCTGCCGGCACTTGCCGCCGCCGGATTCTCGGGCACCGCGTTGATATTGTCTTTTGCGACCCTCAAGGAATCATTGTCGCCCGAGCTGCGCCAGCGGCTCGCCCGGCAAAGCGGGCCCGAGCGGCGGCGGGCCTTCATTGAGGCGATGCGTGACAAGGGCACCCGCACCATGCTGGTACTGACCTTCCTGGCGGTATTCGTATTCGCCGGTCTGGAAGCCACCTTCGCCATGTGGACGGAGCGCAAATTCGGCTGGGGTGTCATGCAGAACGGTTATGTATTCGCGCTTCTAGGGTTGATATCGGCATTGATTCAAGGTGGCCTGGTCGGCCGCTTGACGCGCCGCTTCGGTGAATTGGGTCTGATCCGTCAGGGTTTTGTGGCGCTCGCCATTGGGCTTGCGCTGCTGCCCGCCGCCGACAGCCTGCCATTCATGATGGTGGCGCTGATCGTGGCCACCTATGGATTCAGCGTCGTCACCCCGGCCCTCAACAGCGAGCTTTCATTGGGCGCCTCGGAGGACGTGCGCGGCGGCGTTCTCGGCCTTGGCCGGTCGGCATCAACGCTCGCCCGGGCCGCCGGACCGGCGGGGGCCGGCTACCTGTTCGCATTCGCCGGAATGGACTGGCCGTTCATCACCGGCGCCGTCATCATGGCGGTTGTTCTGGTCGTCAGTTACACCAAGGGCTCCGATTGGGCGCGCAGTCCGGGCGCCTGACGCCGCGCGCCGCGGTATTGGACTTGCGCCCCGGTCCGGGCTCGGCTATACACACCGCCCTGTGGCCGCCCTATTCGCTGGAGAGATGCGATGAAGAAAGACATTCACCCGGAGTACCACGAAATCACCGTGGTCATGACCGATGGCAGCGAGTTCACGACCCGATCGACCTGGGGCGAGGCCGGCGATAGCTTGAAATTGGACATCGACGCCAAGACCCACCCGGCCTGGACCGGCGAGCATCGCCTGGTGGACAGCGGCGGACAGGTTGCCAAATTCAACAAACGCTTCCAGGGTATCGGGCTAAAATCTTAGCAATAGTTTGTTTTTAAAGGTTTTTTTTAAAGGCGCGGGATTGATGGTCCGGCGCCTTTCGAATACCGGTGCAAATCTGGGCGGGCAAAATCTATTCGCGGCCTGTTGCCAGCTTTCGGCATTTGCGCTGAATTTCGCCCTTGAATTGATATTTTTTCCAGATTGGACTAAGTTTCACCGTCTAACTGATTGAACTTATTGAAATTCGGGCGGCGCGGTCGTTGATCGTCGGCGCCGATTAGGGAAAGATTTGACGCTGAATTTCCTGGGTACGGCATTGATGGGATCGGCAAACCGGCAAGCGTTCCATCGGAACAGCAACCGGACACATGGCTATGGCTGAACAGGCTAGGCAGGCGCCGGTTCCGCAACCGCCGATGCGCAGTATCGGCAGTGTTTTCGCCAAGATCGCCATTATCGGAATCGCCAGTTTCTTCATATCGGGAATGGTGACTTGGGTGATCGCGCTGGCCGTCGCCGAATTGCCGGAACTGCGCGGCGTCATCGGCCGCGCCAACTATTCGAATTTCCTTTTCATCGTATTTTTGGTGGGCTTCATCCTCAGCCTGGCCGCTTCCGGTTATGCCTTTATTTCGAAAGAAGAACTGACCGGATCCGGGAACATCAAGCATTTCGAGGCAAGCGAGAAAGCCCTATGGAAGGAAACCCTCAAACCACCGAAGCTGACGAAAGCGCAAAAGGATGCGCTGACCAGGCAAAAGGCCAGGCGCGCGGAAGAGGAGGCGCGCCTGATCAATCAGGACGAAGAATCCGACCTCGACGACGTGCTTGCCGCATCGCTGGAATCGGATGGCGAGGAGAGCGAAGCGGAAAAGCCCTCGACGCTGTCGGTCGCCGCCGAAAAGCAAAAGGTGACGCTGATGACTTTCCTCAGCCGCGGCCTCGAATCGGTTATGACATCACGGCCGAAGCTGGACACCTTCTCGAAATTCGGTGTGAACCTTTATATGGCCGGCGCCTGCGAAGCCCTTGGCCAATCGGAGGAATTAACCGAGGAAGAACTGGAGTCCATCCTCATTGACAGCGTCGGCGTCCTCGGAACCAACCGCGAGCAGGCCAAGAAATTTACCGCGACCTACGAAGATTATCTGCGCAATCCTAAATATTTGGAAATGATAGAAGCCGGCCGCGATGCCATGCAGTCGCAGATGCGCGGCAGCGCCAACGCCGCCATGATGATGGACAAGGCCTTGGACGAATGGAATACGCGCAAAACCGACGACCAATCATCGGCCGGAACAATCGCCGTCATGTTCACCGATATCGTCGGCTCCACCAACATGACGCAGGTCCATGGCGATGCCGCCGCGCAAGAGGTGGTCCGCACCCACAACCGAATCGTGCGCGCCGCGCTGACCACCTATCAAGGCCGCGAGGTTAAGCACACCGGCGACGGCATCATGGCGTCCTTCGCCAATACCGCGCAGGCGGTCGAGGCCGGCATCTATATCCAGCGCAAGGTCGCTCAGGACAATGCCAACAATCCGGCGGTTCCCCTCGGCGTGAAGATCGGCATCAACGCCGGCGAGCCGATTGTCGAGGATGACGACCTGTTCGGCACCACCGTGCAATTGGCCGCCCGCATCGTTGACAAGGCCGCCAATTACCAGATCTTTGTGTCGGAAACCGTGAAAGGCATTTGCCAAGGCAAGGCGATCCAGTTCCAAAACCGGGGCACCCGTGAAATGAAGGGCTTCAAGGAACCGATCGCCATTTACGAGGCCGTGTGGCAAACCGGGGAGCCGGCGCCGCAGACCGAGGCGAGCAGCGATCCCGCCAGTGCCGCAGCGGCCGAATAATTTAGCGGAAATTTGGCAAAGAAAATGGGGCGCTGTTTTGAGCTATAACCGAATCTTGTGTATGGCGTTGAAATGAAGGCGGCGTATCCTGGTGATTATTGCATTCACCACTTGCCCGAAGCCAAGGAAGGATAC